>CAZXIW010000001.1:0-63827 GCA_964640905.1 uncultured Oscillospiraceae bacterium
TCCCACTCGATTGTGCCGATGGGCTTAGGCGTCAGATCGAGCACGACGCGGTTGATACCCTCGACCTCGTGGGTGATGCGGTCGGTGATATGGTGCAGCAGGGGATAGGGGAGCTCTTCGATAGTGGCGGTCATGGCGTCGGTGGTGTTGACGGCGCGGATGACGGCAGGCCAGCCCTCATAACGCTTGCCATCGCGGACGCCAACGCTCTTGAAGTCGGGCACGGCGATGAAATACTGCCAGACCTTGCCGGCAAGGCCGTTCTTGTCGAACTCCTCGCGCAAAATTGCGTCTGCCTCGCGCAGCGCGTGCAGGCGGTCTCTTGTGATCGCGCCCAGACATCTGACGCCAAGGCCGGGGCCGGGGAACGGCTGACGGTAGACCATCGAGTGCGGCAGACCGAGCGCCTCGCCGACCACGCGGACTTCGTCCTTATAAAGAAGCTTGACCGGCTCGACCAGCTCCATCTTCATATCCTCCGGCAGACCGCCGACATTGTGGTGCGCCTTCACGCCGTGAGACTCGAGAATGTCGGGGTAGATCGTGCCCTGCGCCAAAAAGTCAATACCTTCCAGCTTCGAGGCCTCTTCGTCGAAGACCTTGATAAACTCTGCGCCGATGATCTTGCGCTTCTTCTCGGGCTCGCTGACACCAGCCAGAAGGTCGAGGAAGCGGTCGGTCGCGTCAACGTAGACAAGGTTTGCGTCGAGCTGGTTGCGGAAGACCTCAATGACCTGCTCGCTTTCGCCCTTGCGCATCAGACCGTGGTTGACATGCACACAGACAAGCTGCTTGCCGATGGCCTTGATGAGAAGCGCGGCAACAACCGAAGAGTCAACACCGCCGGACAGCGCCAGCAGCACCTTCTTACTGCCTACCTGCGCGCGGACGGCAGCTACCTGCTCGTCGATAAAGGCCTGAGCCAGCTCCGGGGTGGTAATGCGGGCCATGGATTCGGGACGTACATCGCTCATTTGTTTTTCCTCCTAATTTTACTCCCATTCGATTGTTGCAGGGGGTTTACTCGTAATATCATAGACAATGCGGTTGATGCCGCGTACTTCGTTGACGATTCGCGTCGAGACCCGGTCAAGCACGTCATAGGGAATTCTTGCCCAGTCGGCTGTCATAAAGTCAGACGTTGTCACGCCGCGAAGAGCCAGCGTATAGTCATATGTCCTGCCGTCTCCCATGACGCCAACTGAGCGCATGGAGGTCAGGACGGCAAAATACTGGCTCATCTGGCGGTCAAAGCCTGCCTTTGCGACCTCGTCGCGGAAGATGAAGTCAGCCTCGCGCAAAATGTCGAGCTTTTCCTTTGTAATATCGCCGATCACGCGCACGGCAAGCCCCGGCCCGGGGAAGGGCTGGCGCATGACAAGCGCCTCCGGCAGACCAAGCTCACGCCCAAGCGCCCGCACCTCGTCTTTAAAGAGCATGCGAAGCGGCTCAAGAATCTCTTTAAAATCCACATAGTCGGGAAGTCCGCCGACGTTATGATGGCTCTTGATGACAGCCGAGTTTCCAAGGCCGGACTCGATGACATCGGGATAGATCGTGCCCTGGACGAGAAAATCGACCTTGCCGAGCTTTTTGGCCTCGGCCTCAAAGACGCGGATAAATTCCTCGCCGATGATCTTGCGCTTGGCCTCCGGCTCGCAGACGCCCGCAAGCTTTTGCAGGAAAAGCGCCTCAGCATTGACGCGGACAAAGTTGATATCCCATCTGGAAAAGGCGGCCTCGACCTCGTCGGCCTCGTTTTTCCGCATCAGGCCGTGGTCGACAAACACGCACGTCAGCTGCTTACCGATGGCCTCGGCCATGAGCGCCGCCGCAACCGAGGAGTCTACGCCGCCGGAGAGCGCCAGCAGCGCGCGCCCATCGCCGACAGCTTTGCGGATGGCGGTGATCGCCGTCTGGCGGTAATCGGCCATTGTCCAGTCGCCAGCGGCCTGACAGATGCGGTAGAGAAAGTTCCGGAGAATCAGGCGACCTTCTTCGGTGTGGTTGACCTCAGGGTGGAACTGCACACCGTAAATCCTGCGCGCCTCGTCGCAGATGCCAACCGTTGGGCAGGCGGCAGAGTGGGCGCAGAGGGTAAAGCCGTCCGGCACTTTGGCCATGTAGTCGCCATGGCTCATCCAGGTGATGCTTTGCTCCTTCATGCCATGGAAGAGGGCACACGAGGTATCAAAGAAGGTCTCAGTTTTGCCGTATTCGCGCGCCGTATCGTCCTGCGCGGCAGTGACCCTGCCGCCAAGGTGATGCGCGATGAGCTGGCAGCCATAGCAGATGCCGAGAATCGGGAGGCCGAGCTTAAAAATCTCCGGGTCGACCTGCGGCGAGCCATCGAGATAAACGCTCTGCGGCCCGCCGGTAAAAATAAAACCGATGGGCTTTTCCTGCATCAGCTCCGCCAGCGGTGTGGTGCAGGGCTTTACTTCGCAATAGACGTTTGCCTCGCGCACGCGGCGCGCGATGAGCTGGTTATACTGCCCGCCAAAATCCAAAATCAATATTTTCTGTGCTGCCATGGTATCCTCCGTTTGTCCGGCTGCCCAAAGGCGGCGCGTCTGGCCGCCTTCCTCCTGCGCAAACGCTTTGCGCAGGAACATTTTTTACCTTTTATATTGTACCAGCCAAATGCATCTGCGTCAAGTCTTTGCAGGATCTGACAAAGGCTTCCGAAAGAAAAAAATCGCGCGCCGGAAGCGCCCGGCCTCCGGCCGCAAAAGGGGATGGGAAGTGGCAGAATTTATGGAAAAACCAGTCTTAAAATGGAAGATTTTATAAGAAATCAAAAGTCTTAACGCCCTCTTAACACCCATTAAAGAGATGAAAAAATCCCCGAAAAAAAGGGATTTTCCGGCGAAATTTTGCATGTTTTTGTTCAATTTGTATAGATATTTCGGTATCGATAAGGAGATACCTATATAATTCAACAGAAATCCGCTTGCGCCCGCGTCCTTTTTATGGTAGATTAAGTGCGTAATCAATCCACTCTGGAGAGTTTCTTAAGTGAACGCCGAAGGTGTAAGGCGGCCAGCCGCCGATCTCTCAGGCAAAAGGACAGAGCAAGAAATATTTTGCGACGTCCTTTCCACGCTTTCGTTCTGCCAGAAGGAAAAAAGAGGAAAGGATGGACGATCGGGGGGTCGTCCGAGGTAAACCCTATGCAGGCAATTATCAATTTCTTCACCGGCACGCTCAACACGGTTGCATGGCTGTACATTTTCCTGCCGTGCACCATCGCGGGTGGTTTCTACCTGACCATTCGCAACAAGGGACTTCAGTTCACGAAGTTCGGCTACATCATTAAAAACACCCTGTTCAAGATGTTCAAAAAGCAGGAGGCGGGCGAGGGTGCGGTTACACCGCTGCAGGCGCTGTCCACGGCGCTGGCTGCAACGGTCGGCACTGGTAACATCGTTGGCACCTCGCAGGCCATCGCCCTTGGCGGCTACGGCGCAGTGTTCTGGCTGTGGCTGGCGGCTCTGATGGGCATGATGGTCAAATACTCCGAAGTTCTTCTCGCTGTTCGCTATCGTGAGCGCGACGCAAAGGGCGACTGGGTCGGCGGCCCGATGTACTACGTCAAGAACGGCCTTGGCAAGGGCTGGCAGTGGGTCGGCGTTCTGTACTGCATCTTCGCAGGTCTGGCCTGCTTCGGCATCGGCAACCTCTCTCAGGTCAACTCCATCGTCGGCTCGATCGGCAATGCGGTCAACGTCTTTAAGCCCCTGTCCGACAGCGCAAACCACACTCTGAACCTTGTGCTCGGCATTGTCCTCGCAGTCCTCGTCGGCTTCATTCTCTTCGGCGGCATCAAGCGCATCGGCGCAGTCGCAGAAAGACTCGTCCCGGCCATGGCAGCGATCTACATTGTTGGCGGTCTGATCGTTATCTTCACCCACGCCGGCAACATCATCCCCGCATTCGGCAAGATCTTCTCCACCTGCTTCACCCCGCAGGCTGCTGGCGGCGCGGCTGCCGGTATCGTCCTGAAGGAAACCATCGTCTGGGGTCTTCGCAGATCTGCGTTCTCCAACGAGGCTGGCCTCGGCTCGGCGGCTATCGCGCATGCGGCTGCTGAAACCGAAGGTCCTGTCCAGCAGGGTATGTACGGCATCTTCGAGGTCTTCGCAGATACCATCGTCATCTGCTCCCTCACCGCTCTTACCATCATCTGCTCCGGCATTGAGATCCCGTTCGGTGTCAAGCCCGGCTCTGAGCTCATCGCCGCTGCATTCGCAACCGTTTTCGGTGAGAAGGTTGCATCGCTCTTCGTTGCAATTGCTCTGACACTCTTCGCATTCACCACTGTCCTCGGCTGGGCGCTGTACGGCTCCCGCTGCTGCCAGTACCTGTTCGGTCTGAAGGCTGCTACGGTCTACAAGGCTGCTTATGTTATCGTCGTCGTCATCGGCGCAGTCGCTTCCCTGAACGTTGTCTGGGACATCGCCGATACGCTCAACGGCCTTATGGCAGTGCCGAACTTCATCGCACTGTTCGCCCTGTCGCCGGTGGTCATCAAACTGACCAAGGAATACTTCTTCGATAAAGCAAAGAAGTAATGGTTTCCAGGTAAATCAAAAGACTCCGGGGTAACCCGGAGTCTTTTTGCGTCTGTCAAAAAACTTTTTCAGTTTTTTTGCAGGCAGAAGGCTTCGGGTTCATCCCGGAGTCATTTTTTTGCGTTTTTTACAGGAAAAGCGCAATTTTGGTGTGTCGGAGGAAGAAAGTGCATAAAAATGTCAGAAAATCTTTTTCCTCTTTTGTTAAGTTCTACAATATTTCTGTTAAGATTGCGTTAAAAGAAAAATCATTTTTGTCTATTTTGTATATTTTTTATTCAAAATCACGTTTCCTTTTCAACATGTTAAACAGATTTCTCTTGCAAACCTCGCCATTTTATGTTAAATTGTTTGCGTAGTCATTCCAACTCTGGAGAGTTTCTTAAGTGAACGCCGAAGGTGTAAGGCGGTCAGCCGCCGATCTCTCAGGCCAAAGGACAGAGCAAGAAATATTTTTTGCGACGTTCTTTCCAGCTTTTGTTCTGCCAGAAGGAAAAAAGAGGAAAGGATGGACGATCGGGGGATCGTCCGGGGTAAAACCCATGCAGGCAATTATCAATTTCTTTACCGGCACACTCAATACGGTCGCATGGCTCTACATTTTCCTGCCGTGCACCATCGCGGGTGGTTTCTACCTGACCATTCGCAACAAGGGACTTCAGTTCACGAAGTTCGGCTACATCATTAAAAACACCCTGTTCAAGATGTTCAAAAAGCAGGAGGCGGGCGAGGGTGCGGTTACACCGCTGCAGGCGCTGTCCACGGCGCTGGCTGCAACGGTCGGCACTGGTAACATCGTTGGCACCTCGCAGGCCATCGCCCTTGGCGGCTACGGCGCAGTGTTCTGGCTGTGGCTGGCGGCTCTGATGGGCATGATGGTCAAGTACTCCGAGGTTCTTCTCGCAGTCCGCTATCGTGAGCGCGATGCGAACGGCGACTGGGTCGGCGGCCCGATGTACTACATCAAGAACGGCCTTGGCAAGAGCTGGCAGTGGCTCGGCGTTCTGTACGCGATCTTTGCAGGTCTGGCCTGCTTCGGCATTGGCAACCTCTCGCAGGTCAACTCCATCGTCGGCTCGATCGGCAACGCGGTCAATTCCTTCGCCCCGATGGCAGAAGGTACGCAGGGCACCTTGAACCTTGTGCTCGGCATTGTCCTTGCCATCATCGTTGGCTTCATCCTCTTCGGCGGCATCAAGCGCATCGGCGCAGTCGCAGAAAAGCTCGTTCCCGGCATGGCCGCTCTGTACATCATCGGCAGCCTGATCGTTATCTTCACGCATGCGGGCAACATTCTCCCCGCGTTCGGCAAGATCTTTGCAACCTGCTTCACCCCGAAGGCCGCTGGCGGCGCTGCTGCCGGTATCGTCCTGAAGGAAACCATCGTCTGGGGTCTTCGCAGATCTGCGTTCTCCAACGAGGCCGGCCTTGGCTCGGCAGCTATCGCGCATGCGGCTGCTCAGACTGAAGGTCCTGTCCAGCAGGGTATGTACGGCATCTTCGAGGTCTTTGCAGATACCATCGTTATCTGCACCATGACCGCGCTTACCATCATCTGCTCCGGTATCGACATCGGCTTCGGCGTCAAGCCCGGCTCTGAGCTCATTACCGCTGCATTCGCAACCGTCTTCGGCCAGAAGGCTTCTTCGCTGTTCATCGCAATTGCGCTGACGCTGTTTGCCTTCACCACCATCCTCGGCTGGGCGCTGTACGGCTCTCGCTGCTGCCAGTTCCTGTTCGGTCTGAAGGCAGCTACGGTCTACAAGGGCTTCTATGTCATCGTTGTTGTCATCGGCGCAGTCGCTTCCCTGAACGTTGTCTGGGACATCGCCGATACGCTCAACGGCCTCATGGCAGTGCCGAACTTCATCGGTCTGTTCGCCCTGTCGCCGGTGGTCATTAAAATGACCAAGGAATACTTCTTCGACAAGGCAAAGAAGTAATCGCTTCCAGGTAAATCAAAAGACTCCGGAATTTTTCCGGAGTCTTTTTTTATCGAAATGATCTGAATTTTTGCGGCAGGGGAGAGGCTTTTACGCCTCAGCCCTGCGGGTAAATGCAGCGCACGCCGCGCTCGGCAAAATGCCGCAGCCACGCCTCTGACGGCTTCTGATTTGTTACGATGGCCGCCAGCTCCTCAAAAGGCGTCACGTCTACAAAGGAGACCTTGTCGAACTTGGAGCTGTCGACCACAAGGATCTTCTGCTTGCCTGCGCGGAGCATGGCCTGCTTGGCCTGCGCGGTAAGCTCATTGGAGTCAGTCACTGCGGCCTCGCGGTCAACACCCTTGCAGGAGACGAAAACCTTGTCGACATGGTAGTTTGCCAGATACTTTTCACACTGGCTGCCGACCAGCGACAAAGCCTCGGCCTTCAGCCGCCCGCCAGTCAGCAGAATCGTCCACCCCTCGACATTGGCCAGCTCCACGACCAGCTCCACGGAGTTGGTGATGATGGTCAGATTTTTCTTTTCGCGCAGCTTTTTCGCGCAGAAGAGCGCCGTTGAGCTGTCGTCGATCATCAGATGGTCGCCATCGTCGACCAGGTCGCACACCAGCTCTGCGATCTGGTTCTTCGCCTCCACATTGGTCTTGCTGCGGATGGCATGAGAGAGGTCTGTTTTGGTGCTGTTGCCAAGAATCGCGCCGCCATAGGTCTTGGTGGCAAAGCCTTCTTTTTCGAGCTTATCGAGGTCGCGCCGGATGGTCTCCTCCGTCACGCCATAATGAGCGGCCAGCTCACTGACAAGAACGCGCTGCTCTGCGCGGAGCTTTTGCAGGATTTCATTTTTCCGTTCAATCGCTAACATGGTTTTTTCCTTTCCGTCTCTTAGGATTGCAAGTCGTTGCGGGTTAAAATTCACCCACATAAAACAACATTATAATACCACACTCCGACAAAAATTGCAAGCGATAATGCCGAAAAAATGTCCAGAAAATGTTATTCTTTCATCCCCCGGAAGCCCCTGCCGGGGGAGGGAAAAAATACTTCTGAAAAACTTCTTAAAATTGCAAAATTTGTCTTGAAAAAGTGGAAAGGGTCTGATAAGCTAGAAGACGCTGGCAGTTATGTTAATTATTTATGTAAATCAAATTGGGTGGGGCGCGGCGCGATATGGTCTTTTCAAACTTGATCGTCTTATATACATTTTTACCGGTCTGCATGCTGCTTTATTTTTTGCAGCGTACCCTGCGGGGGAAGAACGCCGTGCTGGTCTGCGCGAGTCTTCTGTTCTACGCCTGGGGCGAGCCGGTGTATGTTTTTTTGATGCTGGCGGTCGCGGCGCTCGACTGGGGCTTTGGTCTGCTGCTGGAAAGGCGGCGCAGCCGGTGGCTGCTGGCGCTCTGTGTGGCGCTCAATCTGAGCAGCCTGCTCTTCTTTAAATATACGGGCTTTCTGGTTGAAAATCTGAACGCACTCTTTGGCGCGGAGCTGGCCGCACCGGAGCTTTCGCTTCCCATCGGCATCTCGTTTTATACCTTCCAGGCGCTCTCCTATGTGATCGACGTCTACCGCAAGGACGTTGCGGCGCAGCGCTCCTACGGCAAATTCCTGCTCTATGTGTCGATGTTCCCGCAGCTCATCGCAGGGCCGATCGTCCGCTATGTCGACGTTGCCGCGCAGATCGACGCGCGCAGCTTTGACCCGGAGGATATTTTCCGGGGCGTGACGCGCTTTTGCGTTGGCCTTGGGAAAAAGGTTCTGCTGGCCGACCACTGCGGCCAGGTGGCCGACCAGCTGCTCGGCGGCTCGTTTACGGGCGCGACAACGCTTTCCATCTGGCTGGGCGCGGTCATGTACATGTTCCAGATCTACTTTGATTTCTCGGGCTATTCCGACATGGCCATCGGCCTTGGAAAGATCCTTGGCTTCCGGTTCATGGAAAACTTCAAGCTGCCCTATACCGCAAAATCCATTACCGAATTCTGGCGGCGCTGGCACATTTCGCTCAGCAGCTTTTTCAGAGATTATGTCTACATCCCCCTCGGCGGCAACCAGCGGCATGTCTATTTTAACCTCTTCGTGGTCTGGGCGCTGACCGGTCTCTGGCACGGGGCCAGCTGGAACTTTGTTTTGTGGGGGCTTTACTTCTTCGTGCTGCTGTGCATCGAGCGGATGCTCCGCGCCCATCTTGCAAAGATTCCAAAGCTCATCCGCCATCTTGGCACGCTCTTTTTGATTCTTGTGAGCTGGAACATTTTCTATCACACAGACCTCGCGCGCCTGGGGCAGAGCTTTTCCATTTTCTTTGGCCTCTCCGGCGCAGGCTTTACCAGCCAGACAACGACCATGCAGCTGCAAAACAATCTTCCGCTGCTTCTGGTCTGCGCCGTCGGCTGCACGGCTATCCCGCAGTTTCTCGGAAACGTGCTTGGGCTGATCTGCGCGGAGAAAAACCCCAATGGCGTGGGGCATAAGGTCTACGCCGGGCTGGTCTTTCTGTTTGACCTTACGCTTCTGGCGCTGGCAACCATTTCGCTGGCCGGGTCGAGCTATAACGCATTTTTGTATTTCCGCTTCTAGGAGGCAGGACACATGAAAAAAATCTACCGCATACTTTCCGGCCTCATTCTGGCGGCAATGCTTGTGCTTGGCATCGTCTCGCTCTTTACAACCGAAACCGGCGAGCAGACAAAGGCCGAAGCGCCGGAATTCTCCATCCAGGCGCTGCTGGACGGAAGCTATATCCCGGCGCTGGAAAGCTATTATGCAAAAACCTTCCCGATGCGCAAAGCGCTGCTTCAGGCCAACCGCCGTCTCAACGGCTTCTACTATTCCTCCGGCGGCGAGGAAAACATTCTCGTCATCGGCGGCAGCACCGGCGCAGAGCAGGGGGGCGAGTCCCTTGCAAAGCAGGAATATGAAAAAACGGGGCAGACGCTGGAAAATGAGGCGGACAAGGTCACAGAGACCTCCGCGCCGGCCGATGTGCCGGAGCGCGCGCCATCGCAGAGCCTTCCGGAAGCGCCTTCTTCGGAAAACGAGGAGCAGCCCGCGCCGCAGCCCCAGCCGGAAGCAGAGCCAGAGCCGCTTCCGGAACTGGAAGACCCCGACCCCTCTGAGGTCGAGTATGCGGGCAATGTTGTGATCGTGGGAAACCGCGCGATGGAAATTCCGACGGCAACAAACACCGTCATTGAAAGCTACGCAAAAACCGTCAACGCACTTGCAAGTGCCCTTGGGAGCGAGGTTCGCACGATCAGCCTTATCACGCCGAACGGCGGCGAGTTTTATTCGCCTGAGAGCATGCACCAGGGGCTTAATTCCCAGAAGGATATGATCGACCTCTGCTACGGCGCAATGGATGAGGCAGTTCTCACCGTCGACGCCTATTCCGCGCTGCGCGCGCACACGGATGAATACATCTTCTTCCGCACCGACCACCACTGGACACAGCTTGGCGCGTACTATGCCTACACAGCCTTCTGCGAGGCGACGGGCTTTGAGGCCGTGCCGCTGGAGGATTTCCAGACCGGGCGCTATGACCGCTTTGTTGGCTCGATGTATACCTTCACGGCAAATTACCCGCAGAGCCAGACACTGCTCGATAACCCCGATTATCTCGACTATTATCTTCCCGTCGCAACGACGCATGCAAAATACTACGCCGACGGAACGCTGCAAAACGGCATCCCCGTGAGCGTGGTCTACCGGAATCTCGATGCTTCGGTCTCCAACAAGTATCAGTGCTTCATTGGCGGCGATACGCCCATCTGCATCATCGAGACGGATGTGGAAGGGCCGGTGTGCCTGATGCTGAAAGAATCGTATGGCAATGCGTTCGCGCCGTTTTTGACGAGCCACTACAGTAAGATCATTGTTGTCGACCCGCGCGAATTTAACCGCGACGGAAAGCCGTCGCTTGATCTGGCGGCCTTCGCGGCCGGGCAGGGCGTAAATGACCTTCTGGTCATCAACTATCCCTACATGATTAACAACTCTTACTACATTGCCTGGCTTGGCCGAATGGTCGGCTATTCCTCATAAACTATGATAAACCATGCCCCCGAACGAAGATCGTTCGGGGGCAAAACTCCCGAAAAACTCCACCAGAGTTTTTTCGATCGTAAAAGCCGCCCGATTCCATCTGGAATCGGGCGGCTTTTGTATCAGGCCTCGCGGACGTTAAATTCCTTGGTGGTGACAAGCTGGTGATTGAAGTAGATCTCAAGCTCATATGTGCCGGGCGTTCTGGGCATGCTCTGGAGCGTGCCGACGAACAGATCCTTTTCCCACATCGTGTTCCACATATGCTCGCTTGTCTCAAAGCTGACAAGCTTTCCATCCGCATTGCGGACAACCAGCATGACGCTGACTGCCTCCTCTGCGCTCTTATCGAGCGTTTGCAGCGTTTGCAGCGCAAAGGCCATCTTCTCGTCAACGGTGTAATAATTGTTGCGCGTCTGCGAGAGGTCTGTGCTTGTGACCGTCTCAAGCTCATCCGGGCACAGGAAGAAGCCAAGATAGGAATTGGCAAAGCCGTGCGCGGTGAATTTCTCGGTGATGGCGGGCGCGTGATAGGTGAGTTTGGTTTCACCCTCAAGCTTTTCTCCGCTGGAAAGCGCCAGCGTGAAGTTGTAATCTGCGTCCGGCACAAGCTCGGAAATCGCCAGCCGAACCGGTGCGTCCTCCACCTCCATGGAGATTGCCGTCTCATCCAGACCGGAAATTTTTCCGGTAAGCGTCCAGCCGTTTTGCGCCGGGTCGACCTCGCAGACCCAGTCGAGCACAAGCTCGCTTCCGTCAACCGCAGAGGTAAAGGAGGAAAGCTTTGTGATGTTCGGCGTGATGCTTGTTGAGACGCTTTGCAGCATCGTCGGCGTTGAGATGATGATTTCATACGTCTCGCCCGGGGTCAGGCCCTCGAAGGTGACCGTGGGCGCAGAGACGATCTGCGTATCGCTGTAGCCGTCTGGCCCTGTGATCGTAACCGTCCAGCTCTCCGGCGCGTCGCCCTCGGTGTTCCACGAGAGAATGGCCGACGAGCTGGAAATCGCAACCGAAAGCGGCGGGACGATGCTGACCGTCGGGACGGTGGAGAAGCTTGCCGTGGTCATGCCGATCAGGCGGGTGTTTTCAGGCGCTTGCAGCTCGAAGGTATACTCCGTACCAGACTGGAGGTTGGCCACGACCGTGCTGTGGCCGGAGAAGCTTGCGCTCTGCGGCTCGATGCCATCTGCCCAGTAGCTGACCGTCCATGCGCCGGGGTCTGGCCCGTCTAAAATGATGAGATTCAGCTCAGCCTGCGTCACGGAGACGGGCGTTGCCGTAAAGCTCAGAATTTCGGTCTGCGCCAGCGTTGTGGCCATGAGCGTTGCGTTGCCGGTCGGCGTTTCGCCGTTCTGCGGCTCAACACTGATGGTATACTGCGTGCCGGGCACAAGGCCGGAGAAGGTCAGGTCGGTATCGGCAAGGAAGCTCTGGTGGAAGGTGTTGCCATAGGTATCCGAGCAGACCATCATGAACGAGCCCTCCTTTTCGCCGGAGGCAACCTGAACGGTCAGATAATCCGTCCCGGTGTCCATGAGGGTGATGCTGTCGATGTGGATATTGCTCGGCGCAATGATGAAGAAGTAGACCGCCGCACCGATGCCTGCGATCAGCAGCAGGCAGCACAGCGCAATGGGAAGCCAGCGGCTTTTTTTGCGGCGCTTTCTGGATACCTCGGAGTCATCCAGCGGCGCATCGTCCTCCTCGTCCGGCTCTAACGAGCCGGAGATGCCGTAGCCCTCGGTGTCCTTCTGCGCCTCTTTATGAACAGACTCGATCAGAGAGTTTAGCATCTGCGTGTCCGGCGAGAAGGTCTCCTTGAAATCCTCGGGCATGCTTTCGGTGTCTGCAAACTGAACCGGCTCGACCTCTTCGTCCAGATTGGGGTCGACCGGCTCATGCTCGCCCGCGATGGGCGGAACGATGAGCGTATCGTCGAGCTGGTTTCGCTTCATGTAGTCGACCAGTGCCTGCTTCAGCTCAAGCGGCGTCTGGTAGCGGTCTTCCGGCTTGAAGGCGCAGGCCTTGAGAATGATCTCGGAAATTTCATAGTCCGCATACATGGGAACGGGCAGCGCCTCGCCCGTCACGCGGCGGCGATCCGCCGCTTTGGCTGAGGTATTTTCATCCTCAAAGGGCGCATGGTTGCCATTAAAGATGCGGTAGAGGATGAGACCTGCCGAATAGATATCCGTGGTCGGCTCGATCGCGCCCAGAAGACTGAACAGCTCCGGCGCGGAGTAGGAGCTGAGCATGCTCTCCGGCATGGTGCAGTATTTCAGCTCATCGATCTTTGCGATGCCCAGGTCTCCGAGCAGGAAATGCCCCTGCGCACTGAGATAGATGTTGGACGGCTTGACGTCCCGGTGAATCAGTCCCGCCTGGCGCAGATCCTCCAGCGCGCTGCAAAGATCCATCGCAAGGTTGACCGCGCACAGCCGCGTCATGGCGTTGTCGGCCAGATAATCGACCAGCGTCTTGCGGTGCTCGGCGAGTAAGTACATATCGTAGCCGACGCCGTCTTCCTTGGGCGCGATCTGATAGCTCCGGAAGCAGTCGAGATTCGGGCTGCTTGCAAGCGCCTCGAGCGTTGTCAGCTCGGCCTGATAGTCGGATACGACCTGCTCGTAATATTTTTGTGCGTCTTCCGGGCTGGCGGCCGCGCCGGTAAACATCAGCGCATCGACCTGCTTCTGCGACTCCGGAACGGAAATATGCTTGAGAATATAGGTTTGCCCGCTTTTTGTGCTCCGCACGACATAAACCGACGCAGCACCCCGGACGCTCAGGCATTCGACCACCTCCATGTTGGAAAGCAGCGGTGAGATCAGCTTGAGTTCGGCCAAATGTTTCGCCTCCTTTTCATAGACTTTTCTATTTTAAGCGATTTCGCAGGAAAATGCAATACAATATCGTGTCAGATGGGCTTGGAATTTGACGCATTTTGTGTTATGATACAAATGCGGCACAGCCGCAAGAATCCCGCGCGAAGCTGCTTCGCGCAAAGATGCGGAGGATTTCCATGAAACTGAAACTTTGCGAATACTGCGGCACGGAGTTTGATTCCGCGCTGGGGCAGTGTCCGCTTTGCGGAAAGGCAGTTCAGCCCGGTGAGGCCGAGCCGCAGCCGGTCATGTCCGCGCCGTATAAGCCGGCGGGCGGCCATGGCGGAAGGTACAGCAAAAAGAAGGGCGGCCGCTTCTCGGAAAACCGGAAAAGCGCCGAAAAAAAGCCGGCTGAAAATCCCTATAAGCTGCCCCTGTGGGCAATGCGGCTGATTTGTGTGGTGCTGGCGCTGGCCGTCGTGCTCGGCGCGGGCGTGGCGCTTTACCAGCTCAGCTGGTTTCCGAAGTTCCTGCGCCCAAAAGAGCCTGCCACCGTGCAGACCCAGCCCGCAGAGCAGACCCCTGCCGCTCCCGCCGCGCCGGAGACGTCAAGCGCGCCGACGCAGAAGGAATATATGAACGAAGAGGACTATGTCCCGACAGAGGAAGACGAAACGCCGCAGGAGGCGCTCGTTGAATGTACCGGCCTGTCGCTTGCCACCTCGTCGATCACCTTTGACGAGGCAGAGCGGTTTTATAACATCACCGTCCAGAAGCGGCCTGAGGGCTGCAACCAGGAGGTTCTGTTTTCCTCCAGCGACGAGACCATCGCGACCGTCAACCAGCAGGGGAAGGTTGTCGCCGTCAACGGCGGCACGGCCATCATTACCGCCGTCTGCGGGATGCAGAGTGCGACCTGCCTTGTGACGTGCGACTTTGTGGTGCAGGCGCCGGAGACGGTAGACGAGGAAGCGCCCGCGCCGGAGCTGAGCACCACGGATATGACGCTCTTCTATCCCGGCGAGCAGGCCCCGCTTCTCATCAGCAACGCACCCGAGGGCGCACAGGTCACCTATACGAGCGAGAACCCCGCCGTTGCAACCATCTCCTCAAGCGGAACGATCACCGCCGTCGGCAGCGGCACGACCACCATCCGCGCAGAGCTCAACGGCGTCCGGCTTGAATGCATCGTCCGCTGCAAGCTCGACAGCAGCGCCGAGACCGGCGCAGATGCCGACGCAGAGGGCTGCACGATCAGCCATTCCGACGTGACAATGGCCTTCCTGGGCGAATACTTCAAGATCTCCCTGAAGGACGCTGACGGTAACCGCATCAAGGGTGTCTCCTGGAAGTCCGGCAATACGGGCGTATGCACCGTTGACGCAGACGGCGTCGTTACGGCCTCCGGCAGCGGCACGACCACCGTCTCTGCCACCTACGGCGGCAAGAGCTTTGAGTGCATTATCCGCTGCAACTTAAAGTAAACGCAAAAAAGAAAAATTCCCGGATACAGGCGGTATCCGGGAGTTTTGCTATGCAAAAGCATAGCAAAATTATGAAATGCGCCATTTTCTCGCCCCTTCGGGGCAACCGAAAATGATGCGCAAAAACTTCATGCGCTATGCCTTTGCCGCTTTTCGTGGTGTGCCGCAGCGCATGAAGTTTTATGCGCTCTGCTTTTTGCTCCGGCGGAACAGAAGCGTGATGCACCACAGCCCCGCCAGCCCAACGGCGGCGTAAATGATGCGGCTGACCGCCGCCAGCTGGCCGCCGAAAATCCACGCGACCAGATCAAAGCGCGCAAAGCCGACCAGACCCCAGTTTACCGCGCCGATGATGGCGAGAATCAATGCCAGGCTATCCATGAAACATCCTCCTTTTCTTACTGCCTGCGTAGTATGCGCGCGCGGAAGGCGGCTTATGCAGGAAATCCGGAAAACAACACAAATAAGGATTGCTTTTTCGGCGAATTCCTGTATAATGAAGAATGATACGAAAAAATTTTAGCGAGAATGCCAGTTTTGCGTTTTCAGGCGGGAGTGCTTCCTGCCGGAAAATCAAAACGGTGCAGGAGGTCTGCCATGAATCTTGTCTGTCTGGACTTAGAGGGCGTACTTGTCCCGGAAATCTGGATCGCCTTTGCCGAAACCAGCGGCATCCCCGCGCTTCGCCGCACGACCCGCGACGAGCCGGATTATGATAAGCTGATGCGCTGGCGGCTGGGCGTTTTAAAGGAGCACGGGCTTGGCCTGCGCGAGATTCAGGACGTCATCGCAAAAATCGACCCGCTTGAAGGCGCGCGCGAATTTTTAGACGCGCTGCGCGAAATGACGCAGGTCGTGATCCTGAGCGATACCTTCGAGGAATTTGCAAAGCCGCTGATGAAAAAGCTCGGCTGGCCAACGATCCTCTGCAACTCGCTCGTGGTCGGCCAGGACGGGATGATCGAGGATTTTAAAATGCGCTGCAAGGACTCCAAGCTCTCAACCGTCCGCGCGCTGCAATCGGTTGGCTTTGAGACCATCGCCAGCGGCGACAGCTACAATGACCTCGACATGATCCTTGCCGGAAAGGCAGGCTTCCTCTTCCGCTCCACGCCGAAAATCAGGGCCGATTATCCGCAGCTTCCGGCCTTTGAGCGCTATGACGAGCTGCTTGCGGCCATCCGCGCCGCGCTTTGACTCTTGTCGGAAATCCTTTTGTTCCAATAATCAAGAAAATGAAAGGTGAATGAATATGAACGCTTTTTTACCCGCTGACATTCTGATGCCCAGGACTGACCATATGGAAAAATGGGCCGTCATCGCCTGCGACCAGTTTACCTCCGATCAGGGCTACTGGGAGCGCGTGCGCAAAAACGCCGAGGGCGCTGTGTCCACCATCAACCTGATTCTGCCCGAGGCCGAGCTTGGCACCGAGAAGGAAGCCGCGCATACGCTGGAGATCAACGCAACCATGAAAAAGTACATGGACGAGGACGTCTTCACAACGTATGAAAACAGCTTCGTCTATGTCGAGCGGACGCTGGAAAACGGCTCTGTCCGTGAGGGTCTGATCGGCATGGTCGACCTCGACGCTTACGACTACACCCCGGGCGCGACCTCTGCCATCCGCGCGACCGAGCGCACCGTTGCCGAGCGCATCCCGCCCAGACAGCGTGTCCGCCGCGACGCGCCCATCGAGCTGCCCCACATTCTGATGCTCTGCGACGACCACGACAAGAAGCTCATCGAGCCCATCGGCGCAAAGAAGGATTCGCTCAAAAAGCTCTACGACTTTGACCTCATGGAAGACGGCGGCCACATCACGGGCTGGCTCGTCGCGGGCAAGGACGCAGAAGACTTCAACGCCGCACTCACCGCATACTCCGCAACCGTCGGCGAAAAATATGTCGGCCTCAAGGGTACGCCGATGGTCTTCGCCGTTGGCGACGGTAACCACTCACTGGCAACGGCAAAATCCTGCTACGAAGAGCTCAAAAAAAATAACCCCGGCGTCGACCTTTCCAACCATCCGGCGCGTTACGCGCTTGTGGAGCTGGAAAACATCCACGACCCGGCGCAGGTCTTTGAGCCCATTCACCGCGTGATCTTCAAGACAGACGCCGGGAAGATGCTTGCGGCTCTGGAAGCAGCCTGCGGCGGCAAGGAAGGCTTCGAGGTCAAGTGGTATGCAGGCAGCGAGTCCGGCACGATCATTCTCGACAAGAGCAAGGGTGAGCTGGCAGTCGGCATTTTGCAGCATTTCCTCGATGAATACCTCAAGGAGAACGCGGGCGAGATCGACTATATCCATGACGACGACGCACTCATCGGCTTTGCAAAGCAGGAAAATGCCATCGGCTTCCTGCTGCCCGCAATGGAAAAGAGCCAGCTGTTCCGCGGCGTTATTGCCGACGGCGTTCTGCCGCGTAAGACCTTCTCCATGGGTCACAGCCGCGAAAAGCGCTACTATCTGGAAGGCAGAAAGATCAAGTGATGGTTACTGTTCAGGAAGGCGCATTTGCCAAAATCAATTTAACGCTCGACGTTCTGGATCTGCGCGAGGACGGCTATCATAACATCAAGTCTGTCATGCAGTCGATCTCTCTGCACGACGATGTCATGCTCGACATCGGCACTGGCGCGCCGTGGCGTGTTCACTGCTACCGCGAGGTGCTCGACGAGACCGACCCCAAGAACCCCGTCACCTCGCTTGTGACCGATGGCTTCCCGCAGAACGCGGACAACCTCGTCTGGAAGGCGGCAAAGGCCTTTTATGAGGCCGCCAAAATCCCGGAGGAGGGGCTGGAAATCTATATCAACAAGCGCATCCCCATGCAGGCCGGCCTTGCCGGCGGCAGCGCCGACGCGGCGGCTGTTCTGCGCGCGCTTGATAAGCACTATAAGTATCCGCTCTCCATGCCGGCTCTTTGTGAGCTTGGCGGCGAGATCGGGAGCGATGTGCCGTTCTGCGTGATGCAGGGGACAGTTCTGGTCGAGGGGCTTGGCAACAAGCTGACCAAGCTTCCCGACGCGCCGCAGATGTTCTTCGTGGTCTGCAAGCCGGATTTCAGCGTCTCAACACCCGCGCTCTACAAAAAGCTCGATGAGAGCTTCATCGAAAAGCGCCCGGATCACAAGGCGATGATGTCGAATCTGCAAAAGTCAGAGCTGCTCGGCATCGGCGGAAGCCTCTGCAATGTGTTTGAGCCGGTTGTGATGCAGGAGCATTTTGACATCAACTATATCCGCTCCATGATGATCACCTACGGCGCATACGGCGCGCAGATGACGGGCTCCGGCTCGGCAGTCTTCGGCATCTACGACTCGTTTGAGTACGCGACCGTCGCCTGCACGATGCTCAAGGATAAGTATACGCAGGTTTATCTGGCCACCACCGTCTAAGCGCATGCCAGCGGAGAAAAAATCTTTTCGTTCCGTATAAAATAAGAACATACCGTCTAAACTTCTGGTATCTTGAAGTTCAGGCGGTATTTCTTATGAAAAAACGGTACTTAACGCTCGTATGTCTCATTCTGGCGGCAAGCGTGAGCAGCCTCTGCGCCTTCTCGCAGAGCCGCCAGCAGGCGCTGGCGCAAAAGCTCATCCGGCTGCATGTTGTCGCGGCGTCTGACAGTCCAGATGACCAGCGCATCAAGCTTTCCGTGCGCGACGCGGTCTTGTCGCAGGCGCAGGCACTTTTGCAGGACGCGCCGGACGCGGCGCAGGCGCTGCACGAAAATCTTCCGGCGCTGACGCACGCGGCCAACGAAGCGCTGCGCGCGCAGGGAAGCCGCGACGAGGCGCGCGTGACGCTTCAATATGAGCTCTTTCCCACGCGCAGGTATGAGACCTTCCGTCTCCCGGCGGGGACATACCAGACACTTCGCGTCTGCATTGGCGCGGGCGCGGGGCACAACTGGTGGTGCGTGCTTTTCCCGGCGCTGTGTCTGGCCGGCGGGGAGAGGGAATTTAAAGCGGCCGCGCAAAAGGCCGGGCTTACGGCAGGGGAGCTTACGCTCATGACCTGCGAGGATGAGCCGGTTGAGCTGGAATTCTGGACGCTTACACAGCTTGAAAAACTGAAAAAAACTTTATGGGGCGCGTAAAGCGTCCTTTTTTTTACCCACTTAAACTGCTATAATAGAAAAAACAGTCGAAAGGAGGCGGCGCACTTGCTGCACCTTGTTTTGGGCACAGACCGGCAGGCCGGAACAGACCTTCTCACCGAGACCATCTGCCGCCGGGCAGAGGCCGGAATCGGGCATCAGATCTTCATCGTGCCGGAGCAGTATTCCTTTGATACCGAGCGCCTGCTTTGCAGCCGCGGCGGCGACAAAATCAGCCGCTTTGCCGAGGTTTTGAGCTTCACGCGCCTTGCCAGCCGCGTGTTTTCGCTCTATGGCGGCGTGAGCGAGGAATTTCTGGATGAGGGCGGGCGGCTTCTGACGCTCTATCTTGCCGCCGAGCGCGTTAAGACGCAGATCAAGTACTATGCCGCCTCGCTTCTGCGGCCGGAATTTCTGCTTCAGCTCGGCACGCTCCTTGAGGAATTCATGACCTGCTGCATCACGCCGGAGCAGCTGACGCAGGCCGCCGGGCGCATGCAGGCGCAGCAGGCACAGAAGCTGACAGAGCTTGCGCTTCTCTATGAGAGCTATCTGTCCGTCTGCAAAACAGGCCGCGCAGACCCCGTGACGCGCCAGGTGCGGCTGGCGGAAATTCTCGCGCGCGAGGATTACTGCGCTGGAAAGCGCTTTTATTTTGACGGCTTTACGGATTTTACCGCCGTGCAGCTTCGGATTCTGGAGCTGCTTTTGCCGCAGGCTGAGGAGGTTCAGGTCTTTTTATGCACCGACGGCTCCTCGCGCGCGGCCTGCGCGACAGGAAGCCAGACGGCGCGGACGCTTGAAAAGCTTGCGGCGCGGCGCAATGTGCCTGTGCAGCGCACACAGCTTGCGCCCACGACCGCCCGGCCAAAGGCGCTTACCTTCTGGCTCTCACATCTTCTGGACGCAGACGCCAGCGCACTGGAGGAAAGCGCACCGGCGCTCACGCTGGTTCCGGCAGAGACCTGCGCGAAGGCCGCGCAGGCAGCCGCCGGCATCATCCAGACTCTGACGCAGAAGGGCGCACGCTGGCGGCAGATTGCAATCGCCGTGACCGCGCCCGCGTATGAAAGCGCTCTTCGCCCCATGCTCGCGCGCGCCGGAATCGGCGCATATTACGCAGGAAACGTCGATATTCTGCAAAAGCCGATGCTACAGGCCGTTCTGGCCGCAATGCAGGCGGCAAGCCGCTTTTCCTATGAGGATGTGATGCAGTATCTCAAATCCGGCTACGCGCCGCTCACGCAGGAGGCCTGTGACCGCGTGGAAAAATACGCCTATTTCTGGGGCATTCGCGGCGCGCAGTGGCTCACAGACTGGACGCGCCACCCGGACGGCTACGGCCATGCGCTCGACGAGGCCGCGCAGGAGACGCTTTCCTGCCTGAACCTCTGGCGCGAGGGCGCAATTGCGCCGCTCCGCGCGCTGCACAGCGCCTGGGGCGCATCGCGAACCGTTTCCGCGCGGGTGCATGCGCTGTGCGATTTTCTTGAGCAGACACACTTCCCGGAGACGGCCTGTGAGCAGACGAACGAGCTTTATGAGCAGGGGAATTTGCAGCTTGCGCAGGAGCAGGAGCAGCTCTATGAGATTTTGATGACCGCCATCGAGCAGCTGGAGCTGGTGCTGGGGGCGCAGGAGCTGGAGCTTGAGCGGTTTTTACAGCTGTTTCGGATGCTGCTTGGGCAGTATCAGGTCGGCTCGATTCCGGCCACGCTCGACCAGGTGCTTGTCGGTGAGCTTGCAGCCATGCGCAATCTGCGCGCAGAGCATCTGATCGTTCTGGGCGCGGACGAGGGGAGCTTTCCGGCCTTCTCGCAGGAGGAGGGGCTGCTGCTTGATTCTGAGCGGCAGAAGCTGCTTGCGCTTGGCATCGCGCTCTCGCCCAGCAGCGAGGCGCGCCTTGGGCGCGAGCTTGCCTGGACACAGCTGGCTCTGCAAAGCGCCGGAAGCTCGGTCTGGCTGATCTCCGGAAGCGAGCAGCCCTCCTATCTTCTGGAACGGACGCAGAAGCTTCTTCCGCAGTGCCGCGTTCTTTCGCCGCAGGCGCTTCCGTTTTACCCGGACAATGCCGCGCTTGCAGCGGCCTGTCTGCGCGAAAAGCGCCAGCCCGCCGCAGCCAGCCCGATTCTTTTGCAGCTCACACAGGAGCTTTCGCAAAAGTGCGCCTATGGCTTTTCTCCGCTTTCCAGAGCTTCTGTCCAGTCGCTTTACGGAAGCGCGCTTCAGCTCTCTGCCTCGCGCCTTGACCGCTTTGCCGGCTGCCGCTATGCGTTTTTCCTGCGCGACGGGCTGAAGCTTGCGCCCTGGCGGCAGGCCAGCTTCGACGCGCCCGCATTCGGCACCTTCGCGCACTATGTTCTCGAATGCACCGTGCGCGAGGTGATGGCGCAGGGCGGCTTTCACGATGTGGCGGAGGAGCAGGTTCTTTCCATCGCCGCACAGCACATCGAGCACTACACACAGCGCTATCTCTCCGAGCTTGACGCGCAGGAGGGTCGGACGCCGTATCTGTTCCAGCGCAACCGGGAGGAGCTTCTTTCGGTCGTGCGCAATGTGGCGCAGGAGCTTCGGCAGACGCAGTTTCAGCCCTGCGACGTGGAGCTGGCCTTTTCAAAGGACGGTGCGCTTCCGCCCGTCTACATCCAGACGCCAGACGGGCAGGCTGTGCTCTCCGGCTTTGTTGACCGGGTCGACATCTGCCATACGGCGGGCGCAGATTATTTCCGCGTGATCGACTACAAAACCGGCCACAAGGATTTTGACTATACCGATCTTCTGTGCGGGCAGGGGCTTCAGATGCTTCTGTACCTCTTTGCCATTGCGCGCTCTCAGCGTGCGCATCCTGCCGCCGGGCGAAGGCCGGCGGGCGTGCTCTATGTGCCGGGGCGCTATGACATGGCGCGCCTTGAGCCGGGGCAGGGAGAGGCGGAGCTTACCCGTCTGCGCGAAAAGAGCGCGCAGTATCAGGGGCTTGTGCTTGACGACGCGCAGGTCTTGCAGGCCATGGAGCCGGGCGAAACGCCAAAATATCTGCCGGTTCAGTGTAAACGCGGCGAGCGGACGGGCGACCTTGCATCCAGCGAGCAGTTCCGGCTGCTTGAGCGCTTCATCGCGCAGAGCCTTCGCACCATGACGGGCGAAATTTTCTCCGGCGCAGTCACCCCGAACCCTGTCATTCGCGGGCCAATGGTCTCAAGCTGCCAGTACTGCGAGTATCAGACGGCATGCCATAAGGATCTTTGCCGGGTGCAGCCGCGTTATCTGAAAAAAATCGGCGCAGAGGAATTCTGGGCAGAGCTTCAAAGGAGGGAGCAAAATGGCTGAGATCAGGCTGACAGAGCATCAACAGGCCGTGGTAGAAAACCGCGGCGGCGCGCTGCTTGTTTCGGCGGCGGCAGGCTCCGGCAAGACCAAGGTGCTGGTCGACCGGCTGCTGCGCTATCTCACCAACCCGGACGCGCCCTGCAACATTGACGAATTTCTCATGATTACCTACACCAAGGCCGCCGCCAGCGAGCTGCGGGGAAAGATCAACGCCGAAATCACGCGCCGTCTGGCGCGCAATCCCGACAACCGCCATTTGCAGCGCCAGCTGACAAGAATCCATCTCGCGCAGATCTCAACGGTTCATGCCTTCTGCACGACCCTCCTGCGGCGCTTTGCCGCGCAGTGTGATCTGCCGCCGGATTTTCGCGTCTGCGAGCAGACGCAGGCCGACACCATCCGGCAGGAGGTCTTCCAGAGCGTTCTGGAGGAGGCTTACCGCCAGCAAGGCACCGACGCGGCGCTGCGGGCAATGATCGACCAGCTAGGCTTTGGCCGGGACGACCGGCGGCTTCAGGCGCTCTGCTTCTCCTGCTACGACGCCATCCGCTGCCGCCGGGATGCAGAGGGCTGGATGGCGCGTGCGCTTGCCGCCTGCCAGAATCCGGGCGCGCTTTCCGAGAGCGTCTGGGGCAAATTCTGGCTGGATAAGCTTCAGCAGGCGCTCGGCTTTGCCGCAGAGAATCTTCAAAAGGCGCTGGCGCTTTTGCCGTATGACGACGCGCTGAACGAAAAATATACCCCGCTTTTTGAAAAGAATCTTTCTCAGGTGCAGACCCTTGCCGCGCAGACCGGCTGGGATGCGGTACGCGAAAACCGGATTGCAGACTTTGGCAGGCTTCCGCCCGTGCGCGCATGTGAAAACGAGGAAATAAAGCTGCGCGCGCAGAAGCTCCGCAAGGACGCGCTTGAAGCCATCCGCGACGCACAGCGCGCGCTCTATGCAGACGAGCAGACCGTGCGCGCCGATCTTCTGGCTACAAGCCCTGCCATTGAGGGGCTCTGGCGGCTGCTGCAAAGCTTTGACGAGGCCTTTACGCGCGAAAAGCGGCGGCGCAAGCTTCTGGACTTTTCAGACCTGGAGCATAAGGCCATCCGGCTGCTTGTCAAAAAGGACGGCACGCCGACAAGCGCCGCGCGCGAGGTCGCCGCGCAGTACCGGGAGATTCTGGTCGATGAGTATCAGGACTCCAACGAAGTGCAGGAGTGCATCTTTGAGGCTGTATCACAGGGCGGGCAAAACCGCTTTCTGGTCGGCGACGTGAAGCAGTCCATCTACCGCTTCCGGCTGGCAGACCCCGGCATTTTCCTGCAAAAATATGAGCAGTATCCCCTCTACACCGATGCCTCCCCCGGCCAGCCGCGAAAAATTCTGCTCTCTGATAACTTCCGCTCCCGCAAGGAAGTTCTTGCGGCGGCAAACGATGTCTTTTCTCTTTGCATGCAGGGAGAAGACCTTGAGCTTCGCTATACAGACGCGGAAAAGCTCCGCGCCGGGCTGAGCTACCCCGAAACGCCCACGCCAAAGGTCGAGCTTTGCTGCATCGATCTTGACGCTGCCGCGCAGGAGGGCGAGCAGTCACCCGAAAAGCGCGAGGTCGAGGCGCAGTTTGTGGCCGGAAAGATCCGGGCGCTTCTCGACGCGCAGACCCCTGTCACAGACGGCGGCGCGCTCCGCCCGGTTCGCCCGGGGGACATCGTCATTCTCATGCGCTCGCCGGGGCAGAACGCGGCCAGCTACCAGAAGGCGCTGGGAAGCGTCGGGATCGCGGCAAGCTGCGACCGGGGCGAGAGCATCTTTGAGAGCACCGAGGTGCAGATTCTGACCGCCATCTTGCAGATCATCGACAACCCGCACCGCGATGTGCCGCTTGTAACGGCACTGGCCAGCCCGGTCTTTGCCGTCTCGCCGGAGGAGCTGGCGCACCTGCGCGCCGCCCGGCGGACAGGGGATTACTATGATTGTCTTCTGGCCGCGCCGGAGCGGGGGAAGAAGCTGGACGATTTTCTAAGCTGGCTCTCGCAGATGCGCGAAAAAAGCCGCCTTCTTGGCGTGTCTGAGCTCATTGACCTGGTGCTGCAAACAACAAAAATGGCCGATATTTTTTCCGCCATGGATGACGGCGCGGCGCGCGCGGAAAACCTCGCGCTGCTGCGCACGCAGGCGGTAAGCTTTGAAGCGCTTGGAAACCGGAGTCTCATGGGCTTTCTTGCCCAGCTTGCGCAGCTGGAGCAGGCCGCAGGCGCGCTTGCCGCGCCCGGCGGCGCGCGGGAGGATGCAGTTCAGATCATGAGCATCCACAAGTCCAAGGGGCTGGAGTTTCCGGTCGTATTTCTGGCCGACCTTTCGCGGCGCTTTAACCTGCGGGACGCTTCAATGGGCGTGCTGCTCGACGAGACGCTTTTTGCGGGCGCAAATGTCGTTGACCTCAGGACGCGCTCGTATTACCCCTCGCTTGCGCGCATGGCGATTGCCGAAAAGAAAACCATGCAGACAATTGCCGAGGAGCTTCGCGTTTTATATGTCGCCATGACGCGGGCAAAGGAAATGCTCATCATGAGCTACTGCGCCGCAAAGCTTCCCGGCATTCTCAAAAAGTGGAACGAGGCGCTGGAGCTTCCGCTCCCGCCGCGCACGGCGGCCAGCGCCCTTTGCCTTGGCGACTGGGTTCTGATGACGGCGCTTACCAAAACCGAGGCCGGGGCGCTTTTCGCCGAGGCTGGCCCGAATGCCATCAGCCGCCCGTCAGAGCACCCCTGGAAAATTTCCTTCTGCCGCGCAAGCCAGCTTGCAGCGCCCTCCGCGCCGGCCGCCACGCCTGCCGCTTCCGCGCCGCAGACGCCCCAGCCACTTCCGGCTGCACCTGCGCCGTATGCATACCTTGCCGCGTCGCAGATGCCCTCCAAGCTGACCGCAACCGCGCTCAAGGGCAGAAATCTTGACGACGAGGCCGCCGAGCGAACCGCGCAGGCTACCAAAGCGCCGGAGCGCTTCCGTCTGCCCTGCTTATCTGCCGGGCGCGCGCCCGGCGCGAAGGCGCGCGGCAGCGCAACACATCTTTTCATGCAGTTTGCGTCCTATGAGGCCTGCCAGACAAAAGAGGGCATTGAGGCCGAGCTTGCGCGGCTGGTCGCGGCGCACTTTCTCTCGCCGGAGCAGGCGGAAAGCGTCCGGCAGGATGAAATCCTCGCGCTCTTTTCCTCGCCCTTTGGCGCGCGGATCTTACATGCGCCGGAGCTTCACCGGGAGTTTAAATTCTCTATTCTGACCGACGCCGGGGAATATGACCCCGCCGCAAAGGAAGAGCATGTCATGCTACAGGGCGTGGTCGACTGCTTCTGGATTGAAGACGGAGGCATCGTGCTCATCGACTTTAAAACCGACAAAACGCCCTATGGCCCAGCCGAGCGCGCAGCACACTACGCGCCGCAGCTAAACGCCTATGCAAAGGCGCTTTCCAGAATGTACGGTCTGCCGGTTCGGGAAAAAATTCTCTATTTCTTCTCCTGCGCCTGCGCATATGTGCTTGAATAAACGGATACCCACCGGCATGGCCGGTGGGTATCCTTGTTTCCTGCATGATTACAGGCTCTGCTTCGTGCGGCTGTTTTTTGCGTTCTGGGCGTTGTTTGCATTCTGAATGTTTTTGGCATTCTGGGTGTTCTGCGCGTTCTTCGCATCCTGCGCGTTCTTCGCATCCTGCACGTTCTTTGCATTCTGGATATTCTGCGCGTTCTGGCTGGCGCGGCTGGACTGCTGTTTGTTCTGAGACATAAGATGTTTCCTCCAATTGTTAAGCTTGCGGCTTCCCGCGCTGATAGTATGCGGCGCAGGCGGTTCCATTATTCTCAGCTTTTATCCTTCGGGTCAAAGATGAGCGCGGCAAGAAAGCCAAAGACAACCGCCGCCGCAATGCCGCCGGCGGCCGCTTTGAGCCCGCCCGTCAGGGCGCCAAGAAGTCCATCGTGCATGACAGCCTCCCGCACGCCTTTGGAAAGGTTATAGCCAAAGCCCGTCAAAGGGACGGTTGCGCCCGCGCCCGCAAAATCGACCAGCTTTTCATACACGCCCGCGCCGCCCAGGATCACGCCCAGCACCACATAGAAGACCAGAATTCTTGCCGGAGTCAGCCGTGTCTTATCGATCAGCAGCTGCCCCACCACGCAGATCAGCCCCCCAACAACAAATGCCTTGAGATATTCCATACCTTTTACCCTCTTTCCGTAACGATTGAAACGGCGTGGCAGATGCCGGGGATGGATTCTCCCTGCCAGGTCGAGACCGGGGAGAGAAGCGCCCCCGTCGCGCAGAACAAAAGCCGGTTTACCTCGCGCCGCCGCATTCTTTCCAGCAGATATCCGCACAGAACACTCGCGCTGCATCCGCAGCCAGAGCCGCCCGCATGAACATCCTGCCGCGCCGCATCAAAGATCATCACGCCGCAGTCGTCATAGCGCCCGGTCAGATCATAGCCGTCCTGCGCCAGCTGCTCAAGCACAATGCGCTTTCCAAGCGCGCCGAGGTCACCCGTCACGATCAGATCATAGTCCGAAGGCTTTCGGTGCAGATCTTCAAAATGCTGGCGGATGGTGTCAACTGCGGCGGGCGCCATAGCCGCACCCATGTTGTTGGCGTCCCGGATGCCAAGATCCTGAATTTTCCCAATCGTCGCGCACTCGATGAATGGCCCTTTTCCGCTCCCGGCCAGAATGCAGCAGCCGCTGGCCGTGACTGTCCACTGCGCGGTCGGCGTGCGCTGGCCGCCGTAGCCAAGGGGAAAGCGGTACTGCCGCTCAGCCGAGGCAAAGTGCGACGAGGTCAGCGCCGCCGCATGCCGGGCGTAGCCTGCGTTTACAAAGCATGCCGCCAGCAGCAAAGACTCTGCCATCGTCGAGCACGCGCCGTAAAGGCCAAGGAAGGGGCGCTTTGTCCCGCGCGCGGCAAAGCTTGAGCCGATGCACTGGTTCAGAAGGTCGCCCGCGAAGAGAACATCGAGCTGCTTCCTTTCAAGCGCCGCCTTCTCCAGAGCCAGCGTGAGCGCCGCCTTCTGAAATTCGCTCTCGGCCTTCTCAAAGCTTTTCTGCGAGAGCTTTGTGTCTGTGCAGACCCGGTCAAAATATTGCCGCAATGGCCCTTCGCCCTCTTTTTTGCCCGCGACGCAGGCACTTGAAACGATGGCAGGATAATTTGGAAAGACGATGCTCTGGCATCCTCTGTGGAAATCTGTCATGGTGCTCGCTCCTTCTTTGTTGCGTAGGCTTAGTATGCCAGACGTGCAGGATTTTACGCATGGCTGCTATGCTTTTGCACAGCAAAAAAATACTGTGGCAGAGAGCTGCCACAGCAAAGAGGAATGGAAAAATGAAAAAGAAGTCGCACCCATATTGTGTGCGGCTTCCTTCTTTTTCATACACTGTGAAAAAATTATCTGGCTTCTGGAAAAAGCCTCGCAGAGTTCGCGCCCACAGGCGCGAAAAAATCAAGTTTAAAATTTTCGGGGACATGTGCATCGGAAATTTTACTCTACAGCCCGCAAACGTGAATTTTGGCGGCAAAGCCGCCAAAACTTTGCGCTGTAGCGGGCTGCAAACTTTTGCCCGAAAAACCTGAAAGGATTTTCGGGCAGCTTCTTATTTTTTTCTTCCCAGCGCGCGGCTGAGCCAGACGCAGCCAAGGTCGAGCGCGGTAAAGAACCCGTCTTTTTCGCTCTTTTTGATGATCCGATCCTTTGCGCGGACGTTGGGGTCAGTCAGCTGAAGCTCTACGCTCACGCGTGAGGCGATGTCGGTGTCCTTGACCTTTTTGGTCTCTAAAATTTGCAGCATGATAATGTGCGAGTCTGCCATCGAGCCATAATAAATCATATTGTCCTTGCGCATCAGGGGACGCCCCTTGTATTGCAGGACAGTCTTTTCCTCTGCCATGAATAAACCTCCCTTTGAAAATATGCGGTTTGCAGCAAACGCGCGCAAACCGCCCGAAAAAATACCGCAATATCGTTTCTTGGAAATAGTATATCAAATTTATTTGCAGAATGCAAATTTCTTTTGTAAATGGCTCTGTATAATTTTCGCGCATCGCCCCGCGCGGCGGGCTGAAAAGCGCTGAAAGCGCTTTGAGACAGTCAAAGCTCCCGCCGGGCTTTGCCCGGCGGGAGCAGTTGGTCAGTCGAACAGATAATGCCGAACGAGCTCCTGCAAAAGCTCATCGCGGTCTACCTTGCAGATGAGACTGCGCGCGCTTTTGTGGTTTGTGATATAAGTCGGGTCTTCAGAGAGCAGATAACCGACGATCTGATTGATGGGGTTGTAACCTTTTTCATTCAGGGCGCTGTATACGGTTGTGAGCAGGGCTTTCATCTCCTGATCTGCTTCATCGGGAACTTCGAACTTGATCGTATTGTCGTTCATAACGGTCAACCTCCTTCGTCGGTTTTGATGGTAGTATCATAATATATTTCAAACGCAATGTAAATATCCTGAACATTTCATTTATGTTACAAGATTTAGCGTCGGGTGACATAACGCTGCACAAGATATATTATTGGAAACTCCATCGAACCGACAGCCGGACGTTAACGAAGCGTGACGTTCTTTTCCTCCTTCAAGGCGGCAAGCACCTTTTCCACAACACCGGTCGAGTCCTCGTCGGTCAGTGTGCGGTCGTCGGCGCGAAGCTCCAGCGAGAAGGCCACACTCTTCTTGCCCTCAAGGATGCCGGGGCCGCGGTAGATATCGAAGAGGTTGATCTTGCGAAGCAGCTTACCGGCCGCGCGCGTGATGCAGGCCTCCAGCTCACCGACCGTGAGCGCCTCGTCGCAGACAAGCGCAAGGTCGCGCGTGACGGCGGGGAAGCGGGGCAGGCTGTGGAATACGCGCTCTTCGGCGATAGACGCTTCAAGGACACTGAAATCAAGGTCTGCCACGTAGACCTCGCCGCCGATGCCATAGCCCTCGCTGACCAGCGGATGCACCTGACCCAGCGTACCGGCAGGCTTGCCGTCGATCAGAATGTCCGCGCAGCGGCCGGGATGATAGCTCGGGTTTTCGCAGTTTGCAACGTATTCGGCGGGCTTGACATTCAAAAGCGCAAGCAGCGCGTCAACTGCGCCCTTCACGGTGAAGAAGGTCTCATTTTCGCCATATGTGCCGAAGATGAGGTGGCGCGGCTCATCGGGAAGCGCCTGCCCCTCGACCGGGAGATAGACCTTGCCAAGCTCATAGAGCTTGACGCCCTTGTTCTTCATGGCGTAGTTGCGGGCGAGAATGTCCAGCATGCTCGGCAGGATGATCGTGCGCATGATGGAAGTATCCTCGCCAAGCGGGTTAATGAGCTTGACCGTCTTGCGGAGGGGAGAGTCCACCGGGATACGCACCGCGTCAAACGAGGCAGGGGAGACGAAGGAGTAGGTGATGATCTCGCTGTAGCCGAGGCTTCTTGCCGCAGCGCCCGCCTGATTTTCAAGCATTGCCGTCTGGGAATAGCCACCGCGCGTGGTCGTGCCGCACATGAGCGTGGTTTCGATGCGGTTGTAGCCGTAATACCGCGCGACCTCCTCGGCGATGTCTGCCATGCAGCGAAGGTCAGGCCGCCAGGAGGGGACGTGGATGGTTCTGCCCTCGACCAGAACTTCTTCGCGGCGCAGGTACTCTATCATGTCGGCCTCCGGAATTTCCGTGCCGAGCAGGGCGTTGATCTTTTCGGGCTCGAGCGGAAGCGTCACTTCTTCCGGCACATAATTGAGCACATCGATCATGCCGTCCATGACCTCGCCCGCGCCAAGAAGCTCAACGAGCTCACAGGCGCGGTTGACCGCCGGAACGGTCAGCATGGGGTCGATGTCCTTTTCAAATTTTGCGGACGCATCCGTGCGCATGCCAAGGGCAAGCGCGGTCTTGCGGATGGAGCTTCCAAGGAAGTTTGCCGACTCGAAGACCACGTCTACGGTATCCGCTACGATCTCGCTGTTTTCCCCGCCCATGATACCGGCCAGGCCGACAGGCTTCTTCTCATCGGCGATGACGAGCATATCGGGCTGAAGATTGCGGACATTTCCGTCGAGGGTCGTGAGCGTCTTGTCCTCGCCTGCGCGGCGGACAACGATCTTGCCGCCCGAAACGTAGCGGTAGTCAAACGCGTGCATCGGCTGGCCGTACTCGATCATGACATAGTTTGTGATGTCAACGATGTTGTTGATCGGGCGCACGCCTGCGGCGCGGAGTCTTCTTCTCATCCACTTGGGGCTGGGGGCGATCTTGACGTTGCGAACCATTCTCGCCGTGTAGCGCAGGCAAAGGTCGTCTGCCGGAACGTCGACGTCGAGAAGGTCAGTCAGATTGCCCGCTGCGCCGCCTTTAACGACCGGCTCATGGTGCTGCATGGGGACGTTGAAGGCCGCCGCTGTCTCGCGGGCCAGACCCAGAAGCGAGTAGCAGTCGGGGCGGTTGTTGGTGATCTCAAACTCGACGATCGCGTCATCATTGCCGATGACAAGGTTCATGTCCTGGCCGACCTCGCAGCCTTCGTCATTGAGAATCCAGATGCCGTCTTCATAGGCCTCCGGGCAATCGTTGGTGGTAAGACCAAGCTCTTTGAACGAGCACAGCATGCCGCGCGACTCTACGCCGCGAAGCTTGCCCTTCGTGATATGCACGCCGCCGGGAAGCCAGGAATTGTGCTTTGCAACGGGGACAAGATCACCGACGCTGACATTCTGCGCGCCGGTCACGATCTGAACCGGCTCGCCGTCGCCCTGGTCGATCATGCAGACCCACATATGGTCGGAGTTCTCGTGCTTCGTCATGGAGAGCACCTTGCCGACGACAACATTCTTGATCTCCTCGTCCATGCGCGTGGTCGTTTCGACCTTCTGCCCGGCGATGGTCATGATCTCGGCGTATTCTTTATCGGTTGCGGTGATATCAACAAACTCTTTGAGCCATTTTCTTGAAATATTCATATTTTTCCTCTCCTTCTTAGAACTGCGACAGGAAGCGGATGTCGTTTTCAAAGATCATGCGCATGTCGCTGATCTTGAACCGGCGCATCGCCATGCGCTCAAGGCCAATGCCAAAGGCAAAGCCGGAGTAGATTTCAGGGTCGATGCCGCAGTTTTCCAGCACCTTCGGATGCACCATACCTGCGCCGAGCAGCTCGATCCAGCCCTCGCCCTTACAGGTCGGGCAGCCCGCGCCCCTGCACTTGAAGCACTGCACGTCGACCTCACAGCTCGGCTCGGTGAACGGGAAGTGGTGCGGGCGGAAGCGGATGACGGAATCCTCGCCGTAGAGCGCCTTGATAAGCGTCTCAAGTGTGCCCTTGAGGTCTGCCATCGTAACGCCCTTATCGACAACCAGACCCTCGATCTGGTGGAACATCGGCGAGTGCGTTGCGTCGACCTCGTCCTTGCGGTACACGCGGCCGGGGGCGAGAATGCGGATGGGCGGCGTCCTGATCTCGTCCATCGCGCGAATCTGCATGGGGCTGGTCTGCGTGCGAAGAAGGACGCTCTCGTCTTCTGTGATATAGAAGGTATCGCTGCGGTCGCGGGAGGGGTGGTTCTCCGCGATATTCAGGCGCGTAAAGTTATAGTCGGCCAGCTCGACCTCGGGGCCATCGAGCACACGGAAGCCCATCGAGATGAAAAGCTCCTTCGCCTCGTCAAGCGCCTTGTTCATGGGATGCCGGTGGCCAAGCTCCACGGGCGCGCCGGGAATCGTCACATCGACGGCCTCTGCCGCAAGCCTTGCCGCAAGCGCCTTTGCCTTGAGCGCCGTTTTGACCTCTTCAAGCTTTTCCTCGATGGCCGCGCGGACATTGTTTGCCGCCTGACCCATGATGGGGCGCTCCTCGGCGGAGAGCTTGCCCATCGACTTCAAAACGCCCGTCAGCTCGCCCTTTTTCCCCAGAAAGCGGACGCGAAGCGCGTCCAGCTCATTTGCATCCGACGCATTGGAGAGCGCCTCGAGCGCCTCCTGCCGGATCTTTTCCAGTTGCTCTTTCATAAAACAAAAACTCCTTTTTGTAAATATACAAGATTGCCGCGCGGAGGCAAAAAAATGAGCCCTCCATCCACCAACATGGGGACGAAAGACTTCTCTTCCGCGGTACCACCCGCAATTCGCCTGACAGCGCACTCACAGCCCTTAACGAAGCCACCCGGCCGACCCTACATTCTCTTTCAGGCCGACAGCTCACGGGCGAAGGCCCAAACGCCATGCAGCGGACGGCTTCCAGCGCCCCGCCCTCTCTGCTGCTGCATTGCTGGCATCAGACATCCCGGTCTCAGCTTTTCAATATCCCCGCTATTGTAGCATAAGAGATTATTTTTCGCAACTTAAAAATTGACTATTTTTCCATTTTGCGGTATAATTGTTTCAGAAATAGGCGCTGTGCCGCTTTTTCAGAGAAATGGAGGCGTTTTATCATGGGAAAACCGGTTTGGCTGGCAGAGGAAACCTCGCGTTCGCTTGTAAAATCGCTGCTTCCCGTGCGCCCGCGCCAGGCGCACAAGGGCGACTTTGGAAAGCTTCTGCTCCTGTGCGGGTCAAAGGGGCTGGCCGGGGCGGCCATTCTCGCCGCCCGGAGCGCGCAGAGGGCGGGCGCGGGGCTTGTGTATCTGGGTGTGCCGGAGGCGATCTATCAGGCTGTCGCGGGCGCATGCGCAAGCGTGGTCGTTTTTCCGCTGCCGTGCGACGCAGAGGGCAGGCTTTGCGCGCAGGCGCTCCCGGAAATTGAGGCGCGCCTTGCAGACATCGACGCTGTGCTCCTGGGCCCCGGCCTTGGCCGCTCGGAAGACATTCTTACAATTACCGCGCGGCTGCTTGCGCTTTGCCGTGTGCCGCTCGTTCTGGACGCAGACGGCATAAATGCCGTCGCGGGGCATATAGATCTATTGCGCGGAAGCAGCTGCCCGGTGATCCTGACGCCGCACGACGGCGAATTTCAGCGCCTTGGCGCAAACCCCCGTGCAGATGACCGGGTGTCTGAGGCGATGGCGTTTGCCAGAAAAAGCGGAACGGTTCTGCTGCTCAAGGGCTACCGCACGATCGTGACTGACGGGATAAACGTCTACCGCAATCCCACCGGAAACCCCGGCATGGCGACCGGCGGCAGCGGCGATGTGTTATCCGGTATTCTCGTCTCGCTGCTCGGCCAGCGGGTCATGCCGCTTGAGGCGGCGGCTGCGGCGGCATGGATTCATGGCGCGGCGGGCGATTTTGCCGCGCGGGAGATCGGCGAATACGGCATGATTCCGGAGGACATCATCGGGCGCATTCCGCGACTTTTCAGATAAACGGGTGAGGAATTTTGCACCGAAACATCGCAGCGCTCACACTCGCGCTTGCGCTGCTGCTTGGCGGCTGCGCGGCGGGCAGGGAAGACGAGCCCTTGCAGCAGGCACTTGATTTCCGGCAGAAAATGCTTGCGGGCGAATGCGCGTTTACCGCAGAGCTGACGGCAGATTTTGACGATTACGTCTGCGCGTTTTCCGTCTCCTGCGTCCACACGCCGCAGGAGGGGACAGAGCTGACGATTCTCGCGCCGCAGTCGCTTGCAGCGCTTCGCGCACACACAGACGCCGACGGGGCGAGGCTGGTCTTTGCAGATACCGAGGCCGCCTTCGGCACACTGACCTCGCGCGCGCTTTCGCCCATGGCCGCGCCGGAGCTTCTGGCGCAGGCCTGGGAATCGGGCTACATCGCCTACGCGGGGCAGGAGGACGGGCAGCTTCACGTGAGCTTTCTTCTTGGCTATGGTGAGCAGGAGCTTGGCGTTGAGACCTGGTTTCAAAACGGCGCGCCGGTCTATGCGGAGCTGACCGACGCGGGGCGCACAGTCATTCAGGCAGAACTTGCAGATCTTATCATACGAAAGGCAGAGAGAGACAATGAAAACACTCAAGCGAACCTGGGCAAACATCTCGTTGGACAATCTGGAGCATAACTACCGTGTGCTGCGAAAAAATGTCGGCACAAAGGCGCGCTTCCTCGGCGTTGTCAAGGCCGATGCCTACGGCCACGGCGCGGTTCCTCTGAGCCGTGCGCTGGAGTCTCTGGGGGCAGAGTTTTTCGCCGTATCCAATCTGGAGGAGGCCGTTCAGCTGCGGCAGGGGGGCATCCACGCGCCCATTCTGGTGCTGGGCTTTACGCCGCCTTCTCACGCGGAGGATCTCGTGCAGCTGGACATCACGCAGGAGGTTCACACGCTGGCCTACGCCCGCGAGCTGGAGCAGGCGCTGCGCGGCACAGCATACCGTCTGCGCGTCCATCTCAAGCTCGACACCGGCATGACGCGCCTCGGCTTTTTTGCCGACCAGGAGGAAAAGACCCTCTCTGAGCTGGTCGAGGTCTCACAGCTTGCGCATCTTCACATCACCGGCGCGTTCATGCACTTTTGCGTCTCCGACTCCAGACTGCCGGAGGATATCGCCTATACCCGCATGCAGTATCAGCGCTTTTGCACCATGCTGGAGCTGATGAAGGCCAGGGGCATTGAGCCGGAGATTCGCCACTGCTGCAACTCCGGCGCGTCGATTCTCTATCCGGAGTATGCGATGGATATGATCCGCCCCGGCATCGCGACCTATGGCCACCACCCCTCGCCCGACACCGAGGGCGCAATCGACCTGCGGCCGCTGATGAGCCTTCACACGAGCATCGCGCAGATCCGCACCGTCGAGGCGGGCAAGCCCATCAGCTACGGCAGAACCTACTGCACCCCGGACGCGCGGCGCGTCGCCGTGCTCCCGATCGGCTACGCCGACGGGCTGAGTCGAAGCCTCTCCAACCGCGTCACCTTCCGCATCTGCGGCAAGGACGCGCCGGTGCTGGGCAGAGTCTGCATGGACATGTGCATGGTCGACGTTTCGGATATCCCGGAGGCCAGAGTCGGCACAACGGCCACGCTCTTTGGCTATGATGAAAACGGAGTCCTGCTTCCGTGTGAGCGCATCGCAGACATGCTCGGCACGATCAGCTACGAGGTGCTCTGCGGCATCAACAAGCGCATTCCGCGAATCTATTATGCCGGCGGCGAGCGGCGCGACATCCTGCAATACATCGTCTGAGGCGGCGCTTTGACGCTTTGGCGGGCAGGCGCATAGAATGAATTGAGAGCTTCGCAGGCCGTATATTTTGCGCCTCTGCGTGGGAGAATAGGAGCATGTTGCAAAACCTTTATTTTTCCGCGGAGTGTGAAGCGAATGGATACGAACGTAAAACGGGGCGATATTTTCTATGCAGACCTCAGCCCGGTCGTGGGCAGTGAGCAGGGCGGAACGCGCCCGGTTCTGATTGTGCAGAATGACACGGGAAACCGCCATTCCCCAACGGTCATCGCCGCTGCCATCACCAGCCAGACCGGCAAGGCGCGTCTTCCGACGCACATCAGCCTGTGTGGCCGCGAGGTCGGGCTGAGCAAGGACTCCATTGTCCTGCTTGAGCAGATCAGAACCATTGACAAGCGCCGCCTGCGTGAGCATATGGGGCACGCGGACGAGCGCGTGATGAACCAGGTCGACTCGGCCATCGCGGTCAGCTTCGGCCTGCAGGGATAGGCCGCGCCGGAAAGCAGACGCTTTCAGGCACTGCTGCACACAACACACAAAGCTCCGGCGCAGTTCAAAATGCGCCGGAGCTTTAAACTTGTCAGAAAACGCGTTCAGGAAATTTTCCGAACCGGGCGGACATATTTCCAGTATCTTTCGCAATCGTGATAGAAATAGAAAATCCGGCCGGGGGTATCGTCGAGGCAGCAGCCGTTTGCAGCGTAGTCAAAGTCCTTCATGGCCTGCTCGATCTTCTGCTCCACGGCAGCGTTCTCCGTCTCAAAGTCAAACGGCCCGTGCTCAAAGACGATGTATTCGCCCTCCGGAATCTGCGTCAGCGTCATCTGCGGCGGCACATAGCCGTCGTAGCCCAGCGGCAGGCGCACACCATAGCACTCGGCCAGTGGAATGCCCCAGCTGCAAATCCGCCCGGCGGGGTCATTGAGAAAGGCCATGAGCTGGCCGCTGCTGCTGTCGGCCTCGTCGCCGCCAAAGTCATCGAGCTTTCCCCGGATGCTCGATAAAAGGCCGCAGATGGTGTCGCAGTCCTGCCCTGGAATTTTGCTCTGCTTCTGCCAGAAGTCAAAATAGCCGATGCTCTCATAGTTTCGGATGTGTAAAAACTGGTGCGCCGGGATGGTCGTAAAATAAATTTTGACGGAATCGTCTGTCTGCTTCATTGCAAACCCTCCTGTTTCCAAAAGATAGCAGTCGAAGGGTCTGAGGATGGTACGAAGTGCAACGGGAACAGGATTCCTCCGGTATTCTCCGGGCGTCAGGCCGTAGGCCGATTTGAACGCGCGCGTAAAGGCTTCCTGCGAGGAAAAGCCAAGCTCCATCGCGATATCTAAAATTTTGCGCCGTGTCTGGCGCAGCGGCTTTAACGAAAAGGCAAGCTTTCGCAGCCGCACATAGTCCCGAAAGCGCATCCCGGAGATGGCGCGGAACATCCGCGAAACGTAATACTCGCTGTAGCCAAGCTTTGCCGAAAGCGCGCGCAGGCAGAGCGCCTCGTCGCACCCGCTTCGGATGCAGCGGTCAATTTCATCGATGATCTGCTGGATTTTCCGGTGTGCCTTCTCCATCTGTGTCCCTCCTGACTGGCTTTGCATCTATCCTAACAGAAAACGGCGGGCTTTTTTTGATTTCACTTGCAAAGTTTTTCTGCCGCGCGCAAATGAAATGCAAATGCCCCGGTGCAGAGTTGCCTGCGCCGGGACAAAATGATGCTTACGCCTGAAGAAGGGCAATGCCCTTTTCGATTCTTGCAAGGGACTCTTCCTTGCCAAGCAGCGCGCAAAGCTCCGTTGCGCCGCCGGGGGTCGAGGCCTTGCCGGACACGGCCACACGCAGCGGCCAGAGAATGACGGAGTTTTTAACGCCCCGCTCTGCGGCCACGGCCACGAGCTTTTCATAAAGCGCCTCGTTTGTCCACTCGTCCTGCCCGCGCAGGATGGGAAGGAGCGCCGTGAGCGTCTCAAGAGAGTTTTCAAGGTTCGTCTTGGACTTCTTGTGGACATAAAGCTCAGTCGAATATTCCGGAAGCGTATCGATAAAATCAACGCGCTCAGGAAGGTCGGAGAGAATTTCGCACCGCGACTGCACCAGCGCCGCGACCTTGCGAAGCTCGACCGCAGGATTTGTGACAGCCTTCTTAAGCCACGGCTCGGCTTTCTCGAAGAATTCCTCCGGCGTGAGTTTTTTCATATACTCTGCGTTCATCCAGCGGAGCTTTTCAATGTCAAAGACGGCAGGGGACTTCGAGATGCCGGAGATATCAAAGACCTCGGCAAGCTCGGAAAGCGTAAAGAACTCCCGCTCGGCAAGCTCGCCCTTGGGGCTCCAGCCAAGAAGCGCCACATAGTTTAAAACGGCCGGGGTCAGATAGCCCTGCGCGATGAGATCTTCGTAGCTGGGGTCTCCGTGGCGCTTGGACATTTTGTGCTGGCTGTCGCGCATGACGGGTGAGCAGTGGACATAGGTCGGCACAGCCCAGCCGAAGGCCTCATAAAGCAGGTTATACTTGGGCGCGGAGGACAGATACTCGCTGCCGCGCACGACGTGGGTGATGCCCATGAGATGGTCATCGACAACGTTTGCAAAGTTATAGGTGGGCAGGCCGTCAGACTTCAGAAGAACCTGATCCTCCAGCTCCTTGTTTTCAACCGTGATATCGCCAAAGGAAGCATCGTGGAACGTGGTCGTGCCCTCCTGTGGGATGCGCTGGCGGATGACATACGGCTCGCCCGCCTCCGCGCGCGAAAGCGCCTCGGAAAGAGGAAGGTCTCGGCAGGCGCAGACATGCTTTTTAATCTGCTTGGCGTCCGTTTCCTCAGAAGCTTCTTCCTCGCCCTTCTGGCAGAAGCAGTAGTAAGCGCCGCCCTTTTCGCAAAGAAGCCTGGCGTATTTTCCAAACAGGCCCTTGCGCTCAGACTGGATATAAGGGCCGACGGGGCCGCCGACATCGGGGCCTTCGTCGTGCGTCAGGCCGCACTCGGTCATGGTTCTGTAAATGACATCCACCGCGCCCTCGACCAGACGCCCCTGGTCGGTGTCTTCGATGCGGAGAATGAACTTTCCACCGTAGCGGCGGGCAATGAGCCAGGTATAAAGCGCCGTTCTCAGATTGCCGACGTGCATGTAGCCCGTGGGGCTGGGGGCAAAGCGCGTGCGAACCTCGCCCTGCGGGATGCGCGCTTCCATTTCTTCAAAAAAATCCATCGTGGATTCCTCCATTAACTTACTTATTTCAGCTCTGGCTGGTATGCAAAACAAAAGGCAGATCTGGAAGCCGGAATTGTGGCCGGGGGCGGAAGATTTTTTCGCCAGACAAGGGAAGCGGACGCAGGAATACTCTGTGTATTTCAAGGACGATTCCCGACGTATGGCGGAAAAAGAACCGTGCATCCGGACGCAGGGACGGTTTTCAGATGTGCCGACTATATAATATAGTTTTTTTGCGTATCCGTCAATGACTGATTGCGAAATTTCCATGTTTGTGCTAGAATAGGCGTAACTATCGAAATTACTATAAAAGAAGGGTCATACGATGGAACAGAAAAAACGTATCTTTTCGGGAATTCAGCCGAGCGGCGATCTGACGCTGGGCTCTTATATGGGCGCGATCAAGAACTGGGTGGCTTTGCAGGACGAGTACGACTGCCTGTACTGCATCGTGGATATGCACGCCATCACCGTCCGGCAGGTCCCGGCTGATCTTCGCAGAAGAAGCCTTGAGCAGCTGGCGCAGTATATTGCCTGCGGCCTTGACCCGCAGAAAAACATCATGTTCATCCAGTCCCATGTGCCGCAGCACGCGGAGCTGAGCTGGGTGCTGGGCTGCTACACGCAGTTTGGCGAGCTTTCGCGCATGACGCAGTTCAAGCAGAAGTCGCAGCAGCATGCAGATAACATTACGGCAGGTCTTTTCACCTACCCGGTTTTGATGGCGGCAGACATTCTTCTCTATCAGGCAGACCTTGTCCCCGTGGGAGAAGACCAGAAGCAGCATGTCGAGCTTTGCCGCGACATTGCAACGCGCTTTAACTACACCTTCCCGGATACCTTCACGCTCCCTGATCCGTTTATCCCCAAGATGGGCGCGCGTATCATGAGCCTTGGAAGCCCGGAAAACAAGATGTCAAAGTCTGACCCCGACGGCTGCGTGTTCCTGATGGACAAGCCCGAGGACGTCATGCGCAAATTTAAGCGCGCCGTGACCGACTGCGAGACGGCTGTCCGCTATGACAGAGAAAATAAGCCCGGCGTCTCGAACCTTCTTACCATCTACTGCGCGGCAACGGGCAAGACCATTGCCGAGGCCGAGGCCGAGTTTGCAGGCCAGGGCTACGGCATCTTCAAGCCCGCCGTCGGCGAGGCAGTGGTCGAGCTGATGCGCCCGATTCGCGAGGAGACGACAAAGCTTCTTTCCGACAAGGCGTATCTGGAGTCGATCTACAAAGAGGGCGCAGAGAAGGCGGGCGCGCTTGCAAACCGCACACTGCGCAAAGTATATAAGAAGGTGGGCTTCGTAGCCCGCTGATGGGAGGTTGCAGCATGATAAGCACCGGTACGGCAATCAAGATGCTGCTGGCCATGCTGGTCGCGGCGGTCGTGTCGTTTTTGTCAACGCCGATGGTCAAGAGCCTTGCCTATAAGGTCGGGGCAATTGACGTGCCAAAGGATAACAGGCGCATGCACAAGGTGCCCATCCCGCGCCTTGGCGGGCTGGCGATTTTCCTGGCGTTTTTGCTGTCGGTTCTGGTCTTTGCCAAAATCGACCGGCAGATGCAGGGCATTCTGCTTGGCGCGACGCTCATCGTCGTGCTAGGCGTGATGGATGATATCATGGCGCTCCGGGCGCTTCCGAAGCTGATCGTTCAGATTCTGGCGGCGGGCATTGCGGTCTACCATGGCTGCGTCATCCAGTTTATCTCAAACCCCAATGTCTTTTCTGACCTCACCTATTTAAACCTTGGCTGGCTGTCTGTGCCGGTGACGATCATCTGGATCGTTGCCATCACAAACGCCGTTAATCTCATTGACGGCCTGGATGGTCTGGCAGTCGGCGTGTCCGCCATCTCAACGGCGGCTATTACGGTCATTGCGCTTCTGGTCTCGGAAAACAATGTGGCCGTGGTGCTGGCGGCGCTTTTTGGCGCGTGCCTCGGCTTTATTCCCTATAATATGAACCCGGCAAAGATCTTTATGGGAGATACCGGCGCAACGTTTCTCGGCTATATTCTTGCAACGCTCTCCGTGCAGGGGCTTTTCAAGATGTACGCCATCATCTCCTTTGCCGTGCCGTTTCTGATTCTCGGTGTGCCGATCTTTGATATCTGCTTTGCCTTCCTGCGCCGCATCGCCAAGGGGCAAAACCCCATGAAGGCCGACCGCGGCCATGTCCACCACCGGCTCATTGACATGGGCTTTTCGCAGAAGCAGGCCGTGGCCATCTCCTACATGCTGGCGGCGATTCTGGGTCTGGCGGCGGTGCTTCTGACAACGTCGGGGGAGATCAAGGCGCTCATCCTGATCGGGACAATTTTCGTCGTCGGCGCAATCGGCATGCGCGTTATTTTCAGCACCAAGGATACCCCGGAAAAGCACGAGCCGCCGCAGGGCGCTTCGCAGGAGGAAACAAATGAGTAAGATAAAAGTCATGTCCATCTTCGGCACACGCCCGGAGGCTATCAAAATGGCGCCGCTGGTCAAAGAACTCGAGCGGCGCGAAGAAATCGAATCGCTTGTCTGCCTCACCGGCCAGCACCGCGAGATGCTGGACTCGGTGATGGAGATCTTTGGTCTCAAGGCAGACTTTGACCTCAACATCATGCAGCAGCGCCAGACGCTTTCGAGCATCACAACGAAGACGCTTCTTGGCATGGAAGCGGTCTTTGCGCAGAATAAGCCAGACCTCATCCTTGTCCACGGCGACACCTCCACGACCTTCGCCGGCGCGTTGGCCGGGTTTTACCACCAGATCAAGGTCGGCCATGTGGAGGCGGGGCTTCGCACGTGGGATAAATACTCCCCCTTCCCGGAGGAGATGAACCGGACGCTGGTCGGCGACATTGCAGACCTTCATTTCTCGCCCACAAAGGCAAACGCGCAGAATCTTCTGCGCGAGAGCATCATGGGAGACGTCTTCATTACCGGCAACACCGCCATCGACGCGATGAAGTATACCGTGCAGAAGGATTTCCAATTTGGTCTTCCGGCGCTCGACAGCCTGGACTTTGAAAACAGGCGCGTGATCGTGGTCACCTGCCACAGACGGGAAAACTACGGCCAGCCGATGCAGGACATCATGCACGCCATTTTGGAGGTCGTCAACAGCCGCGAGGATGTCGAGGTCATTTACCCCGTGCATTTAAGCCCCGTGGTGCGTGAATGCGCGTTCCCGATTCTGGGCGGCCATGAGCGTATCCATCTCATTGACCCGGTCAATGTCGAGCAGATGCACAATCTCATCGCCCGCTGCTACATGGTCATGACGGACTCCGGCGGCCTTCAGGAGGAAGCGCCCGCACTTGGAAAGCCCGTTCTTGTCATGCGCCGGGAGACCGAGCGGCCTGAGGCCGTCGCGGCCGGGACGGCAAAGCTTGCAGGCGTTGACAAAGAGACGATCGTCCGCCTCGCGCTGGAGCTGCTCGACAGCCCGGACGCTTACGCCGCCATGGCAAAGGCTGTCAACCCCTACGGTGATGGCCACGCCAGCGCGCGCATTGCCGACGCCATTTTGTGGCACTTTGGAAAGCGCGGCGAAAAGCCCGCGGATTTTTGCGCAGAATAATGCTGCCGGAAAGGGGAGACTGCCGTGGAGCAGGAGCATAAGAACTGGAAGCCACTTCTGATTGCGGCAGTGGCCGCTGTGGCGGTGGTTGCGCTGCTTCTGGTGCTGTTTTTCAGCGGCGGGCAGTCTGCCGCCGAACAGACCATCGTCCTGCCAGAGCCGTCTGCGGCGGAAAAGCCGCCGCAGAGCCAGCCGGAGCCGCCAAGCGCGCAGCTTTATGAGATCACGCGGGAAAATGTCCAGAGTGTTCTGGAAAAAAGCGTTGCCCGCCCGGCAAGCTACCACCAGAGCATGCAGCTGAGCATTCTCGCCGGGAGCGCCCAGCGCACGCAGAGCGTGGAGCTTTGGGTAGAGGGCTCTCTCATCCGGGCGCAGATCACCGACGCCTTTGAAACAAAAACCATCCTGGCAAACGCCGACACGCTCTATCTCTGGTATGACGACGAAGCGCCCATCACCCTCGCGCGCAGCGAGAGCATGGGCGCAGACGCGCTGGCCGGAATCCCAAGCTATGAGAGCATTCTTGCGCTTTCCGCCGCGCAGATCACACAGGCCGCCTTTGTTACGCTCACAGAGCCGGAGGCCGACTGCATCTATGTCAGCGCGCAGGAGGAGCAACTCCAGCAGGAGTATTGGGTGAGCCTTGAAAGCGGGCTTTTATGTAAGCAGATGATGCTCTGCGAGGGGGAGCTGGTCTATCTCATGGAGCAGACCGCGCTGGAGATCTTCCCGGAGCACGACGAGGCGCTTGCAGATGTTTTCTGCCTGCCCGACGGGACACAGCCCTTCGCGCAGGCTTCTACAGAAGCATGACCGCCGCAAAAACCAGCAGCAGCGTCAGCGCGTCATCCTCCTCCGATTCCAGCAGAAGCAGCGCCAGAATCAGCACCACCAGCACATCGCCCGCGTCAAGCCCGGGCGGAAGATATCGCCGCGCAGGGCGCTCCAGCGGGGCGCTCTGCGGAACAAGTGCGCCCGCTCTGTCAGACGCGGGCGGCTTCGGCTTTGGCGGAAGCTCTCCCGGCGGCGCGGCAGACCCCGGCGGCGCGGCAGACCCCGGCGGCGCATCAGCCGCCTGCGGCGGCTTTCCCGCCGGTGCATCCGGCATGACGGTGCGCTGAAACGTTCCGTCCGGCGAGGGTGTATAGCGGTTATACATGCGCAGAACCTCCTGACTGATCGTTCTGCCCGTTTGCGCGCAGCGCCGCGCCCGCCAGCCGGGAAAGCCTCGCGGCCTGCATGGCGCGGTCGATTTTTTCCCGGCGCGCGGGCTTTAAAAACGGCTTGAGGGCATTGAGCAGATTTTCCTGCCGCCGGTCGAGCTTTCCCGCCCGCTGCAAAAGCGCGGCAAGCATGTCGTTTGCCGTGTCCGCTGCGCTTTCAGGCGGCTTTGGCGCTGGGGGCGGCGGCGCAGATGGCGGCGCAGGTATGCCTTCTCCCTCTGGCGGCGAAAGGCCAAGCGAACGGGCAAGCGAAAAAATCGCCTGCATCTGGCCGGGGTCATTCAGAATCTCGCCCAGCCGCGCTTCAAGCTCCTGCGCGCTCATACCTGTCGGTTGATTTTCTCGACCAGTGCCTGCGCCTGCGGCTCCTGCATGATGGGGCTGAGCAGCTCCTTTGCGCGCTGTGCGTCGCCGCGCCGGAAGGCATCGGCTGCCGCGCGGATGGCCGCTCCGCCGTCGCGGCCAAGCAGGGCGATGAGCGCCTTGCCCTCTGGCGAGGAAAGGACGGCTGCAAGCTGCGCTTCTGAAAAGGACGAGGCCGCGCTTTCGGCCTCAAAAAAAGTTTTGTCCATATTCCGCCTCCTGAAAAAAGTTCTGCTCTATTCTATGCAGGAGCGCGCGTGAGGTGAACCATTCTTGAAAATTCTTGTACTGTCTGACTCGCACCGCGCGCTGGGCGCAATGTATGACGCGGCGGCACTTGAACAGCCGGACATCATCATGCATCTGGGCGACCATGTCCGCGACGCACAGGAGCTTTCCTATGCGTTCGATACGACAGACTTTTACATGGTCAGAGGAAACTGCGATTACGCCGCGCAGACGCCGGAGACGATTCTGACCGAGCTTGCGGGCGTGCGCATTTTTCTGACGCACGGGCATTTATTTGGCGTAAAAAGCGGCCTTGGTAATTTAAAGTGCGAAGCGCAGCGCCTTGGCGCGCAGGTCGCGCTCTTTGGCCATACGCACAGAGCCTTCTGCGAGGAAGACGGCGGCGTGTGGTATCTCAACCCCGGCGCTGCCGGAAGCGGAAGCTACGGCATTGTGGAGCTGAAGGGCGGCAAAGCCCTCTGCCGGCTCAAAACACTTGAAGCTTGATTTTATCTGCCCCAGCGGCAGTTTGGGAGGAATCCGTATGCTCTTAGCCATTGATATCGGCAATACCAACATCGTGATCGGCTGCATCGAAGGCGAAAAGATCTGCCATGAGCTTCGCCTGGCGACCGACCTTGTCAAAACCTCTGACCAGTACTGGATGGATCTGAAGGGCGTGCTTTCGCTCTATGGGTGCGAAACGGCGCAGATCGAGGGGGTCATCATCTCGTCTGTCGTGCCGCCGGTTTTAAACTCTCTGCGCACAGCGGTCATGAAGCTGACCGGAAAAACGCCGATGGTCGTAGGCCCCGGCATCCGGACAGGGCTCAACATCGCCTCGGCCAGCGCCGGGCAGGTGGGAAGCGATCTGATCGTCGCCTCCGTTGCAGCGCTGCATGAATACCCGCTTCCCATCATCGTCATCGACATGGGTACGGCCACGACCATCATGGCTATCGACCAGACCGGGACGTTCGTTGGCGGCAGCATCTGCCCGGGCGTCAAGCTCTCGTCTGAGGTTCTGACCTCGAAGACCGCACAGCTGCCCGGCATCAGCCTCGACGCGCCAAAGCGCGCCATCGGCAGAAATACCGTTGAATGCATGCGAAGCGGCATCATGCTCGGCTCTGCCTGCATGATCGACGGCATGATCGCGCGCATGGAGGAGGAGCTTGGCACAAAGGCCTCCGTTGTCGCAACGGGCGGCATCGCCCGCTTTGTGCTTCCGATGTGCCGCTCGGAAATTCGCTATGACCGCGACCTTCTTCTCAAGGGTCTTCGCATTCTCTATGAAAATAACAAGCGCTAAAGCATACTGACCACCAGCACAAAGCACGCCAGCACACCAAGGCCGAGGATGGCCGTAACGGCCAGATCGAGCATGGCGCAAAGCATGCGCAGTCTGCGCTCGTGCAGCGCGGCGCGCGGCGGGGGCGCGGGGTATTCGGCGGAACGGTTTCTGACGCGGTTTGTCTGCATGTGACGTGCCTCCTTTTTTCTTCTGTGAGGCTATGATAGCAGAGTATGTGTACGATAAACGGGACTTTTATGCGAAAGGGGATTTTTTATGGAGGAATTCTATCTCACATCCAGCGGCGCGGGGCGTCTTCACTGCGGCCTCTGGCGGCCGGCGGCAGCGCCGCGCGCGGTGGTGCAGCTTGTCCACGGCATTGCCGAGCATATTGGCCGCTATGACCATTTTGCGCAGTTTCTGGCAGAGCGCGGCTTTGTCGTCTGCGCAGACGACCACATGGGGCATGGTCTGAGCGTGGAAAAGGGCGGTGTCTACGGCTATTTTTCCGGCGGCTGGATGGCCGCCGTGCAGGATGAGAAGCTTTTGATGGACGAAATGAAGAAGCAGTATCCCGCCATTCCCTATATCATCCTTGGCCACAGCATGGGCTCGTTCCTGCTGCGCACCTTCCTCTACACCTATCCCGGCGCGCTGAGCGGCGCGATCATCTCCGGCACAGGCTGGGAGTCTGCGCTGACGCTCAAGGCGGGGCTTTTGCTCTGTGCGCTGGAGGCGCGGCGCATCGGCCAGACCGGGTGCAGCGGACTTCTGAAAAAGATGATGTTTGGCGCATACAACAAAAACTTCCGCCCCAACCGCACACCAAACGACTGGATCTGCTCCGACGAGGCCGTTGTCGACGCATACACGAACGACGCGCTTTGCGGCTTTGATGTGACGGTCGGTCTGGCGCGCGACATGCTCGGTGGCATGCAGATGAACGAGCAGGCCGAAAATCTTGCCCGGATGGACCGGCAGCTTCCTGTTCTCTTTGTCTCCGGCATGCAGGACCCCGTCGGCTCGATGGGCGCGGGCGTTCTGACCTGCATCGACGCGTTCAAGCGCGCGGGGCTTAAAAACATCACCATCCATCTCTACCCCGATGGCCGCCACGAAATGCTCAACGAGACCAATCGCACCGAGGTCTACGCGGATATTCTGGCGTGGCTGGAGCAGGTGGCATAACGAAACAGACAGAAAAAGCATGCAGCCTCTTGGAAATTACTTCCGAGAGGTTGCATTTTGTAATTCTTTCTGCTATACTTGTATAAATTTTGTTACCGCTTTGTGGAATGATTCTGTCCCTGCTATGGGACTTTGAAAGGAGCACGCACCAATGTTGAAGCGATGGGCGCTGCGGCTGCTGCTGATGGCTGCGCTGCTTGGCGCGTTTTCTGCGCCTGCGCTGGCAGATGACACTGATAACTGGTATGATGCGTCGGAAGAAGAATTTTTCTGGGAGGAGGAGCTTCCTGCCGGCGAGGAGCTCCCGGCCGGCGGGGAGAGCAGCGACGCACACAGCGCGGAGGCTGCTGTGGTCTTTCCGGATGTAACGGCAGACAGATGGTTCTATGAGGATGTGATGCATCTTTATCAGAACGGCATCATCGGCGGCTTTCCGGATGGAAGCTTCCGCCCGGAAAGCTCCGTCACCACCGGCCAGGCACTCAAGATGATCCTTCTGGCCGCAGGCTACGCAGAGCCTCCGGCGGCAGAGAGCCACTGGGCGCGGGGCTATCTGAATTTTGCGCTGGATAACGCCATCCTTTCGCGCGGCGAGATCACCGACCTTGACATTTCCATCACAAGGGGCATGACCGCAACGCTTGCCGCGCGCGCGCTGGGTCTGACGCGCGTCGACAGCTGGCAGCGCTTTTCAGACACCAACGACGACAGCGCGCACGCGCTGGCCGAGATCGGCGTGATCGGCGGCTACCCGGACGGCACCTTCCGCCCGGGCGGCACACTCAGCCGCGCCGAGCTTTCGGCCATCGTCAGCCGCATTTATGACTTCCGCGCCATGCAGACCGAAACCGGCACGGGCGATGCGCCGGAGGCCGAGCCTGTCATTGTGCTGCGCACAACCGAGTCCGGCGTCAGCTTCATCAAGGCGCGCGAAGGCTTCACCGAGACCGCCTACTGGGACTATCAGCAGTATTCCATCGGCTACGGCAGCTACTGCGAAAAGGATGAATACCCCGACGGCATCACCGAGGACGAGGCCGACCATCTGCTTCGTCTGCGGCTTCAGGAATTTGAAGAAAAGCTCGACGCATTTCTGGATAAAAACAGAATCCAGCTCACCGATAACCAGTATGACGCGCTGATGTCGTTTACATACAACAACGGCGAGTACTGGATGAGCGAGAAAAGCCCAAGCCGTCTTGCCTCGCTGCTCATCTCCGGGCGCTACAGCGTCAATGAGCTTGCCTCGGCCTACGGCATCTGGTGTCATGTGGAGACGAGCTCCGGCATGCAGATCCACACGGGTCTAATTGAGCGGCGTCTGCGCGAGCTGAGCCTTTTCTTCTACGGCGATTATCAGGCCGCCGGGACAAACGATTTCCATTACGTGATCTTTGAGACGGAGAAGGGCTCTCTGGAGGTCGACGTTGCAGTCTACGCGGCAGGCGGAAGCTATGACCCCATGTTTGAGGCCAGCTGTGATGATGACGAATTTTTCGGCTGGGTCACGCAGAACGGCGTTGTGATCGACGAGAGCACATGCGTCGAAGCTGACGTAACACTGCGCGCGCTCTGGCTGAGCGAGGTCGAGGGGGGCTTCTAAAAATCGGGAAGCCCTTAAAAAGTACAAATTATCGGACACATAATATGATATTCTGTCCTCAGAAAAGCAAAGGAGCGCTGGAAGATGGAATATCGTATGGAATATGTCAGAGGTCACATTGAGGTCTACTCGGCGCGCGGCGAGTTTCTCTTCTCCGCCGACACCATGGCCGAGGCGCATGAAATGCTGGAGGAATAGGATGAACATCCAGATCTTTGGAAGCGGAAAGTGCTTCGATACAAAAAAGGCCGAGCGCTGGTTTAAAGAGCGGAAGATCAAATTTCAGTCGATCGATCTTGTGCGCTACGGTATGTCGGGCGGGGAGTTTGACAGCGTCCTGCGCGCCGTCGGCGGGGTCGACAAGCTCATCGACTGGGAGAAAAAATCGCCGCAGATCGATCTCATGCGCTACATGGACGACGCGCGGGCAAAGGAAGACAAGCTCTTTGACGAGCCGAAGCTCATGAAAACGCCCGTCGTCCGCAACGGAAAGCAGGCGACCGTCGGCTACTGCCCGGAGGTCTGGGAGAGCTGGAAATAAAAAAGCGTGGTGCAGGCAAAGCCTGCACCACATTTTCAGGTTTCTGACATTTTTTTGAGTTCTGCCTGCCCGACGTCGATCTTCGCGTCCTTTGGCAGCCCCTGCGCAATGGCGGGGAAGAAATGCTCCGTGTCGGCGGTTCTTTGAATCTCATACGTCCCATACCGGTTGATCAAATCCAGGCAGCTCTGCGGCTCGGACGGAAAATCGCGCACCATGGGCGACGGGTCATACGGAAAATCATGCACCGGCGGAAGCTTTTTGTCGCGCGCGGTGGTTGGCCTTTCTGACATTTTGCTCACCTCGCGCTTAGTCTGCGCAAAATAAGCGCGTCAAACCGCGCCAATATCCGCCAGCGGCGCAGGAAGCGCTAGAGGCTGAAATCCTGCTTGTCAAATTTTTCAAATTCCTTTGGCTTTACGCGCCCGGGAATCCGCTTGAGGGGATCATAGCGAAATTTACGGCAATGATGCGCGCAGGGGACAAGACCATGATACTGGCAGACCATCGTCTCCTCGTCGATTTTTCCCGCGAACTGGCAGTAGCTACAGTACCGGTCAATTTTTTTACGAAACAGCAATCCACACGCCGCCTTTCCATAAGCTCTCGTTCTCTCCGCCCCATTATACACGATGGCGCGCGAAATTACTACCCGCCATTTTGCGGAAAATCACACATGCCGCGCCCGTAAGCAGCAGCGCCGCCGCATATGCCGCGCCAGGAGAGAAGGCCATACCCGCCGTCTGCACCGCCAGAAGCTCCGGCGCGGCCAGCGCATAGACCACCGCGCCAAGCAACGCGGCAAGCAGCCCCTGCAAAAGCTTTGGCCGGAAAACCTGCACCTCCGCCAGCTGCGCCGCGCGCAGAACACTGCGCGTCTGCGCATGGACGCTCAGCCCGCCAAAGGCCAGGAAAAACGAGCAGAGCACGAATTTGACTCCCTGCGAGGCCTGCATCGCGCCAAGCGCCTGCATGCCACAGGCCAGCTCCAGCGCGCCAGAGAACAGCCGAACGGCCTCCGGCGGAAAAAGCCGCGCCGCCAGAAGGCGCACCATGGCAGCCAGCACACCGAAGGTCAGCGCAAACATGCATACCTCCAGCATGCTCTGCCCGGCTTTTCTGACGCTCTCGGTCATGGCCGCAGAAAAGGGGAGCGGCGCCGAGGCCGATATCTGCGCGTGGGTTTCCTCTCCGGGCGGGGCGCTTTTTCTCCTTCCGGCCAGCCCCAGCGCCAGCGCCGAGAGCACCTGAACCAGATAAAGCAGCAGCCCCGCCAGCGGGCTTTGCCCCACGGCCTGCGCCGCCACGCCGAAGATAAACGCAGGGCCGCAGTTATTGCAGAAGCGGAGCAGCCGTTCGGCCTGCGCTTTGTCCATGCTCCCGCTTTGGTAAAGCGTCGCCACCGCCTGCGCCCCGGCGGGGTAGCCGCCCATCAGCCCCGGAAGCAGCGCCGCCGCGCCCGCGCCAGACAGACCAAAGAGCGGCTGCATCACGCCCCGGAGCGGCTTCTCCAGAAGCGCCGTCAGCCCCAGCGCGCAGAACAGATTGCTGCACACAAAAAAGGGAAACAGCGACGGCGTGAGCACCTGCGCGCACAGCCGCAGTGCATCCACCGCCGCCGCGCTGCAGGCTGCCGGGCAAAGAATGAGAAAAAGATAGCACAGAAAAATGAGCGCCGCCTGGAAAAGCCGGACGCACTCTGCGCGCATACGCTGCTTCAAAGTCAATCACCTCACAGCAATCTATGCCCGCCCGGAAAGATTTCAGTACCGCAGCATAGGATGCTTCTGAAAAGAGGTGGACAGGATGAACCCAGCAAGACGGCTTTTGACAAAGGCCGCAAAATTATTTGATCTTCCGCAGGACATCGCGGCCAATCTGCCGCACATTGAGCTGCGCGGCTTTACCGAGTGCAGTCTCGACTGCCACCGCGCCATCGTCGCCTATGAGCCGGAGAAAATCATCATTGCGCTCAACACCGGCGAGGTTCTGATCGAGGGCGCGGGTCTGGAGCTTCGGCACATGCACCGCGACCGGCTCACTGTGACCGGGCAGATCGCGGCGCTGACGTTTTCCGGGGGCTGAGCATGTGGCTTCCGGTATGGTTCGTGCTCGGCTTCTGCCGGGTGCAGCTCACGGGCGCAAGCCCGCAGTGGGCGCTCGATGCGCTTTCCGGCGCGCGTGTGGCCTGCCTGCGCCCGGTGCGGCTGGATGATTTTACGATTGAGCTTCTGATTTTGCAGCGCGCGCTTGCCCCGGCCACACAGGCCGCCGGGCGGGCAATGTGTGAGCTTCGCGTTGTCCGGCGCTATGGCGTAAAGCAGGCGCTTGGCGGGCTTTTTTTCAGACGGCGGCTTTTTGCCCTTGGGCTGGCCGCATGCATGGTGTGCGCGGCGGTCGTTCCCAGATTCGTGTTTTTCTATGAGGTCACCGGAAACGAAAGCGTCCCGGCGGAAAAAATCCTGCGCGCGCTTTCCTCGCTTGGCGTGGGCTTCGGGACATATGGCCCGAGCATCCATCCACAGGAGCTGAAAAACAAAATGCTGCTGCTCATTCCGGAGCTTCAGTGGTTTACCGTGCAGCAAAGCGGCATGCGCGCGCGTGTGGTCGTCCGCGAGCGGCCACAGATCCAGCACATCGAGCCACGCCGCCAGGCCATGGACGTGATCGCCGCAAAGGACGGCATTATCACCTCCGTCTCCGCGCTGGAGGGAAACTGCCTCTGCGCGCCGGGGCAGGCTGTGCAAAAGGGGGAGGTTCTGATCTCCGCGTATACCGATCTGGAGTTTACGACCCGCGTCTCAGCGGCGCTTGGCGAAATTTACGCGCAGACGCTGAGCTTTAAAACGCTCCGCATGCCGGAGCAGGTGCTGCAAAAAGGGGAGAGCTGGGCGCAGGGCACGCAAATTGCGCTTCTGCTTGGCAAAAAACGATGGATTATTTTTTCAAACAGTGGAAATCTGACTGGTAAGTGTGATAAAATAACGCAAAGAAAGCTTCTCACGCTCCCCGGCGCGCTGGAGCTTCCGCTGGGGCTTGAGATCACGCGCTGGCGCTGCCGCGCGCTGAACGAAGCCCCGCTCGACGAGCAGACCGCCGAGGCGGTCTTAACGGCGCAGTGCCAAAAAAGCGTGGAGCAGGACATGATCGCCGGGACGATTCAGGCGCTTCACGCCTCCATGACCCGGCAAAACGGAAGCTACCAGCTCAGCGCCCGCGTCCGCTGCGAGGAAATGATCGCCCGGATGGTGCGCACAAGCATTACAGGCATAAAGGAAGAGACACCATGACAGAACGAATCATCAACGCCGAGCGCGTCGAGCAGCTGATCGACGTCTTCGGCTCTTTTGACGAAAATGTGAAAAAGATCGAGCAGGCCTTCGGCGTTCACATCACAAACCGCAACACCGAGCTGAAGGTCACGGCGGAGGATATTGAGGCCGTAGACGCGGGCGCGCGCGCCATTGAGGCGCTTCTGGCGCTGGCGGCCAAGGGCGAGGATATCGACGAGCAGAAGGTGCGTTATCTCATTGACCTTGTCCGCGCCGGGCGCGAGGAGCAGGTCACAAAGATGGCAAAGGATGTCGTCTGCGTGACGGCCAAGGGGCGGCCTGTGAAGGCCAAAACGCTCGGCCAGCAGACCTATCTCAAGGCCATCGCGAAAAACACCATCACGATTGGCGTCGGCCCGGCAGGCACGGGCAAGACCTATCTTGCCGTGGCGCAGGCTGTGGCCGCGTTCCGCGCCAGAGAGGTCAACCGCATCATCCTCACGCGCCCGGCCGTAGAGGCAGGCGAGCGCCTCGGCTTTTTGCCGGGCGACCTTCAAAACAAGGTAGACCCCTATTTAAGGCCGCTTTACGATGCACTCTTTGACATGCTGGGCGCAGAGACGTATAACAAGTATTTAGAGCGCGGAAACATTGAGGTCGCGCCCCTTGCCTACATGCGCGGGCGGACACTCGACGACAGCTTCATCATTCTCGACGAAGCGCAGAACACCACCCGCGAGCAGATGAAGATGTTTTTAACGCGCCTTGGCTTTGGCTCAAAGATCGTCATCACCGGCGACGTCACGCAAATTGACCTCCCGGGTGACAAGGTAAGCGGGCTCAAGGAAGCGGTCAAAATCCTGGACGGTGTGGAGGACATTGCCATCTGCCGCCTGACGGCCAGCGACGTCGTGCGCCACGCGCTGGTGCAGAAGATCGTCGCGGCCTACGACCAGTTTGAAAAATCGCGCCTGCCGGAGCACCCGAAGACCTTTAAAGCCAACAAATCATTTCATCAAAAGAGGAACGCAACATGAAGCACAGCATTGTCATGACCTGCGAGGCAAAACTGCCGGAGGCGCTGCTTTTCAAGCGCCAGATCCGCAAGTGCATTCTGGCCGCGCTGGAGATGGAGGGCGTTGATACGCCCTGCGAAATCAACGTCCTTCTGACAGACGACGCCTCCATCCATGCCATCAACAAGGCCTCCCGCGGCATCGACCGGGCAACGGACGTTCTGTCCTTTCCCATGTTCCAGCTGACCCCCGGCGCGCTGCCGGAGAGCTGGGAGGAATACAAAGACCCGGAGACCGGGCTTGTGCCGCTGGGGGATATGGCAATTTCTCTTGAGCGGGCAAAGCAGCAGGCAAAGGAGTTTGGCCACTCGGCAAGGCGCGAGGTCGGCTATCTGACCATCCACTCCATCTTGCACCTGCTCGGCTACGACCACATGGACGAGGGCGCAATGAAGCGGCAGATGCGCGCCAGAGAAGAGGCCATCCTTGCCGAGATCGAGCTGCCGCGAAAATAAGGAGAGAGACGAATGAAACAGAAAACTGCCATGATTACCATTGCCGGCCGGCCAAACGTCGGCAAGTCGACGCTGACAAACGCGCTGGTCGGGGAGAAGATCGCCATCGTCTCCAACAAGCCGCAGACAACAAGAAACCGCATCTGCGCCATCGTAAACCGCAAGGACACACAGCTGGTCTTCATCGACACCCCGGGCTTCCACCGCCCGCGCACCAAGCTTGGCGACTACATGGTAAACGTCGTGAAGGAATCGGTCTCGGATGTGGACGCGGTGCTTCTAATCGTCGAGCCGATTGCAAACGTCGGTGAGCAGGAGCATGAGCTCATCGAGCGCATCAAGGCCTCCGGCGCGCCGGCGATGCTGGTCATCAACAAAATTGACACGGTGGAAAAAGAAGCGCTGCTGCCGGTCATCGCGGCCTATCAGCAGGTGTTTGACTTTGACGCGGTGCTTCCCATCAGCGCCAAGTGGCGCGACGGTGTGGCGACGCTTCTTTCCGAGTGCGAAAAATACGCAAACCCCGGCCCCATGCTCTTCCCGGAGGATATGGTCACCGACATGCCCGAAAAGCAGGTCATGGCCGAGATCATCCGCGAAAAGCTTCTGTGGAATCTGGAAAAGGAAATTCCGCACGGCACAGCCGTTGAAATCACAAAATTCTCTGAGCGCGACGACGGCATCATCGACCTCGACGCGACCATCTACTGCGAAAAGGCCAGCCACAAGGGCATCATCATCGGCAAGCAGGGCGCGATGCTCAAAAAGATCAGCTCGCAGGCGCGCGCAGACTGTGAGCGCTTCATGGGCACGAAGGTCTTTTTGCAGACCTGGGTGCGCGTCAAGGAGAACTGGCGCGACAGCAATTACCTGATCTCAAACTTTGGCTACGATTCGCGGCAGTAACGCCGCAAATCGGGAGAAAGCTTCCAGTATCGCCCGGCCAGAATCGCATATCCTATGCCTTGCAGGGAGGTGCGGCAATGCCCAGGCAGCTATTTTGGACACTTTTTCAGGATACCGGTGCGCCGGAGGCGTATCTGCTCTACAGAAGAGCCTCGCGCGCAGACAATCCGGAAAGCTGAGGAAACGGCATGTATCTGAAAACACAGGGGCTTGTCCTGCGGACAACGCCCTACCGCGACAGCGACGCGATTTTATCCGTCCTCACGCGCGAGCAGGGGCTGATGACCGTCAAGGCGCGCGGCGTGCGCGCGCAGCGGAGCGCGCTCAAATCCGCCTGCCAGCTGCTGGCCTATTCGGAGTTTACCCTCCATGAGCGGCAGGGCTATTACACCGTCTGCGAGGCGGTGTGTCTGGAAATGTTTCAGGCGCTTCGCGGCGACATTGAGCTTTTGTCGCTCAGCAGCTATTTTGCGCAGGCGGCAGAGCTTTTGTCCCAGCAGGATGTCAACGACGGCGAGGTTCTGTCGCTGACGCTCAACAGCATCTATGCATTATGTAAACTAAATAAGCCGCAGCCGCTCGTCAAGGCCGCCTTCGAGCTTCGGATGATGGTGCTGGCGGGCTTTGCGCCGATGGTAGACGGGTGCGCAGTCTGCGGCTGTGAAAGCCCGGATCGGTTCGACGTGGCGGGGGGCATGGCGGTATGCAGCCGGTGCAGCGCGCCGGGCAGCCTCCGCCTTCCCATCAGCCCCGCATCGCTTGCCGCGATGCAGCACATCACGCAGTGCCCGCCCAGGCGGCTCTTTTCGTTTTCTCTTGCGCCGGAGGCCGGGAAGGAGCTTTCTGACCTCTGCGAGACGTATTTTCTGACCCGCCTTGAGCGCGGCTTTTCAACGCTCGATTTTTACAAATCCCTGCGGATGATCTCCGTATGACATAAGGAACACAGCATATGAACGAACAGTACGAAAAATCTCTACACAAGCTGGAGCTGGATAAGGTTCTGGCGCTTCTGGCCGAGCAGGCATGCTCTGTGGCCGGCAAGGAGCAGTGCGCAAAGATCACCCCGCTCACAGACGCGGACGAAATTCGCATTTTGCAGAAGCAGACGAGCGCCGCCTGCCGCATGATTACCCTCAAGGGCTCGCCCGGCCTTGCGGGCGTGAGCGATGTGGGCGCAAGCGTCGACCGCGCGGTGCGCGGCGGCTGCCTCAGCCCGGAAGAGCTTCTGCGCGTAGCAGGCGTCCTCAAATGCGCGCGGCAGGCCAAGGCCTACGCCGATGGCGAGGGCATGGAAAATGACCTCAATATCTTCTTCTCCCAGATTACGACGAATAAGTATCTTGAAGAGCGCATCTTCACCTCCATCGTCTCCAAGGACGAAATTGCCGACGCGGCCAGCAGTGAGCTTGCCGCCATCCGCCGCAAAATAAGACGCCAGAGCGCGGCCATCCGCGAGGGGCTGCAAAAGATCATTACCTCGCCCGCTTACGCGAAAATTTTGCAGGAGCCCATCGTGACCATCCGCTCCGACCGCTTTGTTGTGCCGGTGAAGGCCGAGTGCAAGGGCTCTATTCCGGGGCTGGTGCATGATGTGTCTGCCTCCGGAAGCACATTTTTCATTGAGCCCATGCAGGCCGTCAACGGAAACAACGCCCTGCGGGAGCTTTTTGTCGAGGAGCGCCGGGAAATCGAGCGCATCCTGACCGAGCTTTCCGGCGAGGTCGCGGGGCATCGTGAGCATTTCAGCGTCAACTACACGGTGCTCACGCAGCTGGATGTCATCTTTGCCCGCGCAAAGCTGTCTTTTGTCATGAAGGCCACCGAGCCGGAGATCCGGACGGACGGAAGGCTCGAGCTCAAGCGCGCGCGCCATCCGCTGATCGACGCAAAGCGCGTCGTTCCGATCTCCGTGCAGCTGGGCATTGATTTTGACACGCTCATCATTACCGGCCCAAATACCGGTGGCAAGACCGTGACGCTTAAAACGCTTGGCCTTCTGACGCTCATGGCCGAGTGCGGCCTTCATATCCCGGCGGACGACGGAAGCTATGTGTCCGTGTTTGAAAGAGTGCTTGCCGATATTGGCGATGAGCAGTCGATCGAGCAGTCGCTTTCAACCTTCTCGTCGCACATGAAAAATATTGTTGAGATCTTAAAGCTCTGCGACGGGGAAACGCTCATCCTCTTCGACGAGCTCTGCGCAGGCACAGACCCGGCTGAGGGCGCGGCGCTGGCCATCTCGCTCATCGAGGTCTGCCGCGCCTGCGGCGCAAGGCTTGCCGCGACCACACACTACGCCGAGCTCAAGCTCTACGCCATGCGCACACAGGGCGTCATCAACGCCTCGTGCGAGTTTAACGTTGAGACGCTTCAGCCGACCTACCGCCTTCTCATCGGCATCCCCGGCAAGTCCAACGCCTTTGCGATCTCCAAAAAGCTGGGGCTTGACGAAAAAATTCTGGAGGACGCACGGAGCATGGTCAGCCAGAACGATGTGAACTTTGAAGACGTTCTCAATCAGCTTGAGCAGCAGCGCCAGCAGATGGAGCAGGCGCGCCTTGAGGCCGAGCAGCTCCGGCTGGAAACGGAAAAGCAGCGCCAGCAGTCTGAGCAGTATTACCAGCAGATTCAGAAGGAGAAGGAAAAGGCCGCCGCGCAGGCAAGGCGCGAAGCGCAGTCGATCATTGACGACGCGCGCCGCACGGCAAACGAGGTCTATGAAGAGCTCAAGCAGCTGCGCAGGCAGGCGCAGGGCGGCTCGTTTGTGCCGGGCTCAAATGAAAAGCAGGCCAACCTTCGCCACGCGCTCAATGCTGCCGAGGAAAAGCTCCAGGGGCAGAAGCAGCAGCCTGCCGCGCGCCCCGCGCCCTCGCGCGAGATTCGCGTGGGCGACACGGTGGAGCTTTTAAAGCTCGGCACAAAGGCAAACGTTCTGGCCGTAAACAAAGACGGCACCTACCAGCTCCAGGCCGGCATCATGAAGATCACCGCGCGGCCAGACGAGGTATATCTGCTCGAAAACGAGACGAAGGCCAAGGCCAAAAAAATCATTGAGGGCAAGGTGCGCGACCTCAAGGCCGCGGCGCAGCCGGAGCTTGACCTTCGCGGCATGGCAGCCGACGAGGCCACGCTGCTTCTCAATAATTTCCTCGACAGCGCCTATATGGGGAATCTTCCGACCGCCCGCATCATCCACGGCAAGGGCACGGGCGTTCTGCGCGCGGCGGTGCAGGCAGAGCTCCGGCGCTGCAAATATGTAAAATCCTTCCGCCTCGGCGTCTATGGCGAGGGCGAAAGCGGCGTTACCATTGTGGAGTTCAGGTAGAATCTCACGCAAACGCACAAATAAAGGATTGACATTTTTGTGAAGATTCGGTAAAATCATAGAACACAGCATGATTGTAAGGAGTGTCGTCTATGTACATGCAGCAATCCATCGTCAAATGTGAGTCCGGCCTTTATAACCGTCAGGCTACCTACTTCATCCAGAAGGCCAACGAGTTCAAGTCCAGCATCTGGGTCGAGGTCGAAGACCGCAAGATCAATGCCAAGAGCCTGCTTGGCGTGTTGTCCATGGGTATCACGAAAGGGACGCGTGTGAACATCATCGCCGAAGGTCCCGACGAAGAGGAGGCCGTTAAAGCGCTGACCGAAATGCTCGTGAAGGAAATTTTCTAAAAACGGATGGAACGCTGCCTCAGAAACCGCGGTTTTTGAGGCAGCTTTTTACTGCTATGACCTTTGAAGAATTAAAAGACAAGGCGCTCTCGCTGCCGCTTGAGCCGGGCGTGTATCTCATGCAGGATAAATCCGGTGAGATCATCTACGTCGGCAAGGCAAAGAAGCTCAAAAACCGCGTGAGCCAGTATTTTCAGAATACCGCCTCCCACACGCCAAAGACCCGCCGCATGGTCAGCCAGATCGACCATTTTGACGTCATCGTCGCGGCCAGCGAGTTTGAGGCGCTGGTGCTTGAGTGCTCGCTCATCAAGCGCCACATGCCAAAATATAATATCCTCCTGAAAGATGACAAGGGCTATCCCTATCTGCGCGTCGACATGCGCGACGAATACCCCGTCATGGAGCTTGTCAGCCGCGTCATGGGAGACGGCGCAAGCTATTTTGGCCCGTATGGCGGGCGGTACGTGACGCAGCGCGTCATTGACACGATCCGGCTGACGTTGAAGCTACCCGGGTGCTCGAAAAAATTCCCGCGCGACATTGGAAAAGACCGCCCGTGCCTGAACTATCACATGGATAACTGCGACGCATGGTGTCAGGCCTCCCGCTCGCCGGCGGAATACCGCGCGCGGATGGAGCAGGCCGTGATGCTCTTGCAGGGGAAATACACGGAGCTTGCCGCGTCGATTCGCGAAAAAATGCTTCTGGCGGCAGATGCGCTCGATTTTGAGCAGGCCGCGCTTTTAAGAGACCGCCTGCGCGCCGTGGAGTCTCTGGGGCAGAAGCAGCTCGTCACGGCAGGCTCAATGGCAAACACCGACGTCATCGGCTACTATCAGAGCCAGGCGAAGGCGTGCTTTGCCGTCCTCCACTATGTAGACGGAAGCCTTCTTGATAAGGAGTATGAGATTTTGCAGCCGGCCGATGACGAGCAGGAGGCCATCTCAACGCTTGTCAAGCAGTATTATCTTGCGCGCGGCGCCGCGCCAAAGACCATTCTGCTTCCCGCGCCGATGGACGACGCGCCGCTTTTTGAGGAGCTTTTATTCCAGAACCTTCAAAAGCGCGTCCACATCCGAACGCCCCAGCGGGGCGATAATGTGCGCCTTGTTGACCTCGCGCGGAAAAACGCAAGGGAAGAGGCAGAGCGCGTCACAACCAAGGCAGAGCGCGCGGCAGGGACGCTTGGACTTTTGCAGACGATGCTTGGCCTTGAGCGCCTGCATCGGCTGGAATCCTACGATATTTCAAACATCGCCGGGACAGATATGGTCGCGTCAATGGTCGTGTTTTTAGACGGGCGGCCAAGCAAAAAGGATTATAAGCGCTTTAAAATTGAAGACCTCCCCGATCAGAACGATTACGCCGCCATGCAGCAGGTGCTGAGGCGGCGGCTGACGCATCTGAAAAACGGCGACGCGGGCTTTGAAGAAGCGCCAGACGCGCTTTTGATCGACGGCGGCATCGAGCACGCGAACGCAGTGAGAAGGGTTCTCACGGAGCTTGGCCTCGTCATCCCGACCTTTGGCATGGTCAAGGATGGCCGCCACCGCACGCGCGCGCTCGTCACGCCGGACGGGCACGAAATTTCCATCTCGGCCACGCCCGCCGTCTTTGCCCTCATCGGAACGATTCAGGAGGAGACGCACCGCTTTGCCATCACCTATCACCACACGCTCCGCTCCCGGCGCGTGCGCGGGTCAAAGCTTGAGGAAATCCCGGGCGTCGGGCCAAAGCGGCGCGAGGCGCTTTTAAAAGCGTTCAAATCGGTCGCAGCCATCGAGCGCGCAAGTCTTACGGCGCTGGAGGATGCGGTCGGCCAGGCGGCAGGGAAGGCCGTCTACGATTATTTTCATCAGGAAGGAGCGCAGGACGCATGCGAGTAATTACAGGCACAGCCCGTGGCATGACGCTCAAAGCGCCAAAGGGCATGGATACGCGCCCAACGCTCGATCAGGTCAAGGAGGGCATCTTCTCCGCCATTCAGTTTGAGGTAGAGGGGCGGCGGGTACTGGACCTTTTCGCGGGCTCAGGGCAGATGGGCATCGAGGCGCTCAGCCGGGGCGCCGCCAGCGCCGTCTTTGTAGACCGGGGGCAGGAGGCCATCGGCATCGTGCGGGAGAATCTTGAAAAAACGGGGCTTCTGGCGCGCGCGAAAATCGTCCGCGCAGACTATCTTGCCTATCTCGCCGCATGCCGTGAACGGTTCGATCTGATCTTTTTAGACCCGCCGTATGCGGAAGTTTTTCTGGAAAGCAGCCTCAAACGCATATCGGAAATTGACATTTTATCAGATGGTGGTATAATAATCACCGAAAGACCGTTTGGCAAGGAGCTCCCGGCAGAAATTGCGGGTCTGCGCCGCGCCCGGGACTACCGGTACGGAAGAGCCGCCGTAACGATCTATCGCAGATGCAACCCCACGGAGGCAATATGAGAAAGGCGATCTACCCCGGAAGCTTCGACCCCGTTACCAACGGGCATCTGAACATCATTGAGCGCGCGGCAAAGAATTTTGACGAGCTGATTGTGTGCGTGATGATCAACGCCGAAAAGCATCCGGTCTTTACAGCCAGCGAGCGGGTCGAGCTGATTCGCCGCGCGGCCAGGCACGTTCCAAACATTACGGTCATGGAGTCAAGCAGTCTTCTGGCGGATTTTGCCCGCGAGCAGGATTGCGGCGTGATCATCAAGGGATTGCGGGCGCTTTCTGATTTTGAGCACGAGTTTCAGATGGCGCTCATCAACCATAAGCTCAACCCCGGTCTGGACACCATGTTTCTGACGACAGAGCACCAGTTTATGTATCTCTCGTCGAGCATTGTCAAGGAAATGGCGCACTACGGCGCAGATCTGCACGGCTTTGTGCCCGATGCGATCATCGACGACGTAAAGGCCAGAATGGCCGGGCAGAACAAAGGAGGATTATAACATGGCGAACGGTATTGAACAGACCATTACAACGCTTTATGAGATGGTTCAGGATGCGTGGAGTCTGCCGCTGGGCGCGGAAAAGTGCGTCATTGAGCGCGATAAGGTACTCGATCTTCTCGACGAGATCAGCAACCAGCTGCCGGGTGAGCTCAAGCAGGCAAAAACCATCGTTGAATCGCGCAACGAGGTCATCACCAATGCCAAGCGCGAGGCAGAAAATATTCTCAAGCAGGCCGAGCAGCGCGCCAAGCAGATGATCTCGCGCGAGGAGGTCGTCAAGCAGGCCGAGCAGCAGGCCGCCGAGATGATGAAGGCCGCACAGCAGAAGATCAAGGAGCTTCGTCAGGTGACCAACGACTATGTCGACGACGCCATGAAGCGCACGGAAGACGCCATTTCGCAGTCTCTGTCTGAGATCCGCGAGTCGCGCTCAAAGTTCCGCACGCTCGTCAATCCGCAGGCGGCAAAGCCGTCTCCGATCATCGAGGACGTGTAAGCGCTTGACAAACCGCGTCAAATCCGGTATCATTGTTCCCGCTTCCAATTTGATAGCAAACAGGCTGTGAAAAGGAAAAAGCATGCGCCGCAGCGCCTCAGAGAGAGAGCGGCAGGTGAGAGCTTTCGCGCGCGCGCATGGATATGTCGCCTTTGAGCCGCAGGGCAGAACCGCGCCACGTCCGGCGCGCAGTAAGCGCTGCCGGGTTCTCCCGTTACAGAGTCAGAGCGCCCGGATTCGGGAATGCAGGTGGTACCACGGAGATTTCTTCGCCCTGAGCTTTGGCTCAGGGCGATTTTTTTGGCAGGGAGGCGGAAATGAACATCTGCTTTGAAACAGAATATGATTTGCAGACACTTACGGCGATGGCCAAATGCCTTCGCAAGACGGTTCGTAAAAAGCGCAGCCGCCGGACGCATGCTTTTGCCGCGCTCGTAAGCGTGCTTGCGCTTTCCGGGCTTGCGGCGCGGCTGCACCAAAAAGAGCCCTTCGACCTCAAAAGCGCCGTAACGCTGCTTGCCACGGCGGCGATCATGGCCGCAAGCCTCTTTGCAGACTGGCTCAACGCATGGGTCGGAAAGCGCGGGATGCTTCCCGGAATGGGGAAAACCACCACAACGTTTACGGAAGACCACTACACGCTGAAAACAGATGTAACCGAAAGTCAGTTTTCCTTTTCGCAGATTCTGGCCATCGCCGAGACGGAGCGTTATTTTGTGTTTGCGCTCTCAGAAAATCAGGCGCAGGCCTATGAAAAAGCAAGCATTTCGGGCGGAACGCTTGCGGATTTTCGCGCCTTTATTGCCCGGAAGACCGGCAAAGAAATTAAGAAGATAAAATAAAAAAGTGCAAATAGTTAGGAGAAAACCAATGAAAGAACTGCCCAAGCAATACGACCCGAAGCAGGTCGAAAGCTCCATCTACGAGATGTGGATGGAAAACGACTGCTTCAAGGCAAGCCCCGACCCCGACAAAAAGCCCTACTCCATCGTCATGCCGCCCCCCAACGTCACGGGGCAGCTGCACATGGGGCATGCGCTCGACGCAACGCTTCAGGATATTCTCACGCGCTATAAGCGCATGCAGGGCTACAGCGCCCTCTGGCTGCCCGGCACAGACCACGCGGGCATTGCCACGCAGATCAAGGTCGAAGAAGACCTGCGCGTAAACGAGGGCAAGACAAGATATGACCTTGGAAGAGAAAAGTTCCTGGAGCGCGTCTGGGCCTGGAAGGAAAAGTACGGCAGCCGCATCGTCCAGCAGCAGAAAAAGCTCGGCGTCAGCTGCGACTGGTCAAGAAGCCGCTTCACGATGGACGACGGCTGCTCAAAGGCCGTGCGCGAAGCGTTCTGCGAGATGTATGAAAAGGGTCTCATCTACAAGGGAAGCCGCATCATCAACTGGTGCCCGCACTGCCTGACGGCGCTGTCGGACGCCGAGGTCGAGTACACCGACAAGCCCGGAAACCTCTGGTATATCCGCTACCCGCTGGCAGACGGCTCGGGCGATATCGTTGTCGCAACGACCAGACCCGAGACCATGATGGGCGACAGCGGCGTGGCCGTGAACCCGGAGGATGAAAACTTCAAGCACCTGATCGGAAAGACCTGCATCCTTCCTATCATGAACCGCGAAATTCCGATTGTGGGCGATGAATACTGCGAGATCGGCTTCGGCACAGGCGCAGTTAAAATGACCCCGGCGCACGACCCCAACGACTTTGAGGTCGGCCTGCGGCACAATCTGGAGGTCATCCGCGTGCTGAACGACGATGGCACGGTCAACGAAAACGGCGGCAGGTATCAGGGAATGGATCGCTACGAGTGCCGCAAGGCGATCGTTGCAGACCTTGAGGCCGAGGGCTATCTTGTCAAGACCGAGCCGTATTCCCACAATGTCGGCACGTGCTACCGCTGCCACAATGACGTTGAGCCGCTCATTTCCGCGCAGTGGTTCGTCAAGATGAAGCCTCTGGCAGAAGAGGCCATCCGCGTCGTAAAGGACGGCACGGTGAAATTCGTGCCCGACCGCTTCTCAAAGACGTATCTCAACTGGATGGAAAATGTCCACGACTGGTGCATTTCCCGCCAGCTCTGGTGGGGTCATCAGATTCCGGCGTGGTACTGCGCCGACTGCGGCCACATCAACGTCTCGCGCGAAGACCCGACGAAATGCGAAAAGTGCGGCTGCACGACGCTCACGCGCGACGAAGACGTGCTCGATACCTGGTTCTCCTCCGGCCTCTGGCCGTTCTCGACGATGGGCTGGCCGGATCTTGCGGCAGAAGACCTCAAGTACTGGTATCCGACGAGCGACATGGTCACGGGCTATGACATCATCTTCTTCTGGGTCGCGAGAATGATCTTCTCCGGCATGGAGCAGATGAAGAAGGAGCCGTTCAAGACCGTCTTTA
>CAZXIW010000002.1:0-62417 GCA_964640905.1 uncultured Oscillospiraceae bacterium
GCCGTGTCTACTTTTTTGCCATTTTCAATTTGCGCAATTTATTGTACCTTATCGGGCGAGAAAATGGCGCATTTCATATTTTGCTATGCTTTTACATAGCAAACAGTTAATCCGACCTGTGGTCACGATCACAGGCCGGATTTTCATATCTGGATACAAGCTTGCTGGCAGCGAAGGACTTATCAAAACCGGAGGCTCGCGGCAAGCCCGCAGGGATATCCGCCAACCTTTCGCAGCTTGCGACCAGCGGGCGGTCAGGTTTTCGATACTCAGTTAGAGGAATTGGACTTACTGTCATTGCGAAAGAAGCCAACTAAAGCCATAATAAATCCTGCGGCAATCAAAATAAATGAAGCCCACATTGTACCCACATAAATCAGCTTTAATCCTGCAAGTATCATTATCGCAATACCCAATAGCATTAAACTGTTTCCAAACATGATTTTTTTCATGCGATCACACTCCTTTTTATACTGGAATTTAGCGGCATAAGTGTTCCGGCCTTCTTCCAATTCCATTTTTTTGATTTTCTAATTGAAGTTTCAATCTGTTTGATAAATTAGGGCAATTACAATCAAAGGAAAGCTGTATTCCGTATTCCAATAATTGAATTGAGATGTCCAGGGGCAATTCATCTGAATTATCAACTGCCCACCACGGAAATGCTTTGCAGTAATTTTCCTTTTCTGCTATCAGAAACATATAACCAATCAATTTATCATCTCGAAACACAAAGAGATATTGTGGAAATGTTCCTGCTTGAGATTTTTCCATTTCCTTTTTCATTGTTTCGTGCTTCCCACAAGCGGGACAAAAGCCGATTTGCAGAAGTTGCTGCAAAACAGCGTCTTTCTTTTCGTTCGGTATATCCCGGTAATTGCATATGCTTATCACAGATCCTGCACTACCTCTATCAAATTTGAATTATTTTACCTTTTTCTTTCTAAACTTGCATAAGTAGATGGCAATTATAATCACGCAGAAAACAATCACCGCACCGCATACAACAATATCGGTTGTACGCAAAATGTCTCCCGTTATGTGCATGGCTAAGTAATATATACTCCATATTAGAGCAAGAATGGAAAAACTGAATAGCATCTTCACACATTTACGCTCCTTTTTTCAAATTTGCGTAGTTACTCAATCCGTTATTGTCAGCGTAACAGATTGGTCAGAGTTCTTTATTTCTGCACCAATCTTATATGTACACGCAGAGGTTAAATTTGTAAAATCAACCGAATTGTCTTGCGCAGTCAAAAATCCATATAGAATTGGATCATTTAGGTCTTCTGCATAATACAGAAACAGGGATATTTCTGCATCTCCTGAAAGATCGTCTGCTGTAACACGTATCATCGTTGTGTTCGTTTCAATACGAATGTCGGCAATTTGTGTTCCCTCAATGTTAGGATTTACCGCAACCTTGCCAAAGGTATTTTGCGTGGCGCGACAGCCTGCGAAGCTAAGCACACAGACCCATGCTAAAAATAGTGCTGTCAACTTTTTCATACGCACATGCTCCTTTTTCAAATTGGGATTTTTCGTTTTCAGACTTGCTGGCGGTCTGTTTTTCCGCATTCAGTTGGAGGAATTATATCAGAAAAGTGTGAAGAAATCTACCGGCTGCGAAAGAACCGCCCGGACATTTTGTCCGGGCGGTTTCCAGGCTGTCGAAAAACCCGCCGGGGTAAAGATTTCGGAAAGGAAGATAGTGTGAAAGAAACCTATCAGGGGTTTCTTTCGCGTTCAATCAACCAGTTTTTCAAACTTTTTTGAAGTTTGAAAAACTGCCTCAGCGTGGCAAAAATTCTTTTTTGACACGCTGAGAACCGCCCGGACATTTTGTCCGGGCGGTTTTGTTTAAGAAAACTGTGCTGCGCCTGGGAATCATGATTTTTGCCAGCTTCATGTGCGAGCCTTCTGCGATCGGCTTTTTCCGTGGGACAGAGAGCTCAGGTGTTTTTGATGATGACCTGCTCGATGACGTCGGTTGCGTGCTCGCACATGTCGCAGCAGCACTCGAGACTTTCAAACACGGCGCGTCTGCCAAGCAGCGTCCTTCCGTCGGCCGAAGAGCCAAAGAGCTCGTAGATGGCCTCGGCGTAGACCTCGTCGGCCTCGGTCTCAATGTCATTGACCTTGACGACCAGCGCACGCAGTGCGGTGGGCTTTTTGAAGTTTTTAAGCTCTCCGGCGGCCTCATAGAGCGCGCTGACGCAGCGGTTTACAACCTTGGAAAGCTCTGCCGCCTTCGGCGGAACGGTGTCGATGTGATACATATAGAATTCCAGCACGACCTCATCGAGCGCGTCGGTGATGTCGTCGATGATCTGCGCCAGACGCAGAATGTCCTCCTGGTCGATGGGGGTAATGAACTCCGTGGAGAGCTTATTGAGAATGTCGTGGTGGATGCGGTCGGCGGCATGCTCAATGTCGTGCATCTGTGTGCGGTAGGCATTGATGCTGTCGGCATTGAATTTGCACAGAATTTCCTCCAGCAGGTTGGAGGCCTCCAGACAGTAGGACGTCTGCTGCTCGATGAGCTTAAAATAGTCGTTATTTTTTTTTGCCATTTTTGTGTCTCCTTATGCAAAAATCATTAAAAAGAGCTTGGCCATGCCAAAGCCCAGAAGCCCGCAGCCGGGGAAGGTGAAGACCCAGGTGAGAACAAGCTCCTTGACAACGCTCCAGTTGACATTGCTCATTCTGCGCGCCGCGCCAACGCCCATGATGGCAGTGGTTTTGGTGTGCGTGGTGCTTACGGGGATACCGGTCAGCGAGGAGAGCAGCAGACAGAGCGTCGCAGAGAGGTCTGCCGCAAAGCCCTGATAGGGCTTGAGCTTTACCATGTCCATGCCGACGGACTTGATAATGCGGTAGCCGCCGATGGAGGTGCCAAGCCCCATGACCACCGAGCACAGAACCATCAGCCAGATGGGAACAACAAAGCTGGAGGCGGCAGACTCGCCGTTGGCAAAGGCTGCGCCGAGAAGGAAGATGGCCATAAACTTCTGCCCATCCTGCGCGCCATGCATAAAAGCCATGGCCGCGCCGCCGGCAATCTGGGCGCCGGAAAAGAAGCGCTCTGTTTTCAGGCGGTTCTGGTTCTGAAACAGCAGCACCGTGAGCTTTGCGCATACAAAGCCGAGGCCAAAGCCAAGAACCGTGGAAAGAAAGATACCGTAGACGACCTTGATCCACTCCGCGCCGTTGATGCCGGAAAAGCTGTTCTGGATGGCGACGGCCGCGCCGGAGAGCCCTGCGATCAGTGCGTGGCTCTCGCTGGTCGGGATGCCGAAGTACCACGCTGCCGTGGCCCAGATCACAATGGCGGCCATGGCCGCGCAGAGGGCGATGAGCGAAAGCTGTGCGTCGCCGCCGAAGTCGACCATGTTATAGATGGTCATGGCGACGGAGGCATTGATGGCCGTCATGAGAAAGACGCCGAAGAAATTGAAAATTGCGGCCATGACAATGGCCTTGCGGGCGCTGATGGCGCGGGTGGAGACGCAGGTTGCGATAGCGTTTGGTGCGTCTGTCCAGCCGTTGACCAGAATCACGCCAAGGGTCAGGAGGGTGGAGACCAGGAGCATGGGGTTGGCCAGCGCCTGGTTCAGAAAATCAATCATACTCATACATAAAACCTCAGTTGAATTTGCGTTCCGGCGCAAAAGCCGGAAAACGGGTATACGTGCTTGCGCAAAAGCGTTCAAAGCGCCGACTGGCCCGGCGCGTCGGCATTCATGCGATATCCCACCCCCAGCTCATTTGTAATATACCGCCCCTCGCCCGGCTTGAGGCCAAGCTTTTTGCGGATGTTTGTCATGTTGACCTGCAATTTTTTGATGTCGGCTCTGTCCGGGCAGCCGCCCCATACGCCCCGGATGATGGCGGCGTAGGTCATCATCTTGCCGCAGTGCGCGGAAAGAAAGGCGAGGATGTTATACTCCGTCTGCGACAGGCGGATCTCAGAGCCTGCAAGAAAGACCTGCCGGGCGTCATAGTCGATCATAAGCTCCTGCGCCTGAAAGCGCCCGCCGGGCAGCTTGCCGCTGGCGGCGCGGTGCTGATAGTTTCGCAGAAGCATGCGGATGCGCGCCAGAAGCTCCCCGGTGCTGAAGGGCTTGGTCACATAGTCGTTTGCTCCGGCGTCCAGCGCGAGAACCTTGTCGCGGTCGTCGCAGCGGGCGGAGAGCACCAGAACGGGAATCAGGCAGTCCCGGCGGACAAATTCCAGAAGCCGCATTCCGTCGGCATCCGGAAGACCAAGGTCGAGAATGACGAGATCGGGTCTGTGGGAGAGAAAGAGCGACTGCGCCAGCGCGCAGCTTTCAGCCGCGATCACCTGATAGCCCTCGGTTTCAAAGATGGCCGCCAGAACGCTCTGGATGCTGGCGTCGTCTTCGACCAGAAGAAGCTTATATTTATTGTTCATCATCGGGCGCGTCCTCCTTTCTGAGCGTAAAGCGGAACAGCGCACCGCCGGTCTTGCGGTTTTCGGCGGTGATTTCGCCGCCATGCGCCTGAATGATCGTTGCGCAGACGGAAAGACCAATGCCAAGATTTCGCTTTTTGCTGTCTGCGTTGTGGCTCTGCGCGGCGCATGCGCCGGTAAAGAGATGGCGCAGGCGGTCGGGCGGAATGCCGCAGCCGTCGTCGGCGATTTCAAAGATGACCTTCTGACCCAGCGCAAACACATGCAGCGAGAGCCGGGTCATATGCTCGGCGTGGAGAACGGCGTTTTCCAGCAGATTCATGAGCACCTGCTCAATCAAAATGGGGTCGACGGAGATCAGAACAAGCTGCTCCGGAAGGTCTATGCTGACGGCCTGAGCGGGGTAGCGGCTGAGAAACTTTGTCATCACGGAGTCGACCAGCTCGTCGACGATCACGGGCGATTTTTGAAGCTGGAGCTGCTCGTTGCTGATGCGCGTGATGGAAAGAAGATTTTCCACCATCCGCGTCAGCCATGCGGCGTCGGCTTCGATGCTTTCAAGCAGCAGCGCCTGCTGCGCCGGGCTTAAAAGCTCCTTTTTTGTGCGGAGGGTGGAGCTGGCGCTGTAGATCGTGGTCAGCGGCGAACGAAGGTCGTGTGACACGGCGCGCAGAAGGTTTGCGCGCATGCGCTCACGCTCGGCCTTGGCGCGCTCGGCCTCATATTTTTTGATTTTTGTGGTCAGCATCCCGGTCAGGATGGAGAGCGTGATCATAATGATCGCGGAGATCAGGTTGACCGACAGGTTGAAGCTCAGCGTAAAATATGGATACGTGAAGACGTAGTTGACGGCAAGCACACCGGCAATGGCCGAAAGCAGGCCGCAGATATAGCCGTCGGTAATCAGCGAGATCAGAAAGACGGCAAAGACGAAGACCGTTGTGATATGCTCTTCAACGTCCAGCCGCTGAAAGAGAATGCTGAGCGCCAGCGCGATGAGGAAAATTGCCAGGGATAGCAGAATGGATTTTACGGCGCGCCCCTGCGCAGGAGGTTTTGTGTTCATACTATTCCCATACTCCTTTTATTCTATCATATCATAAAACTGACTAAAGCCCGGCAAAGGGTTATTTTGTCGAATGAGAAATCGAAGGGCTTCTGCTTTTTCTTAGTGTAGCATAAGGCGGCGGAAAAAGCGACAGAGGAAAAAAGCGCCCGGCAAAGCAGTGCTTTGCCGGGAGAAGGGCGCGGGAAGAAGCTCGATGAAGAGGCGTTTGCCGCCTCCATGTCAAGATTTTTAAAGCAGCCGCTTTGAGCTTTTTGCGCAGAAGAGCGTTTTTTGGCCGCCTGCGGCGAAGGCTGGCGGACGGGCGCTTGTATTTTTGCCGGATTTGTGGTATGCTTTCCCTATGAAAAGAAGCGGCCGCGCCGCGCCATCCGGCGCGGCGGGAGGGTCAATCACAGAAGCAAGCGAGGAAGCAGATATGAGAATGAGAAGACGCAACAACCTTTCGCCGCGCATGGACGCCTGCGAGCCGGTCTGGATTCATGAGCCGGAGAAGCTTCGCGGAAACTGGCGGAGTCTGATGCCGGGCTGCCGGGCGCTGCGGGTCGAGGTTGGCTGCGGAAAAGGAAAGTTCACGGTCGAGACGGCGGCGGCAGAGCCGGACGTTTTACTGATCGCAATTGAAAAAGTGCCCGATGCGCTGGTGCTGGCGATGGAGAGCGCAATGCGGATGGGGCTTAAAAATGTGTTTTTCGTCTCGCTGGACGCTGAGCGCATCAACGATTTCTTTGCAGATGATGAGATCGATCTGCTCTATATCAACTTCTGCGACCCCTGGCCGCGCAAGAAAAATGCAAAGCGGCGGCTGACGTATCACACCTTCCTGGAAAAATACAAAAAGGCGCTCCGCCTTGGCGGCGAGATCCATTTCAAGACCGACAACGAAAAGCTTTTCGAGTGGAGTCTGCCGGAGATGCAGAGCTGCTTTCTTGCGCTGCGCAATCTGACGCGCGATTTGCATGCAAACGGCCCGGTCGGCATCATGACCGGCTATGAGGAAAAATTTTATGCGCTGGGAACGCCCATCAACCGCGTGGAGGCGGTGGTCGTGACCAAGCAGCCGCGCCCGGCTGACGCGCCGGAGGAGCAGGCTGCCCAGACGCAGGAGAATTGCGGAAAGGAGCAGGACGAATGAGAAAATTTTTTGTGAGATCCGATGCGGAGGACTTTGAAGACCTTCCGTCCTTCAGCGAGGAGCGGATGAGTCTGGCGGCGCTGCTTGCAGGCGTCTGCGCGCTGGCAGTTGTGGTCGCTGCGGTAACCGGGGCGATCGTCTGCCTGCTTCAGAAAAAGAAAAAGTGACGCCCCATCTCCGGCGCAGACCCGGCGGCGCAGGCCGTGGGGTCTGGGCTTTTGTGCGCTGTGCGCAGAAGCTGCCGCAGCGCATTGGAGTGTCATATGGCAGAATGTACAATTTTTCCTGATGGTGCAGGGCACGATTTGGCGTATTTGCCGCTTGTGTTTTACGGAAAATCTGATAAAATGTAGCATGCTACCTAATATGTGTAGCATGCTACTTTTATGGAGGTTTTTTCATGTCCGAACCACGACATCTTGGTCACCGCGTGCGTATTTTGGCGCAGGCCGTCCGCCAGGCCATCGACCGAAAGCTCATCGATCTGGATCTGACTGCCCAGCAGTCGTTTATCATCCGGTATCTCTATGAGCAGCGCGGGGAGACGGTCTACCCGAAGGACATTGAAAAGCGGTTCAGTCTCACGCACCCAACGGTCTCCGGCCTTTTGCAGAGGCTCGAGCACAAGGGCTTTGTGAGCTGTCTGCCGGATTCCAATGACCGCCGCTTCAAGCGACTGGAGCTTACCGCGAAAGCGGAAGAGTGCCAGAAGCAGATTTTTCAGCACATCCAGACGATCGAAAAAACCATGACCGCCGGGATGAGCGAGGAGGAGATCGAGCTTCTGATCCGGTTTCTGGATTTGGCGGCGGAGAATCTGAACAGCTCCATGAATCTTGAATCTCAGAAGGAGGAATCCAAAGCATGATAAAGCGTCTTGCCGGATGTATCCGGCAGTATAAGCGCGACACCATTTTAACGCCGCTTTTTATGGTCGGCGAGGTTTCGTGCGAATGTATCATTCCGCTGATAACGGCGGATTTGATCAACAGTATTCAGGCCGGCTGTACGATGGATGTGATCCTTGGCTTCGGCGTGAAGCTGTTTCTGGTCGCGATGCTCTCTCTGGCCTGCGGCGCGGCGTCCGGCTGGTTCTGCGCGTCGGCGGCGTCTGGCTTTGCGCAGAATCTGCGCCATGATCTTTATTATAAGGTGCAGGATTATTCGTTTTCCAACATCGACCGCTTCTCAACGTCCTCGCTTGTCACGCGCCTGACGACCGACGTTGCAAACGTTCAGCAGGCGTTCATGATGGTCATCCGCACGGCGGTTCGTTCGCCGATGATGCTGGTTTTTTCGGTCGTGATGTCCATTCGCGTCGGCAAGCAGCTGGCCTTCATCTTTGCAGGCATCATTCCGATTCTCGGCTTTGGCCTGTATTTTATGGCGAAGACGGCCATGCCGCTTTTCAAAGCGGTCTTTAAAAAGTATGACCGGCTCAATAACTCCGTGCAGGAGAACGTGCAGGCCATGCGCGTGGTCAAGAGCTTCGTCCGCGAGGACTATGAGACGAAGAAGTTCACGGCGGATTCCGACGATGTGCGGGCAGACTTTTTGCATGCAGAAAAGATTCTGGCGCTCAACAATCCGCTCATGCAGTTCTGCGTTTCGATCTGCCGTATTCTCATCAGCTACTTTGCGGCAAAGCTTATCGTGCAGTCCGGCGGCACTTATTTAAATGTCGGCAGCCTTACGAGCATGATTACCTACACCATGCAGATTCTGATGTGCCTTATGATGCTCTCAATGATCTTTGTCATGATCACGATGGCCTCGGCCTCGGCCAAGCGAATCTGCGAGGTGCTTGACGAGGAAAGCGACCTCCATAACCCGGAAAACCCGATTTATGAGGTGACAGACGGCAGCGTGGACTTTGACCATGTGAGCTTCAAATATTCCAAAGCGGCCAACCGCATGGCGCTTGCAGACATTGACCTTCATGTCAAGGCCGGGCAGACCGTTGGTATCATCGGCGGCACGGGCGCGTCGAAGACGAGCCTCATTCAGCTCATCTCCCGCCTCTATGACGCGACAGAGGGAACGGTTCGCGTTGGCGGCGTGGATGTAAAACGCTATGATCTGGAGTCGCTTCGCAATCAGGTAGCCGTTGTTTTGCAGAAGAACGTGCTCTTCTCCGGCACGATCAAGGAAAATCTCCGCTGGGGCGACGCAGAGGCAAGCGATGAAGACCTTGTACGTGTGTGCCGCCTTGCGCAGGCGGATGAGTTCATCCAGACCTTCCCCGAAAAGTACGATACCTACATTGAGCAGGGCGGTACGAACGTCTCCGGCGGTCAGAAGCAGCGGCTTTGCATCGCGCGGGCGCTTCTGAAAAAGCCGAAGGTTCTGATTCTCGATGACTCGACCTCGGCCGTCGACACGAAAACCGACGCCCTGCTGCGTCAGGCCATGCGCGAGGAAATTCCGGGCACGACAAAGTTCATCATCGCCCAGAGAGTCTCCTCCGTGCAGGATGCAGACCTGATTCTTGTCATGGACAACGGTCAGATCGTCTCGCGCGGCACGCATGAGGAGCTTTTGCAGACGAGCGAAATTTACCGCGAGGTCTATGACTCGCAGACGAAGGCGGGAGGTGAAGAGCATGGCTAATCGTCCGGCAGGGCCGCGCGGAAGAGCGCCCATCGGCGCGGGGCGCGGCAAGATGAATTTTAAGGTACTGGGAAGACTGATGAAGCAGCTCTTCTCCGATTACCCGGTGCAGCTGGCAGTCGTTGGCGTCTGCATTGTGCTGAGCGCCATCGTTGGCATTTTGCCGGCAGTTTATATTGAGACCATCACAAGCTATATTGAAGAGGGGCTTGTCTCCGGCTGGGCCTCGATTCTTCCGAAGCTGACGCAGGCGCTGGTCATCATGGCTGTTTTGTATGTCATCGGCATTGGCTGCACGATCATCTACACGCAGATCATGGCGCATGTCACGCAGGGCTTTTTGCACAAGACGCGCGTTCGCATGTTCTCGACCATGCAGCGCCTGCCCATCTCCTACTTTGACCAGACCCCGCGCGGCGACATCATGAGCCGCTATACGAACGACACTGATACCCTGCGCCAGGTCATCTCACAGAGTCTGCCGAACCTCATTTCCTCCGGCATTACGGTCGTGGGCGTGGTGTGCGTGATGATCTATTACAGTATGCCGCTGATGCTGGTTGTGGTGCTTGGCATCTGCTGCATGACGCTTGTGACCAAAAAGATCGGCGGGCAGTCGGCAAAATTCTTTGTCCGCCAGCAGGATTCTCTCGGCAAGGTCGAGGGCTTCATCGAGGAGATGATGAACGGCCAGAAGGTCGTCAAGGTCTTCTGCCATGAAGAGGCGGCAGAGCGCGACTTTGATAAGCTCAACGATCAGCTCTTCTATGACGCGCGCGAGGCAAACCGCTTTGCAAACATCTTCATGCCGATCATGAATAACATTGGCAATCTTCTGTATGTGCTCACAGCCTTTGCAGGCGGCCTGCTCATTGCCCTGAACGGGAGAATTCCGAATCTTTCGATTCAGAATCTTGTGGAGCTTGGCGTGTTTGCCGCGCCGCTGTCCATTTCTGTTGTGGCGTCGTATCTTGGCATGTGCAAGCAGTTTACCTCCAACGTCTCGCAGGTCTCGCAGCAGATGAACGCTGTGGCGATGGCTGTTGCAGGCGCGAGCCGCATCTTTGCGCTGCTCGATGAAAAGGCAGAAGAGGATACCGGCGATGTGACGCTGGTCAATTGCCGCGAGGAAAACGGCGCGCTTGTCGAATGCGCCGAGCGCACGGGGCTTTGGGCATGGAAGCAGCAGAAGCCGGGCGAGGCTGTTACGCTTGTGCCGCTGCGCGGCGATGTGCGCTTCTTCGACGTGGACTTTGGTTATGTGCCGGACAAGACCGTGCTTCATAACATTTCCCTTTATGCAAAGCCCGGCCAGAAGCTGGCCTTTGTCGGCGCGACGGGCGCAGGCAAGACCACGATCACAAACCTCATTAACCGGTTCTATGACATTGGCGACGGCAAAATCCGCTACGACGGCATCAATATCAACCACATCAGGAAGGCAGACCTTCGCCACTCGCTTGGCATCGTCCTTCAGGACGTGAACCTCTTTACCGGCACGGTCATGGATAACATCCGCTACGGTAAGCTCGACGCGACCGATGATGAGTGCATCGCGGCGGCAAAGCTAGCAAATGCGCATGATTTTATTACGCGCCTGCCTGACGGCTACAACACGATGCTCACATCCAACGGCGCGAACCTCTCGCAGGGGCAGCGGCAGCTTCTGTCCATTGCCCGCGCGGCTGTGGCAGACCCGCCTGTCATGATTATGGACGAGGCAACGTCCTCTATCGATACCCGAACGGAGAACCTTGTCCAGAAGGGCATGGACGCGTTGATGAAGGGGCGCACGGTCTTCGTCATTGCCCATCGCCTCTCTACGGTTCAGAACTCCCACGCCATCATGGTTCTTGACCACGGCAAGATCATCGAGCGCGGCACGCACGACGATCTGATCGCCCAGAAGGGCACATATTATCAGCTCTACACGGGCGCGTTTGAACTGGAATAAACAAGAGCCCGGCCGCATGGGTATGCGGCCGGGAATGCCCTCCCAGACTCCACCGGAGTTTGGGAGGAAATTTTGCCTGGAAAACGCGAAAAGCGTTTTCCGGGCAGGATATTATTGAAGGCCAATGATAAAAACGATGAGGCTCAAGCCCGCAAGAACGGTCCAGCCGAGGTATCGCCCGGCGATCTCAAGCTCCGACGGCTCTGCTTCTTCTGCGTTCCGGATCTGAAAGGACAGATTCCAGCGGAATAATTCATCGGCAAACAAAATGGATACGGCGTTGCAGACCGCAAGGAAGATGCCAGCAAGAAATACCCGCCAGTCTCCGTTATGGGTCAGCTCCGGCTCATCCAGCAGTGTGATGATCTCGCGGGCGGTCGGGGCGAATTGGTCGGCGGCCGCGCCGTTTTGGTCTTGCCAAATGCCGTCGCTTCCGGTGTAGAAAATCTCCATCGCGTTGGATTCTCCGCTTTGGCTCACGAGAAGATAGTCGCCGCCAAATTTGCGGACGCTGCCGCGAAAGAGAATCTCGTCTCCCTTGCGAATCTCAACGCCGGTTCGGCTGCCATCCGGAAACTCTTTTTCCGGAAGGGCGGTGGGGTCAATTTTGGCCGTATAAGGGCCGTAGGTCGTCTCGCCGTGCTGAAAGAGCACGCGCTTGTCCGGCAGGACGGTAAAGCAGGCTATCTTTCCCCCAAGCTTGCCGGAGAAGGAGGTTTCGTCGCCATTTTGGGACGGGACAAGAATTGTGTCGCGATAGGAAAAGCCAACGCGCGCAATCGTCCGTGGGTAGAGAACCGAGAAGACGAGCGTCAGGACGAGCAGGAACAGAAGAATTCCTTTTTGATAGAGATTCAGCGCTTTGATTCGCGTCATGAAAGCCTCCTTTTATTTGACAGGTGGACTTGTCAGATTTGCGGGCGGGAAACGGCCTTAAAGAAGGCGCAGGAGCGTTTTCTGCGTCAGTGTGCCGCGGGAAAAGACGCGGTGCAAAAGCGCAAGATTTTCTTCCGAGTGCTCGACCTCCTTGCTGTAAAGCGAGCAGAGCTTTGTAAGAGAATCGAGATCTTGCTCTTTTTCGCAGGAGAAAAGCGCCGCAATGGAAATGAGGTGGAACACGCAGCTTTGCACGCGGCAAAGAAGCCTTTCGTCGGTGCTTGCCTTGAGAAATTCGCGCCAGAGGAAATAGACCAGAAGGTTTTCCCACTGGCTTGCAAGCTCCGGCGCAAACTGCGCGGCGGGGGCGCTTTGGAGCGTGGCATCGAGCTTTTTGGGGAAGCTTGCGCCAAGGTGCTCCATGTTGTTTAAAATCATCCAGCAGGGGAAGAATGCGCCCTTCCTCGCCCGAAGGCGCTTTGCGCGGGCAAGGAGGCGGCTACACTGCGCCGCGTCCTCAAAGCGCGCGCAGAGGGCAGGAAGCCGTTGCAGGCGGCGGGAATCGAGAAGCTTTTGCACGCGCTCTGCGAAAAAGAGCAGCAGCGCTAGCCGCTCGGCAAGCGGAAGCGCGCGGTTTTGCGCGATGCAAAGCGCCGTCTCGCGTGCGGCGCGAAGGGAAAGATAGACCTCCGGGTCAAGGGCATTGCAGGAGGACACGGGCGCGCCGTCCTCGCGGGAGAGAAAGGTGATTTTCTCCGGGTGATCGAGCAGCAGCTTTGCTGCGGCGGGGCAGGAAAGACTTAATGTCAGCTCCTGCGTCTGGCCATATTCCTCATAAAAGCGCGGATGCGCGCGGCAGGTATTGCAAAGCCCTTCCTCGCCCAGCGCCAGCTGTACGCGGCAAAGGCCGTCTTCACGCAGAAGCGGGCAGTGGCCGTCTTTTAAGTGAAACATGGTCTCGCCTTCGGCGTCTTTCGTGAGCGCGGCGCGCACTTCTTCTCCAAATACGCCGGGAAGCGCCTCGTAGCGCGCAAGGGTCTGTGGGTCTAAAATGATCTCCCAGTCTTTGCAGCAGGTATCCGGACAGCTGCCCGCCAGACAGCGGAACGCGGGCGCGTAATCCGGTTCAAGATATTTCATGGATGATCGCCTCTTTTCTCCAAAAGATGATACCACGATTCATGCAATTTCGTCAATTGCCAAGGTTACATAATTATGATATACTATCCGGGCACACGATTTTTTGGCGGCTTCGCCTGTTGATAGACGATAGAAAGAGGGATTTCATGAGACAGCTCAAACGCTCGTATACGCGCGGCGCATGGTGCTTATTTGCGCTGCTGCTGGTTTTGATGATTGCAGGCTCGATTTTTGATTTTTCCATTTCAAGCGCCCTTTACCCCGGCAAGGAGAGCAGCTTCGGCCAGTTCTTCGCGGCCTTCGGTGAGCTTCCGGCGTTTCTGGCGCTCACCTGCGCGGGCGTTCTTTTGTTCGTGCATCGGGGCTGCCTGAGAAAAGACTGGAATGTGCTGTTTCTGCTGGCCTCGGCTGGCCTTGTCTTTGGCGGGATTTTTCTCTCTGTCCATGAGGCGGCCGACAATGTGCCTGCGATGCCGGTGTGGGTGCCGCTGCTGGTGATGGTGTTCTTTTCGGTTCTCTGCGCGGCGGGCTTGCTTCTTCTGACAGGCGGCGCGCAGGAAAAGACCGTCATCCGCTTTGTGCTTACGATCGTCTTTGTCTGCGTGGGGACGATGCTTCTCATCAACATCATCAAAGTTCCCTGGGGCAGAGCGAGAATGCGCCTGATCGCCGCGACGGGTAACGCAAGCTACTTTACGCCCTGGTGGCAGGCGGGGAGCGCGCTCAAAGACCAGCTTGTTTCTGAGGGCGTGTCCGGCGATGAGTTCCGTTCCTTCCCCTCCGGCCACACGGCCTGCGCGGCCTGCGCGATGCTGATGGCACTGCTGCCGACGGTCTGCAAGCGCCTGCGCGGCAAGGAGCGGCGGCTGGGGCTGCTCGGCGTTTTGTGGACAGCGGTCGTTGCGCTGAGCAGAGTCATGATGGGCGCGCATTTTCTCACGGACGTGACAATGGCGTGGCTTGTGACGCTGGGGCTGACGGTACTTGGCGTGTATCTGTTTTATTTTCAGAAAAAATTCTTTGCTTTCGTCTGGAGCATCATCTCTGAACGAGAAGCCGCCACCTATGAAGAATAAGCTTGGCCAAAAACTCTTTCAGAGTTTTTGGCCAAAGGGTTTGCAGCCCGCTACAGCGCAAAGTTTTGGCAGCGAAGCTGCCAAAATTCACGTTTGCGGGCTGTAACGTATTTTTTGCGCTGCACATGTCGCCGCAAAAAATGATTTCAATTTTTTCGCGCCCAAGGGCGCGAACTCTGTGAGACTTTTTTAATAGGCTGTAAAACAACGCCGCCTGGAGAAGTTCTCCGGGCGGCGTTGTTTCAGGATTCTTCTTCGACTCTGTGGTAAACAAATGCGTTCGGGACGGGGCGGGAGCCTGTGTAGCGGCTATTTGCGTTGGAGCCGCGGATGACGTATTCTCCGTCGTACCACATCATGGCGCTCGTGCCGCCGTCGACGTTCATGGCCTGCACAGCATTGTGGCGGGAGAGAATCTTGGCGCATTCGTTGACGTCGGTTCCAAGGATGCCCTCGGCGTAGATGCGCCCTTCGATGACAAGCAGGAGCATCTCATACCGGTCAGACTGGCCGATGCATACGCGCGGGTTCAGCTCGACCCAGTAATCGCTTTCAAGCACCTCGCCGTCAATGATGATCGGCGGCTGGAACTCGGTCGCGTCGCGGCAGTCTTCGCTGACTTCCTTGTCGACCTTTTTGATGTAAATGAGATCGTCTTCGTGGATCTCCAGCCGGTAATACTGGAAGTTCGGGTTTGAGACATAATGTGTGCCGTAGCCGTGGCCGTTACTCATGGCGTAGCCCGCGATGAGGCCGCCGTTACCGTTGCCCCAGTTGCCCTGATTGTCGATGTCGATAAAGCCGGAGCAGGTGGTTGCAAGGATGCCGTTGTGCGCCTCGGCAATCGTTCCGGTGAGCTGGCCAAACTGGCCGACGCCGGAGGAATTTTCAACGTTCAGACGCGACGGGTCTTTGGCAATCGCCAGAATGCCTCGATAGCCCGAGCCCTTGACGCGGACAAGAAGAATTTCTTCCCTGGCGTTGATGGCAAGCACCTGCTCACCCATGGTGGTCTGAATCGAAGTGCCGTCGTCATCAAGCCCGGCTTCATTGATGTTGATGTTTTCCCATCCGTTTTCAAGCGCCTCCGGGTGCTGGGCGAGGTAGTCTTCCATGGTCTGCTGGTCAAGCTCCCAGAAAAGCTCGTAGAAGGCCTCGCGCGCAAGCGCCTGCTCATCCTCGGGCGTCATGGTTTCGGTTTCAACCTCTGTTACCATGCTCTCAATGGGCTTGACCTCCGGCTTGACCGGCTGAGAAATTTCCGGCTTATTACTCCAGGACGATTCCTTGTCGCCAATGGCCTCGGCGGCCTCGGCGCGCATCTGGAGCACCTGGTCGATCACCGACTCCGGCAGAAGGTAGGTCGCCATCCACTGGTGGCGCATGGTAGACATGGCAGTCTGAATGTAGATCGTTCGCCATTTTTTGACGAATGCATTTTGCGTGTAGCAGCAGAAGAAGTAAAGCCCCTCCAGGCACAGAAGAACGACCAGTACAATGGCCAGTGTCTTCAGCGGCTTTTTCTGTTTTTGCTTCTGCTTGGTGCTTGCTTTCGGCGCGTCCTGCGGCTCAGCCTTCCTGCGTCCGGCGACGCGGGCGGCGGAACGGGAGTTGCCAAACAGTTTCATTTGCGGCATAAAATCTCTCCAATATGGATATGGTTTTCTACAGATACTGATTCATTCTATCACATCTGGCCGAAAGAATCAATCTTTTGCACGGGATTATATATTTTTAAGATTTTCCTGCCATAAGCTGAGCCGGGCGGCAGCTGCCGCCCGGCTCAAATACGCAGGCCTTGAAAGAATCAGGCGGACAAGAGCGCCTCCAGCCGCCCGCGAATCAGTGTGAGCAGCGTCTGGTTGTCCGGCATCTGCCGGTATTCGCCCGGCTGGCAGAGCATGGCGAGATCTTCGGAGAGGTAGCCGTCTTCAAAGACGTCGACCCCGGCCTTTGAGAGGCAGTCTGCAAAGTGCATGAGCGGCTCGTTCCGGTCAAGCTCACCGCGCTTATGAAGCGCGCCCGCCCAGGCCGCGATGGTGGCAAGCGGGTTGGTAGAGACAGGCTTTCCTTCCTTCCAGCGTCTGTAATGGTCAACGACCGTTCCGTGCGCGGCCTCGTATTCAAAGTTCCCCTCCGGCGAGACAAGCACGCTCGTCATCATCGGAAGCGAGCCGGAGGCGGCTGCAATGAGGTCGCTCATCACGTCGCCGTCATAGTTCTTGCAGGCCCAGATCACGCCGCCCTCGGAGCGGATGATTTTGGCCGCAACATCGTCGATGAGCGCGTAGCGGTAGTGAAGCCCGGCCTTTTCAAAGGCGTCTTTGAATTCCTCGTCATAGACCTTCTGGAACAGGAGCTTGAAGGTCTGGTCATAGTCCTTGGAGATGGTGTCCTTGCTCGAAAACCAGACGTCCTGCTTTACATCCAGCGCGTAGGAGAAGCAGCAGCGGGCGAAGGACAAAATGGAGTCATCCCGGTTGTGCATGGCCTGCAAAACGCCCGCGCCCTTAAAATCATAGACCGTCTGGCGCGAAAGCTCCGCGCCGTCTGCGCCTGTAAAGACAAGCTCTGCCTTGCCCGCGCCCGGCACACGGTATTCCACGGCCTTGTAGATATCGCCGTAGGCGTGGCGCGCGATGGTGATGGGCTTTTTCCAGCAGGAGACCACGGGCTTGACGCGGGAGATGAGAATGGGCGTGCGGAAGACTGTCCCGTCGAGCGCGGCGCGAATCGTCGCGTTTGGCGATTTCCAGAGCTTTTTGAGGCCGTATTCCTCCTGCCGCTGCAAATTGGGCGTAATGGTCGCGCACTTCACGCCGACATGCAGGCGGCGGATGGCCTCGGCGGCCTGGACGGTAACAGCATCTTCTGTTTTGTCGCGGTTTTGAATCGAGAGGTCAAAGTACTCTGTGTTCAGCGCGACAAAGGGTAAAATCAGCTCGTCTTTGATCATGCCCCACAGGACATGGGTCATTTCGTCGCCATCAAGCTCTGCGATAGCGTTTTGCATTTTGATCTTTTCCATTTCAAGCTCTCCTTTGCGCGCGGTAGTGGTTCATGAGGCAGCCCGCAAGCAGAAGCTCGCGTTCTTCTTCGGATGTATTTTTTAAAAGCAGCGTCAGCTTTTCCGTGCGTCCGTCGGCGTGAAGAAGCGTTGCGGGGAACACCTCGTCTCCGCTCGCGACCTTGCGGCGCACGTCCGGGACATAGATGAAGTCGCCCGGCTCGGCAGAAAAATCTGCCCCGGCTTCCAGCGTAAACGGAAGCATGCCCCAGTTGACGCAGTTCGAGCGGTAGCGCTTGGTTGCAAATTCATAGCAGATGTTCGCGCATCCGCCAAGCACCCGCTGGCAGGAGGCGGCCTGCTCACGGGCAGAGCCGTCGCCGGGCTTATTGGCAAAAATCACCGAGCCAAGCTGCATGGGCGTGTCCTGCGCGAGACCAAGGCGCGAGAGCGCCGCTTGCAGCGCTTCGGGAAGCTGACCTTGCGCGCGGGCGCGGTCTGATTCTTGCGTGGCCTTTGCGCGGCCAACGTAAGCGGGGTCACGCCGCGAGAGCGTGAAGGTTGCAAGCTTCAAAGGGTTCGAGCGGTAGGACGAGGTCTCACCGGAGGGAATCAGCTCGTCCGTCGTGGTCACGGGGTCACGAAGCACGGACGCAACCTGCATCATAAGATTCTCGGCAAGCGGCGCGATTTCCGGCCATTCGGTGATGTTCGGGCCGAATTTCAACTCGGACTCCTCCTGCGCATGACCTGCGCCAAAGAAGACGCGCTTTTTGTAGACCTCCGCGTCAAAGAAGCGGCGCGCGGGGTTCGGCGCATCATAGGAAACCTCGGCTGCCGAGGTCAGAAGGCCGTGATTTCGCGCCGTTGCTGCAATCGAGCGCGCGTCCATGAGGATGACGCCTGCCAGCTGGCCGTTTCCGGGCTTGGAGCCTTCGCGGTTGGGGAAGTTTCTCGTCGTGTGGCGGATGGAAAGGGTATTGTTGGCCGGGACATCGCCCGCGCCAAAGCACGGGCCACAGAAGCAGGGCTTAAAGAGCGCCCCTGCGCGTAGCAGCTGCTGCTGGACGCCATTTTGCAGAAGCTCGAGATTGACCGGAATCGATGGCGGATAGACCGACAGCGAGAACGCGCCGCAGCCGGTATCAAAGCCGTCTAAAATTGCGGCGGCCTCGGCAATGTTATCATACATGCCGCCGGCGCAGCCGGCGATGATGCCCTGATCGACCATCAGTCTGCCGTTTACAAGCTGATCTGTCAGATGAAGCGCCGCCTTCGCGCCGAACTGCTCCTGCGCGCGAAGCTCTACGGCGCGCAGATGATCGCCCGGATTCTCAATCAGCTCACGAAGCGTGATGGCCTCGGAGGGGTGGAAGGGGAGGGCGGCCATCGGCTCGAGCTTCGAGAGGTCAAGCTCGATGCACGCGTCATAATATGCGCCCTCCTGCGTGCAAAGGCGCTGGTAAGCGTCTGCGCGGCCATGGATGGCAAGGTATTCTTCGACCTTCTCATCGGTCTCCCAGATGGAGCTGAGGCAGGCGGTCTCAGTCGTCATGACGTCGATGCCGATGCGAAAATCCATCGGAAGATCATGGATGCCAGGGCCTGCGAACTCCAGAATTTTATTTTTGACAAAGCCGTTTTTGTAGGTTGCGCCGCAAAGCGCGATGGCCACGTCGTGCGGCCCGACGCCGTGCGGTACGCTTCCCGTGACCCAGACGAGTACGACCTCCGGCCGGGCAAGGTCATAGGTGTTTTCCAGCAGCTGCTTGACAAGCTCACCGCCGCCTTCGCCGATGCCGAGCGTTCCAAGCGCGCCGTAGCGCGTGTGGCTGTCTGAGCCGAGGATCATCCTTCCGCAGCCCGCCATCATCTCGCGCGCGTACTGGTGGATGACGGCCTGATTGGCCGGCACATAGTCGCCGCCGTATTTGATGGCAGCGGAGAGGCCGAAGACGTGGTCATCCTCGTTGATCGTCCCGCCGACGGCGCAGAGGCTGTTGTGGCAGTTGGTCAGCGCATAGGGCATGGGGAAGCGCGTCAGCCCGCTGGCGCGGGCGGTCTGGATGATGCCGACGTAGGTAATGTCGTGGGAGATGAGGCTGTCAAAGCGCAGGTGCAGAAGCTGATCCTGTGCCGGGTGATGATGGTTTGAAAGAATTTTCCATGCGAGCGTCTTCTCACGCGCGCTGCTCTGCGCAGCCGGGGATGAAACCGGCACTCCATTTTGCAGCGTTACGCCGCCTGTATGCAATCGGATCATGCTCAATCTGTCCTTTCTGTAGCCAGCCTGTTTGCCGGGAATAAAACCGGCCTTGCAGACAGTATAGCAGGAAGGAAGATAAAATGCAAGCAAAAATGAAATAATTTTTACATAACTTGCAAGATGAAAGTTGAAAAACGAAAAAAGACTCGAAAAGAACGGATTTTTCCTGGTGATATGAAAGAAAATATGAAATTGTGAAAAATAGTTCTTGCATTTTTGAAAACGAGCGGCTATAATGAGCCAAACAGAAAAGCACCACGCGGCGAAAGGAGACAAATCGGATGGAGCGTACAAACGAAATTCTGAACCGATCTGCGCAGAAGCTCAGCGAGGCCGTGCGCCAGGAATACTGCATTGCCGATTCGTATTACTTTGGCGAGGTCAAGCGCGGCCTTCGCAACAGCGACGGCACGGGCGTGCTCATTGGCGTCACAAAGGTCGGCAGTGTACAGGGCTATCTCATTGAAGACGGGCGGCGCGTGCCGATGGAGGGTCGGCTGTACTACCGCGGCATTGACCTGGGCGAGATCGTTGAGGCGCACCGCAGGGCGGGGACATTCGGCTATGAGGAGGTCGCCTATCTGCTGCTCATGGGCTATCTGCCGACAAGCATGGAGCTTTCGTATTTTAACGACATCCTGCGCAAGGCCAGAAAGCTGCCGGAGGGCTTTACCGAGGGCATGATTATGCGCCACCCCAGCCGGGATATCATGAATGATCTTGCAAGAAGTGTGCTGCTGCTGTACTCCTATGATGATAACCCGGATGATCTTTCGGTGCAGAATCTGCTGCTGCAATCCATCCGGATGATTGGCTCGTTCCCGGCAATCGTGGCCAATGCCTACGCGATCAAGCGGCATTATTTTAACGGGGAGTCGCTTCATATCCACTATCCGAGCGAGGAGCTTTCGGCGGCAGAAAACTTTTTGCGCATGATCCGCCCCGACACCAGCTACACCGAGGAAGAGGCGCATCTGCTCGATATGATGATGATGGTTCACGCCGAGCACGGCGGCGGCAACAACTCTGCCTTCGTCTGCCGCGCCCTGTCCTCCAGCGGCACGGATACCTACAGCGCCATTGCGGGCGCGGTAGGCTCGCTCAAAGGGCCGCTGCATGGCGGCGCGAACGCGCAGGTCATGCGGATGTTCCGGGATATCCGGGCGCATGTCAATGCACGCGATGACGGCTCAATCCGCGATTATCTCGACCGGATTCTCTCCGGCGCGGCGGGCGACGGCTCTGGCAAGATCTACGGCCTTGGCCACGCGGTCTATACGCGCTCTGACCCGCGCGCGGTGCTGCTGAAAAAGTATGCGGGGCATCTGGCCGAGCTCAAGGGCTACGCGGATGACTTTGCGCTTTTGCAGAAGGTTGAGGATATCGGCGCGGCGCTGCTCCAGGAAAGGCGGAAAAGTGACGACCCGGTCTGCGCCAATGTCGACCTGTATTCCGGCCTCGTCTACCAGATGCTTGGCATTCCGGAGGAGGTCTTTACGCCGCTGTTTGCAACGGCGAGAATCGCGGGCTGGTGCGCGCACCGCATTGAAGAGGTCGTCAGCGGCAGACGCATCATGCGCCCGGCCTACCGCGCCGTGACCATCCGCGACCATTATGTGCCCATGGAAGCGCGCAGCGCGCACATCTCCATCCGCGACGAAATCAGCGAATAACGAAAAGGACTTCCCGGGAAATCCCGGGAAGTCCTTTTGCATGGGAAAACAGAATTTTGAAAAATCAGGCTGCCATGTTCATGAAGACCTGTGCGACCATGGCACGGGTTGCCGTACCGGCGGGGTTGAACGCGCCGTTCGAGCCGGCGAGATACTTGGCCGCCGTGCAGTACTGAACGCCCTCAAGCGCCCAGGCCGCGATGGAGGAGAGGTCGGTGTAGGTCAGCTCGGTCTCAGCCGGGGCGCTCTTGCCCGTAGCCTTGTCGTAGCCATAGAGCACCTTGGCCATTTCCTGGCGGGTGATGGCCTTGTTGGGCGCAAACGTGCCGTCCTCGTAGCCGCCGACGATGCCGTTTTCAGCTGCCCAGACAACGGCCGGTGCGTACCAGCTGTCTTCCTCGCAGTCAGAGAACTTGTCGGTGACCTTGGTGGTGACCGCCGGAGAGCCTGCCTGGCGGTAGAGCACGGTGACAAGCATGCCGCGCGTCAGCGCGCCGTTCGGGGAGAAGGTGGTTGCGCTGGTGCCGGTCATGAGCTTGTTGGCCGAAACGTAGTTGATCGCGTTGATGGCCCAGTTGCCGTCTGCCACGTCGGCATACGGCGTGACGATGACATTGATGCGGCCCTGCGGCTTTGCATAGCTTGCGGGAACAACGCCGCCGAGATAATCCTTGATGTAGGTGATCAGAACCTCGTTGTCAAGCATAACGCTGTCCTGCAGGAGCTTGTTGTCTGCAAACATGTTGATGCCGTCGCCGGAGTCCTTGAGCATGTAGTTATGGGAAGCGAGGGTGTAGGTCGCTTCGGGGTCAATGGCCTCATACTTGCCGTTTTTCAGAACCTGAACGTCCTTCACGCGGTATTCGCCGTCGACCGAGACGAACATGCTCTTGTCGTCGCCCTTGGCAGAGGACTTGACAGTGGTGTCGATCGTGTATTTCAGGCCGGAAACCTGGAGGAAGCCGCCCATTTCGCCGACTGCGTTTTCACCGTCGGAGTATGCGGACATGGTGTTGCGCGCCGTCCATTCGAGCGCGTCGATGATCTCCTGGCCGGTGGCCTCGACGACGCAAAGCGCGTTGCCGTAGGGGTGAACCTTGATGATCTGGCCGTAGGTGATGCTGCCGGCTGCAATGTCTGCGCGGATGCCGCCGCCGTTGACAAAGGCTACGTCAGCGCCGGAGACGATGCGGTATGCGTCGGCGCAGAGGTCGCCGAGGTTGGTCTCGCGGTTACGCACAGCGCGGGTGCCGTTGGCATGCTTGGTGGTCAGGTCGATGGCGCTTCTGGCGACGACCGTGTTGACGAGCTCCTCGTTCTTGGCCTGGATGTCCTTGACATAGGCGTCGGTGGTATCGTCCTTGGTGGCGTAGTCAGAAACCAGCTCGGTGGTGAGCTTGCCGTCGGAGATGGTGAGCTTACCGATGTTGGCAAGCTTCGTGCCGGTGGAGGAGAGCAGAACCTCTTCGCCGTTCTTGTTGGCGACAACGTCCTTTGCAATGGTGGAGTGGGAGTGGCCGTCGAGCACGACGTCGATGCCGGTGGTGTTGGCGATCAGGTCGGTCGAGCGCCAGGGCGCGGAGGACTCGTCGATGCCAAGGTGGGCAATGGCGACAACGTAATCCGCACCTTCAGCCAGTGCGCTGTCAACGGTCTTCTGAACCTGCGCATAGAGGTCAGCGCCGTTGTTGCCCTCGGCAAAGGAGTAGACGTACTTGCCGTTTGCATCCTGGAAGTAGGTCGGGGTGGACTTGGTGAAGGACTCAGGCGTGTCGATGCCGACGAAGGCGACCTTCGTATCGCCATAGGTCGCGATCTCATAGGCCTTGTAGCCGCTCAGACCCTTGTTGTCGCTGGCCGTGTAGGTCAGGTTGCAGCACAGATACTGATATTCAGCCTTGTTGATGAGCGATTGCAGCTGCGTCATGTTGTAGTCGAACTCATGGTTGCCGAAGCAGGCGTAGTCGTAGCCGACCTCGTTCATGATATCAACCAGATATTCGCCCTTGGAGAGCGTGCCGATGACGTCGCCCTGCACGGAGTCGCCGCAGTCGACGAGCACAACATGCTCATGGGCTGCCTGCATTTCCTTTTTGTACGCGGCAAGACCGGCATAGCCGATGTTGTCGTCAACGCCGCAGTGAACGTCGTTGGTGTACAGGATGACAATGTCGTTGGATTTTGTGTCTGCCGCAGAGGTCATGGTCACAAGACCGAGAACCATGCACAGCGCCAGCACAAGTGCAACAAGTTTCTTCATAGTATCCTCCTTTTGTTTTCTTTCGCCGCAGCGAAAGGTATACCAGAATCATACAACAAATATACGAAAACAGCAAGGGGGAAAGCAAAAAAAAGACCGAAAAATTATCAAGATGCACAAAAATGGAAGCCTTCCGGCAAAATGGCCGCAACCTTTTGCCGAAATAAGGGAAAAAGACGCCTGGCGGCGTCTTTGGAAGTCAGGGATGCTGGGGGAGATTCTCAGTGGCCGGTGTCAGCTCCGGCGGGCAGAAGGGCGTCTTCTGGCGCAGATGCGCGCGGATGAAGCGGAAGGTCTCCTCCTCGCCGCGCTCTGCGAGCATGGTAAGAAGAAAGCGGAGCTGGCGCATGGTATCCTTATGGACAAGGCGCGACTCCTTCGCCCGGTTCAGATAGGCGAGAGGCGAAGCGTCGGTGTAGGCCGCTCCCTGATAGGTCTTGCAGGCGGCGATGCGATCCATGACCATCTCGGCAAGAAAGCGCTGCGGCATGGGCACGGGGGCGTAGACGCGCGTGACGGGGTCGAGGTCTGTCCAGTATTCAAAATGGTGGCGGTTGCGCCCCTTGTGGTGCATCCAGGCCTCGCTCCAGCCAAGCGTCTCGCGCTCAGCAGTGTTGGGGCTGCGCGTGCCCTGATAAAAGCGCACACCCGTCCAGAACTCGATGGGCGCGTATTTGGAAAGATCGTGCGTCAAGCCCTGCCAGTAAAGCCCCACGCGGAAGCAGCCCTGCCGGACAAGCCTGCGGTGGTGGTTGATGGTATGCAGATGCTTCCAGAAGTTTCCCATGCGGCACATCCTTTCGTGTGTTCTGATATTCAGTATAGCGCGCGGGAGAAAAAATTGCAAGCGGCTGCAATCAAAGCGCGCTTCCCTGTGTGACGTGATCCAGCGCAAAGCGGCGGGCGATCTCGTTTAAGACGCGCTTTTTATCTGCGCTCCACATGGGCGCGATGAGATCGCGCTTTGCCCCGTCGCCGGTCAGGCGGTGGATGACAATCTCGGGCGGCAGAACGGCGAGGCAGCGCTCCAGAATTGTAATGTATTCCTCCAGAGCCAGCGTCTGAAATGCGCCCGCTTCATAGGCCGCGGCAAGCCCTGTGCCGCGCAGGACATGAAGAAGGTGGAGCTTCACCCCATCAACGCCGCATGCGCCAAGATAGCGCGCAGTTTCCTCCATCATCTCCGGCGTCTCGCCGGGAAGGCCGAGGATCATATGCGCGATGACCTCCGCACCAATGGCGTGAAGCTCACGGACAGCCTTTTCAAAGACCGGAAGGGTATACCCGCGCCCAATTTCCTGCGCGCTCCTTTCGTGCATCGTCTGAAGGCCAAGCTCGACCCAGAGCGGCTTTTTTTCGCGCAGACGCGCAAGCATCTGCATTATTTCCGGCGGCAGACAGTCTGGCCGCGTCGCGACCGAGAGCGCAACCACATCCTGCGGTGCAATGGCCTGCATGAAAAGCGGCTCAAGGCGCGAGGGCGCGCCGTAGGTGTTGGTAAAGCTCTGAAAATAGGCGATAAATTTTGCGCCCTGTGCCTTTTTGCCGAGAATCAGCCTTGCCTGCGCAAGCTGCTCCTGCATACAGACGCCGCTCGACGCGGTAAATTCGTCTGCGCCGGAGCAGAAGCTGCACCCCTGCGTGCCAAGTGTGCCGTCGCGGTTGGGGCAGGTGCAGCCGGAGGAAAGCGAGAGCTTATAGACCTTGCAGCCAAAGCGCTCTTTTAAATAGGGACTCAGCGCGCGGTAATGCTCCATAAAACCTCCTGATAAAATGTCCGCCGCAAAAGCGGCGGACAGCGATGATAAAAAACATTTTTGGCGCTTCAGCTCTGCGCGGACTCGTCGATGGGCTCAATGGACTCGATCGGCGTAACAGAGCCGGTGGGGATGGGCTTTCCCTCCATGACGGCGGTAAACTGCTCGCCGGACATGGTATTGTTTGCAAGCAGGAACGCCGCGACTGCGTCAAGCTGCGCCTCATGCGCGCGCAAAAGCGCGGCGCAGGTCTCATAGGCCTTGCAGATAATGGCCTGAACCTCGTCATCGATGCGCCCGGCAACAGACTCGGAATAGGACTTCGTCTTTTCATAGTCGCGCCCGATGAAAACCTCATTTCCGGAGGAATAGCACACAGGACCAAGCGTGTCGCTCATGCCGTATTTGGCGGCCATATCGCGCGCGATGGCCGTGGCGCGCTCAATGTCGTTGGATGCGCCCGTCGAGATATCGTCCAGCCGGAGCGCCTCTGCGGCGCGGCCGCCGAGGAAGCTGACGATGGTCTCAAACATTTCGCCCCTGGAGATGAACGACTGGTCGTCCTGCGGCAGACTGATCGTCATGCCTCCGGCGGAGCCGCGTGGGACGATGGTAATCATGTGGACGGGGTCCTGCGTCGGCAGGCAGTACATCGCAATGGCATGCCCCGCCTCATGGATGGCGGTGAGCTTGCGCTCATACTGCGAGACAACGCGGCTGCGCTTTTCAGGCCCGGCGATGACCTTGATCATCGCCTCCTCCAGATCGCCCATGGTGATGACGGCGCGGGACTTGCCTGCGGCAAGCAGCGCCGCCTCGTTTAAAAGATTTGCAAGGTCTGCGCCGGTAAAGCCGGCGGTTGCCCTGGCAAGGGCGGAAAGACTGACGTTATCGGCCAGCGGCTTATCCTTGGCGTGAACCTTCAAGATGGCCTCGCGGCCGCGCCAGTCGGGCGAGCCGACATAGATCTGCCGGTCAAAGCGGCCGGGGCGCAGAAGGGCGGGGTCAAGGATATCCTTGCGGTTGGTCGCGGCGATGACGATCACGCCGGTGTTGCTGCTGAAGCCGTCCATCTCGACGAGCAGCTGGTTGAGCGTCTGCTCGCGCTCGTCGTGGCCGCCGCCAAGACCTGCGCCGCGTCTGCGGCCAACGGCGTCAATTTCATCAATGAAGACGATGGCGGGGGCAACCTTCTTTGCCTGCTCGAAAAGATCACGCACACGGCTTGCGCCGACGCCGACATAGAGCTCAACAAAGTCTGAGCCGGAAATCGAGAGGAACGATACACCGGCCTCGCCTGCAACGGCTCTTGCAAGGAGCGTCTTGCCTGTGCCCGGAGGGCCGACGAGCAGAACGCCCTTCGGAATTTTTGCGCCAAGCTGACTGTAGCGCTGGGGCTCTCGCAGGAAGTCTACGATCTGCGCCAGCTCCTGCTTTTCCTCGTCTGCGCCCGCGACATCCTGGAAGGTCACGGTCTGCTGCGTCGGAACGCCGAAGCGGGCGTTGGCCTTCGTGAAGCTTGCCATGCCGTTTGAGCCGCCGCCAAGGCGGCCTGCAAAGAGGAAAATGAGCAGGACAAGCACAGCCCCGCCCAGAAGATAGGGCGCTGCTACGCGATACCACGGCTCAGTTGCGGGCGGATAATGGTAGCTTTCAAGAACGCCGCTTTCATACTGCGCGTGGATGAGCGCGTCAAGGTCTTCGTGAAACTGCTCGGCGCTGCCGATTTTGGCAGAGACGGTCTTGACCTCATCGCTGCCCTCTGCGCGCACCTGCATGGAAAGCGCGCTGCCGCTGAGGGTGAAGGAGGCGACGCGTTCGGCCTCAAATAAATCTAACACATCGGAATACTGGACGATCTCGCCGGTGGTGGGGGTCAGCAGGTTGCCAAGCAGCGTCACCGCGATCACCAGCACAAGAAGCACGACGAGAAGATTCGTCGGTTTTGACTGCTGAGACAATGAATTTCTCCTTACAAATTATTTTTCAAGATACACACTCGGCTTGAGAACGCCGACATAGGGAAGGTTGCGGTAGTAATCGTCGTAGTCAAGACCGTAGCCCACGACAAAGGCCGCCGGGATGGTAAAGCAGGCATAGTCCGGCGAAAGCTCGACCTTGCGCCCGGAGGGCTTGTCGAGAAGCGTGCAGATTTTGACCGAGGCGGGCTTTCTTGCCTGGAAAAGCTCGACGATGAGCTTGAGCGTGTTGCCGGAGTCAATGATGTCTTCCAGAATGATCACGTCGCGGCCTTCGATGTCATGGTCAATGTCCTTGCGGAAGGTCAGCTTGCCGGTTGATTCCGTGCCGCCCTCAAAGGAGGTCACACACATGAAATCCTCCTGCACGGGGATGGTGATGGCCTGCGCCATTTCGGCAAAGAACGGCACAACACCCTTGAGAACGCCGACAAGGATCGGGCATTTGCCCCGGTATTCCTCGGAGATCTGCGCACCGACCTCGCGGATGCGGGCGTGGATGTCTTCCTCGGAGACAAGTACGCGTTCAATATCCTGCTGCATGTCAAATTTGTTAATCATCGCGAGTCCTCTTTCTGTATAGTCTCTTTTTCTTTTGTAAACTGAACAATGAGCGCGGCCTCGCCCGGCTGCGCAGTGTGCGCGCAGGACGCGGCAAGGGGATAGGCCAGAAGCACGGTGTCCCCGTCGCAGACTACCGGCACAAGCGCGCGCGCATGGGCGGGAAGCTTGCGGTCGATGAAGAGCTTTTTCAGGCTTCTGCTTCCGCCCGGAAGCGAGATCTGATCGCCCGGCTGACGGGGGCGGACGGTAAGCGCCGCAGGCGCTTTTATCGTATCATATCTGAGCGCAAATGTGCAGGGGCTGGGGGTAGTTTTTTGATAATTTTTTACGACGCGGCAGGAAATGACGAGCGAGAGCTCAGAAATCTCCACCCTGCCGGGGACAGGGAGCTGATGCGGGGTAAAGCTCTGCGGCGCACCGGGCGAAAAAAAGAGCCTGTCATACGCGCGGCGGGCAGTTACGCCGCCGGGGAGGGAAAGGGCCTGTGAGCCGTCTGTGCGTGAGATGAGCTGCATCAGCGCCGCCACATGGCACTGCGCGGGCTTTGCAATCTGCTGCGCGGAAAGAAGCGCCCGCATTGCGCGCGCGCAGATGACCTCCGGTGCGGCGCGAAGCGTCTTACAGGACCAGCCGCCCTCAAGCGAAGCCTGCGATAAAAGCGCGCTGGCCGCGTCATCCAGATAAGCATCCTCCTGCCGGAGAATTTCATCCATACGGAAAACGCTCTCACAAATTGCCGGATTTTCCTGCTTGAAAAGCGGCACGAGCGTATGCCGCAGACGATTTCGGCGCGCAAAGGCGGAGGCATTGGTGGAGTCCTCCACGTGGGAAAGACCGTTTGCTGCAAGATAGGCCAGAACCTCCTCCTGCGAGACAGGGAGCATTGGGCGGATGATTGCGCCGCGCTTTGGCGGGATGCCGCAAAGACCGCGGAGGGATGTGCCGCGGATGAGATTTAAAAGCACCGTTTCCAGATTATCGTCCATCGTGTGCGCCGTTGCGACAACGCCGGGCAGCGTCTGAAAAAACGCATAGCGCGCGCGCCTTGCGGCCTCCTCGATGCTCTCGCCCGTTTGCTCTGCGCGCGCGGCAACGTCGGCGCGCGCCGTGTGAAGGGGGACGTTGCGCGCCCGGCAAAGGCTTCTCACAAAAGCCTCGTCGCGCTCAGATTCTTCGCCCCGCAGCTGGTGGTTTAAATGCGCGGCCTCAACGCGGATAGAGAGCTTTTTCTGCAAGGCAAGCATCACATGCAAAAGCGCCACAGAATCCTTTCCGCCTGAGACGGCGCAGACCACGACCGACCCGGGGGCGATGAGCGCATGTGCGCGGCAGAAGGAGAGAACCTTATCCTCCATGCTTCCACTCCAGATCGGAGAATGTCGTATACTGCGGCATCCACTGCGTTTTGACAGTGCCGGTCTCGCCGTGGCGGTTTTTGGCGACGATGATCTCGGCAATATTTTTATCTTCAGAGTTGGGATTGTAATAATCGTCGCGGTAGATAAACATGACAGAGTCCGCGTCCTGCTCGATGGCGCCGGACTCGCGAAGGTCGGAGAGCATGGGGCGCTTGTCGGTGCGCGATTCGTTGGCACGGGACAGCTGGCTCAGGCACACGACCGGAACGTTCAGCTCCTTTGCCATGATCTTGAGCGCGCGGGAAATCTCGCTTACGACCGTCACGCGGTTCTCACCCGATTTTCCGGGGGAGGCGGCGGTCATGAGCTGAAGATAGTCGATGAGCACAAGGCCGAGATTGTCGAGTCTGCGGCACTTGGCGTTCATTTCCGCGACTGTGATGGCGGGGTTATCGTCTACACGGATATCCGTCTGGCTGAGCGCGGCGGAGGCAATGGAGATCTTGCTCCAATCCTCCTCGCTCAGCTTACCGGTAACCAGCTTCTGGTTATCGACAAAGCTTTCGTTTGAAAGAAGGCGCATGGCCAGCTGCTCGCGCGACATTTCAAGAGAAAAGAACGCGACGGTCTTATTGGTGTTCTTTGCAACGGACAGCGCCACATTGAGCGCCATCGACGTTTTGCCCATGCCGGGGCGCGCGGCGATGAGAAGAAGGTCAGATTTGTTCAGACCGTTGATCTTCCTGTCAAGGTCGTGAAGCCCCGTGGAAAGGCCGGGAATCTCGTTTTTGGATTCAGACAGCTCCTCGAGCCGGTCGAAGACGCCGACGAGCACCTTGCCGATGTGCTGAAGCGAGTCGCCGGAGTTTTCCTTGCGGAGCGCGTAGACCTTTTTTTCGGCGGCCTCGAGCATTTCCTGCGCCGTGCCGACGCCCTCCTGCACCATTGTGGTGATCTCATCGGCGGCTGTGCCGAGCGCGCGCAGGAGCGCCTTGTCGTGGACAATGGCGCAGTACTGGCGCACATTGGCGCTGGTCGGCGTAATTTGCAGCAGCTGCGAGATATAGTCGTAGGAGTGCGCCTCGTCGTAGACCCCGCGCTCTTTCATCTTGTCGAGCACGGTGACGGGGTCAATGTGCTGCGAGAAGTTGAACATCGTATAGATGGTCTCGTAGATATCCCGGTTCTGCTTCAAATAGAACTCATCCGGCTGCAAAAGCGAAATGACATCCGGCACGCACCGCTCGTCAATGAGCATCGAGCCGAGCACCGACTGCTCTGCCTCCAGCGCCTGCGGCACCTGCCTGGTCAAAAGCTCATCCATCTTCTGTTCACCTCCCGTAGATTGTATCAGGCATCCTTGCGCCCGGCAGGGCGCGAAGGCGCGGGCGCTTAAAGCTCCCGCACCTCGACCTTCAGGTCAGCTGTAATTTCATAGCCGAGCTTACACTTGACGGTGTAAACGCCGGTCGTCTTAATTGGCTCAAGGACGATCTTGCGCTTATCGAGCGTGATTTTTTCCTGCTTTTCAAGCGCCTCTGCAATTTCTGCGTTCGTGACCGAGCCGAAGAGCTTGCCGGCGCCGCCGCCCTTGGCCATGACAACAACGGTCATATCCTTCATGCGCTTGGAGATGGCTATCGCCTCGGCGCGCTCCTTGGCCTGGCGCTCCTGGGTCGCCTTGTCGTTCATGCGCATGGTGTTGATATTGTCGGCGGTTGCCTCCTGTGCAAGCTTTTTCGGCAGCAGGAAGTTGCGCGCGTAGCCGTCGGATACCTCGATCATCTGCCCGCGCTTGCCCTTGCCGCGGACGTCCTGTGTTAAAATAACCTTCATGTTAGAAACTCCTTTCGGGTGTAATATCAAATGCGCCTACGCTTCATAGAACTGGTCGATGGACGAGACAAGCTCGCTCAGCACCTCGCGCATGGCCTTGCCGCGAATCTGCGCGCCGGCTGTGGCTGCATTGCCGCCGCCGCCCAGCTTTTCCAGCACCACCTGCACGTTGCACGAGCCGATCGAGCGCGCAGACATGAAGATCTGCTCGCCGTCGGGGTAGAGGACGAAGGAGGTCAGGATACCGGAAATATTGAGAAGCTCATCTGCCGCCTGCGCGGCGATGGTTCGGGGTACGGTATGGTCGACCGCCGCAATGGCGATCTCATTTCGGTAGAGTCTGGCGGTCTGGATGATCTGGTAGCGGATGATGGTCGCGTCCAGATCGTTCTGGAAGAGCTTCATGACGTCTACCGTGTCTGCGCCCGCTCTTCTGAGGAAGGCGGCGGCCTCAAAGGTGCGCGAGCCTGTGCGGACGGAGAACTTCTTCGTGTCAAGCACAATGCCTGCAAGCAGCGCCTGCGCCTCAACGGGGCGAATGTCCCGCGTTTCGACCGCGTATTGCAAAAGCTCCGTTACAAGCTCGGAAGCAGACGAGGCAAACGGCTCATGCAGGTTCAAAACGACCTGCTCAATATAGTCCGCCGCGCGGCGGTGGTGGTCAATGACGGCCACACGCGGCACAGACTCAAGCAGCGCCAGCGACTCGACCTGATCGGGGCGGTTGGTGTCGACCACGATGAGAAGGCTCTTGCTGTCGGCCTCAAGAAGCGCGTCCTCGCCGGAGAGGAAGTGGCCGGAAAACTCGCCGCTGGCCTCCAGCTCGGAAATGAGGCTGCCTGCGGCGTTCTTTTCCAGATCGATGACGATCTGCGCCGTCTTGCCGCGCTTGCGGCAAAGGCAGCTGATGCCGACCGCTGCGCCGAGCGCGTCGAGGTCTGCCATCTTGTGGCCCATGACAAAGACACGGCTCGACTGGGAGATCAGCTCGGAAAGTGAGCCTGCCACGACGCGGGATTTGACTCTTGTGCGGCGCTCGGTCTCCTTGGTTCTGCCGCCGTAGAAGGTGAAATTATAGCGGTCTTTGATCACGGCCTGGTCACCGCCGCGCGAGAGCGCCATCTCGATGGAAAGATTGGCAAAGGAATAGTTTTCTTCAAAGGACGTGCCGTCCTTGCCGATGCCAAGCGAGATCGTCGCGCTGACGCCTGCGGGGTTTGTAACGGCGCGGATACTGTCCAAAATGGAGAATTTGCCCTCCTGCAGGCGCGAAAGGTCGCGGCTTTCAAAAATCAGCAGATACCGGTTGCGCTCGACCTTGCGGCACAGAGCATGAAGCCCGGTGACCCAGCCGGAGACGGCCTCGTTGATCTGCGCGTCGAGCTTGGAGATTGTCGAGTCCGGGAGATTGCTCATGAGCTCATCGTAATTGTCGATGAGAATGACCGCCGTGATGGGGCGGGTGCGGAGAAATTCATCGCGGACGTTGAACATCTCCGTCATGTCGGCAAAGAAAATGGTGGCAAGACGCACAGTCGTCGCGTCGTCCTCGGAGCGGACGTAGTTTCCATAGACGCGGTAGCGGCGCGTGCCGATCAGCTGATCGCCGGGGAGCTCTGTCCGCCCCTCGCGCAGCCAGCCAGTCGTAAAGCCGGGGACAACGCTTTCCAGCGTCTGATACCGGCAGTTATCAGAGAGGCCGGTCATGGCGTAAAAGCCGTCGTTGCCCCAGATGATCTCGCCCTCCGGCAGACGGATGACCGCCATCGGGAACGGCGAGCCTGCATGCACGGAAATCCCGGACGCGTCGGTCGCGCTCTGCACATACTGCATCAGCGCGTTTCTGCGGCGGATGAACTGAACGCGGCTGACGACCATGACGATGATCGTTGCCACCAGCTCAGCGGCGGCCAGATAATACTGGTCGAGCAGGACTGCCGCCAGGGTAAAGCCCAGCATGACCAGGCAATACCAGAAAACACCGGGCTGCAGGAGCTTTGATACGGGCTTTTTCACAAACGACGCGCCTCCTTACCTGCCATTTCATAGAATCTCATACATTATAACAAATTTCTTTCCGCATTACAAGCACCCTTTTGCCGCGCGGGCGCGCAGCGGGAAAAGAAATTCACGGATTCGACAAAATTGGAATAAAAAATTTGTATACTTTTTGTGGCGGCTGTGCTATACTACTTCATAGCATGAAAAGTGTGCCCATTTTGCAGCGCAGCTAAATGGCACAGACGGATCAGCACCACAGGTGCAGGCAGAAGCTTGCAGCCTTGCGGCAGGCCCGGGGCGAAGGGGCAGCCGGAGGCGGCAGAACGGCGCGGTCTGCGCCAGGCGGACAAAGCGGACTCAGCGAGACGGGGCTGAGCGCGAACGGATGCCCGGCGCAGCATGTGCGCGGCTTTCTGGCATGCACGAAAGAGATGAGGCAGGACACACCGCGCGTGTGCCTTTGCTGTGGTGCGCGTAATTTAGTGCAAAAAGGCGCGCAGATGCGCGCAGGGGGCAAAAAACCGGCTTTGCCCGCAGAAAAGCATAGCAAAATATGAAATGCGCCATTTTCCCGCCCCTTCGGGCAACCGGAAATGAGGCGAAAAACTTCATGCGCGATACTTTTGCCGCATTTTGTGGTGTGCCGCAGCGCATGAAGCTTTATGACGTTTGACACACAGGCGCGGCGCGCCTGCATGAAATTTGAAAAGAGGTATGTATCAGTTTGGCAGAAAAATTAAAGATCATTCCCCTTGGGGGACTCAATGAGATCGGCAAGAACATGACGGTTCTTGAATATGGAAAGGATATCATCATCATCGACTGCGGCCTCGGCTTTCCGGAGGACGATATGTACGGCGTTGACCTTGTCATTGCCGACGTCAGCTATCTGACAAGAAATCAGGAAAAAATCCGCGGCCTGTTTCTGACCCATGGCCACGAAGACCACATTGGCGGCGTGCCGTATGCGATGCAGCAGTTCAACTGCCCGGTTCACGGCACACGCCTGACCGCCGGGCTTGTCAAGCTCAAGCTTGAAGAGCACCACCTGGAGCGCAAAGTCAAGCTCTTTACCCATGAGGCGGGCGAGGTCGTGAAGGCCGGGTGCTTCCAGGTGGAGTTTATCCACGTCAACCACTCCATCGCCGACGCGGTGGCCTTCGCAGTAAAGACGCCGGTGGGCACGCTGGTGATTTCGGGCGACTTTAAGATCGACGCCCTCTCAGAAGAGGGCATGATCGACCTGACCCGCTTCGGCCAGCTTGGAAACGAGGGCGTTCTGGCCTTTTTGTGTGAGTCGACCAACGTTGAGCGCCCGGGCTTTACGCCCTCAGAGCGCAGCGTGACCGACAGCTTTGACCGCCAGTTCTCCGGCTGCAAGCAACGCATCATCGTGACAACCTTTGCCTCCAACGCCGTGCGACTGCAAAACCTTCTGAACGTTGCCCATAAGCACGGGCGCAAGGTCGCGGTCACGGGGCGGAGCATGGAAAATATTTTAAAGGTATCGACGGAGCTTGGCTATCTCAAGATCCCGAACAATACCATTGTAGACATCAACGCCATCAAGTCGCTGCCGAAGGATAAGATCGTCATCGTCTCGACCGGCTCACAGGGCGAAAACATGTCGGCGCTTTACCGCATGGCCTTCTCGGCGCACCGCCAGGTGGAGATTCAGGCGGGCGACCGCGTCATCATCTCGGCCTCGGCCATCCCCGGCAACGAAAAGGCCATCGGCAAGATCATCAACGAGCTTTACCGCAAGGGCGCGGATGTGGTCTACGACAAGATCGAGGGGCTTCACGTCTCCGGCCACGCCTGCCAGGAGGAGCTGAAAATCATGCACGCGCTGCTAAAGCCGCGCTTCTTCATCCCCGTCCATGGCGAGCAGCGCCATTTGCAGGCGCATGCACGGCTTGCGCAGTCGATGGGCATGGAGCCCAAGAATATTTTCATCAGCGACATCGGCAAGGTGCTTGAGCTGACGAAGGCAACGTGCAAATGGGGCGGAACAGTTCCGGCGGGCAAGATTCTCGTCGACGGCACAGGCGTCGGCGACGTCGGGAGCGTTGTTCTGCGCGACCGCAAGCATCTGGCGCAGGACGGCATGCTGGTCGTGGTCGTGAATCTTTCAAGCGAGGATGGGAGCGTCATTACAGGGCCAGACATCATCACAAGAGGCTTTGTGTATGTCAAGGAGTCGGAAAATCTGATGGAGGAGCTGCGCGTCATCGCCGCGCACGCCATCGACCGCTGCCTTTCCTCCGGCACACACGACTGGAGCGCGCTCAAGGCGAACATCAAGAGTGACCTTTCGGGCTATCTTTTCAAGACGACCAAGCGCAACCCGATGATTTTGCCTGTCATTATGGAAATCTGAGCACGCGAAGAGCCGCCTTTGTGGGAGCGGCGAGAAAAATAAAGAGAAAAATGCGGAAATTCCAGAAAAGCGCTTGCCAAAAAAGCGCTTTATGGTATATAATGAATTGGTTGCGCGGAAAATGTCTATTTCGCGCGGGATTACCGCATAGATGAAGGATGAGCAGAGATGGCAAATGCAAAGAATACAAAGCTGCCGGTTGAAGATACCATGGCGGCGGTCAGCGCACTGATCACCAAGGCCAAGCAGGAAGGAAGCATTCAGGCCACTGAGCTGACGGCGCAGCTGGAGAAGCTGGATCTTCCGGTTGAAAAGATCGAGCAGATCTACGATACGTTCGACGCCATGGGCATCCAGGTCGTCAGTCCTGAGCTTGAGATCGAGCTTGACGATGTGGATAACGGCATGGAGCTTCATGGCGACGAGCTGCCGATGGGCGACGAGGAGGAAGACCTGATCGACCCCGTGGAGCTGGCGGCAGAATATAACCTTGACGACCCGGTTCGTATGTATCTCAAGGAGATCGGCCAGGTGCGCCTTCTGACGGCTGAGGAAGAGATGGAGCTTGCCAAGCGCGTCTGCGAGGGCGACAAGAAGGCCAAGGACAAGCTGACGGAGGCAAACCTTCGTCTGGTCGTGTCGATCGCGAAGAAATACTCCGGCCGCGGGCTTCATATTCTCGACCTCATTCAGGAGGGCAATACGGGTCTTATCCGTGCGGTCGACAAGTTCGACTATACAAAGGGAAACAAATTCTCTACATATGCGACCTGGTGGATTCGGCAGGCCATCACCAGAGCCATCGCCGATCAGGCGCGGACGATCCGCGTGCCGGTGCATATGGTAGAGGTCATCAACAAGGCCACCCGCTGCAACCGCAAGCTCGTGCAGGAGCTTGGCCGTGAGCCGACGCTCGAGGAAATTGCGGCGGAGCTGAATCTGCCGATCGAGAAGATCATCGAAGCCAACCGCACGGCGGCGGATACTCTGTCTCTCGACATGCCCGTCGGCGACGAGGAGGATACGACCATCGGCTCGTTCGTTGAAGACGACAACACCCCCGGGCCTGCCGATGCAACGTCCAACGCGCTGCTGGCCGAGGCGCTGACGGAGATCCTCGGCACGCTCACCGAGCGCGAGGCAGACGTTCTGAAAATGCGCTTTGGCATGTATGACGGCAGAACGCATACCCTTGAGGAGGTCGGGCAGATCTTCGGCGTGACGCGTGAGCGCATCCGCCAGATCGAAAACAAGGCCATCCGCAAGCTGCGTCATCCGTCGCGCGCGAAAAAAATCAAGGATTTCTATTGCTGAAACGCACCGTCCCGAAGGCAGAAGCTGTCTTCGGGACTTGATATTTTTTTCAGAGAATGGTAAAATAGCAAAACCTTAATATAAATGTGTATTGGCGGCGCTTGGCTGCCGGATGGACAGGGCAGAAGGCCGGGAGGAAGAGAATTGAAAAAACGCTTTGCGCAGCTTGCCGCCGGAATCCGGCAGATGCTGCGGCGCATGCGTCCGCCGCAGATCGTGGTGCTGCTGTTTTTGGCGCTGGTGCTGGTTGGAAGCGGGCTTTTGTGCCTGCCGGTCTGCTCACAGGCGGGGCAGCCGACCGATTTTCTGACGGCGCTCTTTACAGCAACGTCAGCAACCTGCGTGACGGGGCTGATTCAGGTGGATACGGGGCTTTACTGGAGCGGCTTTGGCCAGGCGGTCATCCTTGCGCTCATCCAGATCGGCGGCCTTGGCTTTATGACGATCGCAACGGTCTTTTTCCTTGCCCTCCGGCAGAAGGTCAGCTTCAAGCAGCGTCTGGTTCTGGCGCAGGGGCTTGGGATCGATGATGTGAGCGGCGTTGTTTCGCTGGTCAAAAATGTTCTGCTTGGAACGCTGGCTGTAGAGGGTGCGGGCGCGCTGATTCTCTTTTTTCGGTTTTTGCCGGAGTTTGGCGCGGCGCGGGCAGCCTGGTACGGTGTATTCCACGCTGTTTCGGCGTTCTGCAACGCGGGCTTTGATGTGCTGGGGGATGTCAGCTATGGCGGAAGTCTCTCCAGATATGTTGAAGACCCGGTCGTGAATCTGACCATTATGGCGCTTGTCCTCATTGGCGGCCTTGGCTTTGCGGTCTGGGGCGAGCTCCGGCATACAAGGCGCTTTTCAAGGCTTTCGCTTTACGCAAGGCTGGTGCTTCTGATCACAGCTGCGCTTACCTTTGGCAGCGGTGCGCTGTTTGCGCTGCTGGAGTGGAACAATCCGCAGACGATCGGTGCGCTTTCGCCGGGCGGGAAGATTTTAGCCTCGCTCTTTCAGTCGGTCACGCTCCGGACGGCGGGCTTTGTGAGCTTCAATCAGGACGGACTGACAGAGGTCTCCAAGCTTCTTTCCTGCGCGCTCATGTGCGTGGGCGGCTCATCCGGGTCAACAGCCGGCGGCGTGAAGACGGTAACAATGGGGCTTGTGCTTCTGTCCGCGTGGAGCGCGATGCGCGGCAAGGCGCAGCTGGTGATATTCCGGCGCGGCATCAGCCGGCTTGACCGGGAAAATGCCTCGGCGCTGGCGCTGCTGGTTTTGAGTCTTGCGCTGCTGGGCGCGGCGGTTTTGAGCGTGTGCGACGGATGCAGCCTGTTAAACGCGGTATATGAAACAATGTCGGCAATCTGCACGGTGGGCATCACGACGGGGATCACCGCCTCGCTGTGTGTGGCCTCAAAGCTGATTCTGATCGTTTATATGTTCTTTGGGCGGGTTGGCATCATGACCATCGGCATCGGCTTTATGATGGCAGACCGCGCGCACGCGCGTGTGCAGTATGCTGAGGCGAAGGTTATGATCGGCTGAGCATTTTGCCAGGCGGGCAATAGGAGGATGGAAATGAAAAAAACATATGTTGTGATTGGCCTTGGCCGTTTTGGCTCAAGCGTAGCTGAGCGGCTGTATGAGCTTGGAAATGAAGTGCTTGCGATCGATACCAGCCCGGAGCTGGTGCAGCGCATGGAATCGAAGGTCACCTGCGCGGCTGTGGCCGATGGGCAGGATGAGGCGGTGCTGCGCTCGCTTGGCGCAGAAAACTGTGATGTTGCGGTGGTCGCCATCGCAACAGACCTTGCTGCAAGCGTGATCGTTACGCTGAACCTGAAGGCGCTGGGCGTCAGGCAGATCATCTGCAAGGCGACCGATGAGCGCAGCAGGCGGGCGCTTGAGAAGGTGGGCGCAGACCGGGTGGTCATTCCGGAGCGCGAGGCCGGCTTCAAGCTGGCGCAGTCGATCACCTCGTCGAGCATTCTGGATTTTATCGAGCTGTCAAGAGACTGCGGCATTGCCGAGCTTCCGACGCCCGCTGCATGGCAGGGGAAAACGCTTCGGGAGCTGAATGTTCGCGCAAAATATGGCGTCAACATCATCGCCATTCGCTATCAGGACAGCATTGACGTTGCCCCCGGCGCAGAGCTTGCTCTGCGGGCGGATATGGTTCTCGTGGCGCTGGGCAGCAGCGAGCGCCTGGCAAAGCTTCAGCTATGAGAGAGGAACGGATCACAAGCCGGCATAACCCGCTGCTTGCCCACATCCGCAAGCTTCAGACCTCCCGAAGCTACCGCCAGAAAAGCGGGCAGTTTGTGGCCGAGGGGACAAAGCTTCTGGAGGAAGCGGCCAGATGGTGGCCGGGGCTGGAGGTTGTTGTCTGCCGGGAGGCTCTGGCGCTCTGCGCGCTTCCGGCCGGGGTGCGCGTGGTGCGCGTGCCGGAGGATATTTTAAACAGCATCTCAACGGTTCAGACCCCGCAGGGCGCGATTTTTGTCTGCCGCCTTCCGCAGAGGACGTCTGCGCAATTGCGCGCGGGGATGCTCCTGCTCGACGGCATTCAGGACCCCGGTAACCTCGGCACGATCCTGCGCACGGCAGACGCGCTGGCGGTGCCTGTGGCGCTGCTCGATGGCTGCGCAGACCCCTTCAGCTTCAAGACCGTCCGCGCGTCCATGGGCGCGGTGTTCCGGATGGAGCTTCCGGAGCTGACGGCGCAGGAGGCCATCTGCCAGTGCCAGGCGCGCGGCCTTCTTCTGACGGTCACGGCCATGAACGAGCAGGCAAAGGATATCCGCGCGGCAGAGCTTTCGCGCGCGGTCACGGTAATCGGAAGCGAAGGGCGCGGCGTGCGCCAGGCGCTTCTGGACGCGGCGCAGCAGAGCGTGGTCATTCCCATGCAGGCGCACTGCGAGTCACTCAACGCGGCAATCGCCGCGGCCATTGTGATGTGGCAGATGAAGCGCGGGGAAGCGGAACAGGATCAAACAGCAGGAGGATAAGAGGATGCTCAAGTACTGGATCTGGCTCAGCACAAGACAGGGGCTTTCAAGCGCGCAGGCGCTGGCGCTTTTCCATCGCTTCGGCTCGGCGGAGGCCGTATATCAGGCAGACAGGCAGATGCTCAGCTGCGAGGAGCTGCCGCAGATTCCAGAGAGTCTTCTTGATAAATCGCTGCTTGGCAGCGAGATCATTTTGCAGCAGTGCTATCAAAAGAGCATTCACATTCTGACCATTCAGGACGCGGCCTACCCCGGGCGGCTTCGCGCGATTTCAGACGCGCCGCTGGTTCTGTATTATAAGGGCGTCTTTCCCGCCATCGATACGCTTCCGGTCATTGCCATGGTCGGAACACGCAAAGCGTCAGTCTACGGGCTGGTGCAGGCCAAGCGCCTTGGCTACCAGATCGCGCGCTGCGGCGGCATTGTGGTCTCCGGCGGCGCAGAGGGGATCGATACCATGTGCCTGACGGGCGCGCTCACGGCGGGAAGGCCGGTTATCGCGGTGCTCGGCTGTGGGGTGGACGTTGTCTATCCGCAGTCGAACCGGACACTTTTTGAAGACCTGGCCGTGCGCGGCTGCCTCATCAGCGAGTACCCGCCCGCAACGCCCGCGCTGGGCTCGCATTTCCCGGTCAGAAACCGGATTCTCAGCGCGCTTTCGCTTGGCGTGGTCGTCGTGGAAGCGCCAAAGCGCTCAGGCGCGCTCATTACAGCCAACCGCGCGCTGGAGCAGGGGCGCGACGTTTTCACCGTCCCCGGCAATGTCGGCACGGCAAGCTGTGAGGGCAACATCCAGCTTCTGCGCGAGGGCGCGCTGGTGGTTGAAGACGGCTGGGACGTGATGAAGGAATATGTGCATCTGTTTCCGGAGCTTGTCAACTTCCAGCCCTCCGGTAAGCCCATGACGCTTACCCCCGCGCAGCAGGCGCGGGCGGTCATGAAGGAGAAAAAAGCGCCCAAAAAGGCTGCGCCGCGCACGAAAAAAGACCCGCCTGCGGCGCAAAGCGACACAATAACCATTGACAAGCCGGAAAACAGGGCTTATATTGACGTACAGGAAATTTCGGCCGGGCTGACGCCGGATGAGAAAACGGTCGCGCTGCTGCTACAGAGCGGCGAAAAGCATATCGACCGTCTGATTTCCGAAAGCGGCCTTCCGGCCTCGCGGGTGACCCCGGCGCTGACGCTTCTTCAGATCAAGGGCTATGTTGCGGCGCTGCCGGGAAGACGCTTTCAGCTCGCGGAAAAAGAATAAAGTTTGGAGGCAAGCATGCCGAACGGAAAAAACAATCTGGTGATCGTGGAGTCGCCCTCCAAGGCGAAGACGATCGGAAAATATCTTGGCCCCGGCTATCAGGTCAAGGCCAGCATGGGGCATCTGCGCGATCTTCGCAAGAGCACGATGAGCGTCGATCTGGAGCATGATTTTGAGCCGGAATACTATCCCATCAAGGGAAAAGAGGATATCATCAAGGACTTGCAGGGCGCGGCGGCGAAAAGCGACAACGTCTTTCTCGCAACTGACCCGGACCGCGAGGGCGAGGCCATCTCGTGGCACTTAAAGTATCTGCTGGATATCCCGGATGAAAAGACCTACCGCGTGACCTTCAACGAGATCACAAAGGACGTTGTAAGAAAGGCCATCGCCGCGCCGCGTGCGATCGATCAGAATCTGGTCGACGCCCAGCAGGCCAGACGCGTGCTCGACCGCATCGTTGGCTATCAGCTCAGCCCCCTTCTCTGGAAAAAGGTGCGCCGGGGCTTATCGGCCGGGCGTGTGCAGTCGGTCGCAACAAGGCTGGTCGTTGACCGCGAGAACGAAATTCGCGCCTTTACGCCGCAGGAATACTGGACAATTGACGTTGCGCTCTCGCGCATCGGAAAGCCGGGCGGCTTTACCGCGCGCTATTATGGCGACCCCAAAAAGAACGAGCTTGCAAGCGGGGCAGAGGCAGACGCGGTTCTGCGCCAGATCAGCGGGAAGGAATTTTCGGTGCAGAGCGTCAAAAAGACCCAGCGCCGGAAAAATCCCGCGCCGCCCTTCATTACCTCCAGCTTGCAGCAGGAGGCATCGAGAAAGCTGAGCCTCACCCCCAAGCGTACGATGATGCTTGCCCAGCAGCTTTATGAAGGCGTTGAGCTGCGCGAGGAGGGCTCGGTCGGCCTCATTACCTATATGAGAACAGACTCGCTGCGTATCTCAGACGAGGCGCTCGCCGCCGCAGGAGAGGTCATTTGCAGCCGCTATGGCAAGCAGTATTACCCCGGCCAGCCCCGGCGCTACAAGCCGAAGTCCGGCGCGCAGGACGCGCACGAGGCCATCCGGCCAAGTAACGTCGCGCTCTATCCGGAGCTGGTGGAAAAGGATCTGACGCGCGACCAGTTCCGGCTCTACAAGCTGATCTGGAATCGCTTTATTGCCTCGCAGATGGAAAACGCCGTCTACGATGTGACAGCCATTGAGGTGGCCTGCGAAAATCAGGTCTTCCGCGCCACGCATCAGTCGGTCGCCTTCGCGGGCTTTACCGCCATTTATGAAGAGGGAAAGGATGACGAGCAGGAGTCGCTCGGCTCGCCGCTGCCCGATCTTTCAGAGGGCGAGGCGCTGACGCTTCTTTCTGCCGACCCGCAGCAGCACTTTACCCAGCCGCCCGCGCGCTACACCGAGGCAACGCTTGTGCGCGCGATGGAAGAAAAGGGCGTAGGCCGCCCGTCGACGTATGCTTCCATTGTTTCGACGATTCAGGACCGTGAGTATGTCCAGAAGATTGACAAGCGCCTGTCGCCCACGCCGCTTGGCGAGGTCGTCAACGGCCTTATGATGGAGCATTTTCAAAATATCATCAACGTCGAATTTACTGCCGGCATGGAGCAGCAGCTCGACCAGGTGGAGGAGGGCAATGTCTACTGGAAGCGCGTGCTGGAATCGTTCTACACCGACTTCCATCAGGAAATGCTGAACGCCGAGGAGGCGCTCAAGGACACAAGACTCAAGGTGCCCGACGAGGTGACCGAGGAGGTCTGCGAGCTTTGCGGGCGGAACATGGTCATCAAGTCTGGCCGCTTTGGAAGATTTCTGGCCTGCCCGGGCTACCCGGAGTGCAAGTTTACAAAGCCGATCGTCGAGCGTATGCCGGGCAGATGCCCGAAGTGCGGCAGCACGATCTTAAAGCGCAAGAGTAAGCGCGGCTATGCCTACTACGCCTGCGAGCGCGGCGCAGAGTGCGGCTTTATGACGTGGGACGTGCCGACCGAGAACGACTGCCCGGAATGCGGGCAGACCATGTTCAAGCGCTCTGGCCGGGGCGCGATGAAGCCCTTCTGCGTAAACCCCGAATGCAAAAACTTCCTGCCCGAAGACAAGCGCGGCTACCGCCGGAAGGCGGCCACTGCCGAAGGCGCAGACGAAAAAATCCCGGACGAGCCTGGTCTTCCGCCTGAGCCCACCGTAAGCGCAGAAGAGCCCGCACCCAAGAAGACGGCAAAAAAGACTGCCGCGAAGAAGTCTGCTGAAAAGAAGACGGCAGAAAAGAAAACGACCGCGAAAAAAGCGGCAGCCGAAAAGAAGCCTGCGGCAAAGAAGACCGCCGCAAAGAAGGCTTCCGCGCCGGATGGCGCAGAGGGCGCAGAAAAGAAACCGGCAACGCGCCGGAAGAAGAAGGAAAGTGACACATGAACGTAACAGTCGTTGGCGCGGGGCTTGCAGGCTGCGAGGCCGCGTGGCAGCTGGCCGAGCGAGGCTTTGCGGTCACGCTTTATGAAATGAAGCCGGCAAAGATGAGCCCGGCGCATCATTCGCCGGATTTTGCCGAGCTGGTGTGCTCAAACTCCCTGCGCGGAGACCGGCTTGAAAATGCCGTCGGGCTTTTGAAGGAAGAGCTTCGCAGGCTGGGAAGCCTGATCCTCTCCTGCGCGGAGGAAAACCGCGTGGAGGCAGGCGGCGCGCTGGCCGTTGACCGCTATGGCTTTTCCGGCCTCGTCACGCAGAAAATCCGCCAGCACCCGAATATCACCGTCGTGGAAGAGGAAATGACAGCCGTGCCCCAGCCGCCGGTCATCATTGCGACAGGCCCATTGACAAGCGACGCCATGAGCGAGGCCATCCAGAACTATTTTGGCGGGCAGAAATACATGAGCTTTTTTGACGCAGCAGCGCCGCTCATTACCTTTGACTCCATCGACATGGAAAAGGCGTGGTTCGCCTCGCGCTATGACCGGGGAGAAGCGGATTATGTCAACTGCGCAATGGACAAAGACGAGTATACCGCCTTCGTTGCGGCGCTCAAAACTGCCGAGGAAGCGCCGGTTCACGGCTTTGAGGACAAAAACGTCTTTGAAGGCTGCATGACTGTCGAGGTCATGGCGCGGCGCGGCGAGGATACCCTTCGCTATGGGCCGATGAAGCCCGTCGGCCTGCGCGACCCGAAGACCGGCAAAGAGCCGTATGCCGTTGTGCAGCTGCGCAAGGACAACGCCGCAGGCTCGGTCTACAATCTCGTGGGCTTTCAGACGCATCTGAAATTCCCGGAGCAAAAGCGCGTGTTCTCGATGATTCCGGCGCTGCATGCGGCAGAGTTTGTGCGCTACGGCGTGATGCACCGCAACACCTTTTTGGACAGCCCCCGCCTGCTCGACCGCTATTATGCAGACCGCCGAGCGCCGCTTGTGGCCTTTGCCGGGCAGATGACGGGCGTGGAGGGCTATGTGGAGTCGACGGCGTCCGGCTATCTTGCAGCCGTCAGTCTGGCCGCCAGACTCAAGGGGGAAACGCCTCCGGACTTTTCCCGCCAGACAGCCATCGGCGCGCTGGCGCACTACATCAGCGACCAGAGCATCGGCGCGTTCCAGCCGATGAATGTGAATTTTGGCATTATGGACCCGCTTGGCTATAAGGTCAAGGGCAAGGCAAACAAGAATCTTGCCATCGCCGAGCGTTCGCTTGCGATCATTGACCAGCTGGCGGGCAGAGAATAAAACGATCAGGGAGGAGACCGGATGCGGATCATTGTAGACGTTATGGGCGGCGACCATGCGCCTGAGAGTGCGCTGCTTGGCGCGCTTGCGGCGGCAAAGGAAGAAAAGCTGGAGGTCATACTGGTAGGGCGCGGCGAGGCAATTTTGCAGTGCCTGAAGGATCATGGCGTCGAGACGCTTCCGGAGGGTGTGGAGATCGCCAACGCGGAGGACGTGGTGGACATGCACGATGAGCCGGCAAGCATCCTCAAGACGCGCAAAAATTCCTCCATGCTCGTCGGCCTTCGGATGCTCAAGGAGGGCGGCGGAGACGCATTTGTCTCGGCAGGCTCAACGGGCGCGCTTTTGACGGCGGCGACGCTGATTGTCAAGCGCATTCGCGGCATTCGCCGCGCGGCGATGGGCCCTGTCATCCCGACAAAGACGGGCGGCACGGTTCTCATCGACTGCGGCGCAACGGCAGAGTGTACGCCGGAGTTTCTGCTGCAATTTGCCTTTATGGGCTCGTATTACGCAAAGAAGATGCTCGGCATCGAAAACCCGCGCGTGGCGCTTTTGAACATCGGCGCGGAGGATACCAAGGGCACACAGCTGCAAAAGGACGCCTACGCCCTTTTAAAGCGCGCGCAGGCGGGCGGATACCTCAACTTCATCGGAAACGTTGAGGCGCGCGGTGTGCCGCTGGGTGAAGCAGACGTTGTTGTGGCCGACGGCTTTTCCGGCAACGTGCTTTTAAAGAGCATTGAAGGAACGGCGCTTTTCATGTCCGGGATGATGAAGGACATGTTCAAAAAGAATCTTCTGACGAAGCTTGCCGCCGCGCTCTGCATGGACGGCATCAAGGCCTTCAGGGCGAAGCTCGACTACCGCCAGACAGGCGGCACGGTGCTCATCGGGCTGACAAAGCCGGTCGTCAAGGCGCACGGCTCATCCGACAGCCTCGCCATGAAAAACGCCATCCGCCAGGCCGCGCAGGCTGCGGCCTCCGGCTTTACAGACGATATTTCCGCGAATGTGGAGCAGATGATCGTTCCAAAGGAGTTAGAGCATGTACAGTGAACTTGAAAAGGGGCTTGGCTATGTGTTTTCTGACCGCGCGCTTCTGCGAAACGCGCTGACGCACAGCTCCTATGCCAATGAAAACCGAGAGCGCGGTATTCCGGACAACGAGCGGCTGGAATTTCTGGGCGACGCGATTTTGGGCTTTGTCGTGGCGGACTATCTCTACCGCCATTTTCCGCAGAAGCCGGAGGGTGAGCTGACGAGAATCCGTGCAGACCTGGTCTGCGAGACGAATCTTGCCAAGGCCGCCGGAACGGTTCGCCTGGGTGACTTTCTCCTGCTTGGCCACGGTGAGGAGCACGGCGGCGGCAGAAAGCGCAATTCCATCGTCTCAGACGCAATGGAGTCTGTGATCGCGGCAAGCTACTTAGACGGCGGCTTTGCAGCCGCCAGGGGCATCATTGACCGGCTCATCCTGCGCGATATTCCGGTTGGAAAGCCCCGGAACTTTGACTATAAGACGGCGCTTCAGGAGCTGGTTCAGCGGAAAAAGGATCAGGTGCTTCACTATGAACTGGTGGGTGAGTCCGGCCCAGACCATGATAAGCACTTTACCGTGGAGGCGCAGCTCAACGGGGTGCGCGTCGGCTGCGGAACAGGCAGCAGCAAAAAGCGCGCTGAGCAGGCGGCGGCAGAGGCTGCCATCGAAAAGCTCTTTCCAGACGCACTTTAATCGTCCATACAATAGCCGCAGCGGGGCGAAAAAGTATTTTCGCCCCGCTGCGGCAGTTTTTCAAACTTTTAAAAAAGTTTGAAAAACTGGTTTGATTGAACGCGAAGGGGGCTCTTTGCCCCCTTCACACTTCCCCGGCTACTCTGTCTCAGAAATCTGCTGGATCGTTTTTGACAGTCTCAAAGGTGCGGCCGGGTTTTCCCGGCCGCACCTTAATTCTTATGTTTTGCTTTTATGCTTTCTTTTTGCGCGAGAAGTGGATGGCAAGGCCGATCACATAGCCAAGGAGCATCGGCACGATCCAGCCAAGCCCCAGCCCGGCCAGCGGCAGAACTCTCAAGCCGAAGGCCTGAATCGCCTCGCCGCCCACGGCGGCATACAGCCCCGCAGGAAGCGCGCAGACAAGGTCATACAGCGCGGCAACAAACGTACAGACGATGACGCTGATGTAGACCGCGCGGTCGTTTGCAAAGAACTTTCCAAACAGCGCCAGCAGAACCAGCGAGATGGCCAGCGGATACAGGAACATCAGAACCGGCAGAGAGTAGGAGATGATCGTGCTCAGGCCGAAGTTTGAGAAGAGGAAGGAAAGCAGCGTGAAAATGACAGCCCAGACGCGGTAGCCCGGCCCATTCGGGAACATGTCGCGGAAGGTCTCGGCGCAGCTGGTGATGAGGCCGACCGAGGTTTTAAGGCATGCCAGCGTGACCGTTGCCGCCAGCACCAGAAGCCCCGCGCCGCCAAGATAATGCTGCGCGATCTGCGCAAGCGCGATGCCGCCGTTTTCAGACGTTGCAAACAGGCCGCGGCTCTGCGTGCCAAGAACCGTCGTGGCCACGTAGATGACTGCCATCAGAAGGCCACTGAAAATGCCGGCCTTTACGGTGTTGGAGGCCACAGCGTCCGGGTCTTTGACGCCAAGGCCGCGGATGACCTGCACCACAACGATGCCGAAGGCAAGCCCCGCGATGACGTCCATGGTGTTGTAGCCCTCAAGGAAGCCCGTGGAGAAGGCCTGTGAGACATATGCACCTTCCGGCGCGACATCGGAAATGGCCGCCGAGGGATTGACCAGCGCGACGATGACAAGAATGCCGAGGAACAGCAGGAAGAACGGATTGAGAATCTTGCCGACCCAGGTCAGAATCTTTCCGGGGTAGAGCGAGAAGAGCAGCGCGGCCAGGAAAAAGACAGCCGCGAAGATGAGAAGATAGACGCTGGAACTGCCGCCCTGCGGAAGAATCTGCTCAATGCCAACAGTAAAAGACGTTGTCGCGCAGCGGGGGATGGCGAAGAACGGCCCAATTGTCAGATAAAGCGCGCAGGTAAAGAAATAGGCGTAAGGCTTGCCGATTTTGCAGCCAAGATCAAAAAGACCTTCGCTCTTGCTCAGACCCAGCGCCGCAACGCTCAGAAGCGGCAGGCCTACGCCTGTTACAAGGAATCCTACGACTGCCGGCCATACCTGGCTGCCGGCCATCTGTCCCATATGTACAGGGAAGATCAGATTTCCAGCGCCGAAGAACATGCCAAACAGCATGCTGGCAACATAGACGTACTCCTTGAATGTTAGCTTCTGTTTCATTGCGAGTCTCCTTTACAAAACTTTTTATGGAAGTGTCCTTCCATATTAAACATTAGTTTACCATCTCGCGACAAAAAACACAAGCTTTAATTCATAAATATTTCATATTTCTGCGCCAAGCAGCCAAACAGCATAAGAGCCGCTGCCAAATGTCTGCCACCGGGAGAAAATTTCGTATACATGTCCGCCGGGAAGAGGCTCAAAGCTGGCAATGCCGTCTTGGATGCTGACGGCGAGCTCCTGCGCGGGCGTGTCAGGCGCACCAAAGGCTGTCTCCGGCCAGCAGCGAACGCAAACCTCCTGCGCCGCGCAGCCGGAAAAATCGAGCGTGAGGGCGCTGGTGCTGACAGTCTGCGCCTGCAGAATGTCCTGCATGTCAAGCGGCGCCGGGCCGCAGGCGATGATGGACGCGGCAGTTCCGTCGGGAAGCGGGGCTGCCCAGTCATAGCTTGTGCGGAAGGCTTCAATTTTTCGTTCGTCCGCTGTTATAAGCGTAAGCGCGGGCGCTTCGGTGAAGCTGTCAAGTGCCGGTAACGCGCCCGGCTCGTTCTGAGTCTGGGATGGCGCGGCGCGAAGAGCTTCAGCGGGCGTCTCTTCTGCGCTGTCAAGCGCTTGCGCGTTCTGGCTTTGCGCCGCGCCGGCCTTCGGGGGAGCGGCAGATTCTTCTTTCAAGGGTTCAGAGGGCGCGGCCTCTGGCAGAGCCTGTGCCGCGTCAGAGGCGGGCGGGGAGGCTTGAATGCTGCTGGGACTTGCGCACGCGCAAAGAAGAATCGCGCCGACAAGCAGCAGCGCCGGAAACAGATATCGCATGGTGCATTCCTCCTGATGTTCTTTCTTCTTTTTCAGACGAAAAAAACACCTGCCCGGTTGCGCAGGAACGCGGAAATTTTCCAAAAAAATTCCCCGGCCTTGAGGCCGGGGAGAGAAGCGAAGATTATGCGGTCGTATCGGCGCACTGCATCTGCGCGTTTGCATGCCGGAGCGTTTTACGAAGGAAAACAACGTTGAGGCAGAAGGAAAAAATCTCTGCGATCGGGAAGCAGAACCAGACAAGCTCCAGCTTTCCCGTCTGCGCAAGCAGCCACGCGGCGGGCAGGAGCACCACCAGCTGGCGGCAGATGGAGTTGATGAGCGCATGGACGGGGTTGCCGATAGCCTGGAAAACTGAGCTTGAGACGATGCAGAAGCCCGCAAATATAAAGTGAAGGGCGATAATGCGGAAGGCCGGGATACCCATGCTGCGCATGTTGTCGGTTGCGTTAAAGAGATTCAGAAGCGCGCCCGGAATCAGCTCAAGCAGACACAGGCCAATGAGCATCAGGCAGATGGCACAGCAGATGGCAAGCTTGATCGTCTTTTTGACGCGCGCGGGATTTTTTGCGCCGTAGTTGTAGGAGATGATGGGCACCATGCCGTTATTGAGGCCGAAGATCGGCATGAAGATAAAGCTTTGCAGCTTGAAATAGACGCCGAAGACGGCGGTCGCCGTGGTCGAGAAGGTGATGAGAATCTGGTTAAGGCCAAAGTTCATCACCGAGCCGATGGACATCATGATGATCGAGGGGATACCGACGCGGTAGACCTCGCGGATGGTCGCCCAGTGGAAGCGGAGCTTTTTGAGCTGGAGATGGATATCCGGATTGTGCCTGAGGTTAAAGTAGAGCGCAAGCAGCGCGGCGATGAGCTGGCCGAGCACCGTTGCGGCGGCTGCGCCTGCAACCTCCATGCGCGGGAAGCCAAAGTAGCCGAAGATGAAGATGGGGTCAAAAATGATGTTGATGAGCGCGCCGACCAGCTGCGTACACATGGCAAGATTGGTTCGCCCGGTCGATTGCAGCAGACGCTCAAAGGAGAACTGGCCAAATACGGCGATGGACGCGCCGAGGCAGATGGAGGTGTAGCTTGTGCCGTATTCGATGATCTGCGCGTCGGTGGTCTGCGCGGAGAAAAACAGGCGCGAGGCGAAAATGCCGATCAGGGAGAATAAGATGGCGTTGCAGAACACCAGAAAGACCGACGTATTGGCCGCCCAGTCGACCTGCTCCTGCTGCTTTGCGCCGAGTGAGCGCGAGAGCAGCGCGTTGATGCCGACGGCTGTGCCGCTGGCAAAGGCAATCATCAGGTTTTGCAGCGGAAAGGCCAGCGAGATGGCGCTGAGCGCGTTTTCATTGAGCTGCGAGACATAGACGCTGTCGACAACGTTATAAAACGCCTGCGCCAGCATTGAGATCATCATGGGAATGGCCATGTTGGCAAGAAGCTTTCCGATGGGCATAGTGCCCATCTTGTTTTCGGTTCTTATCGTTTCCATTTGTTCCTCCGATTCGTCAAATTTTGCGCTTTCGCACCAAAAAACTGCTCTCGTCCGCATCCGGGCGAGAGCAGGAAAAATCCGGGCAGTTTCCTGCGTGCATGGACATACTACAGGAAAACAATTTTTATGTCAAGAACATTCTGTTACAAACTGAGCGCTTCCTGGCAGCTTTCTGCGCGCTGGCAGAGTGCGCGGCACTTTGCACTCAGCGCCCTGACCTGCGCGGGGCTTCGGCCAATATAGCGCGACGGCTCCATGTGCGCCCTGATCTCATCCTCCGTCATGCCGAAGGCAGGCTCTGCCGCCAAGGACGCGATGAGATTCCACGGCTCACCGTTTTTCATCTGCGCCGTGGCCTGCATGGAGGCTTTGCGGATGACCTCGTGAAGCTGCTGGCGGTCTCCGCCGCGCTTGACAGCGGCCATCAGCAGATCTTCCGTCGCGATGAAGGGAAGATACTCGTTTACAAACTTTGCAACGATCTTTTCGTTGACGTGCAGCCCCTTCGTGACGTTCTGCATCAGCCGCAAAATAGCGTCGCAGGCGAGGAACGCCTCCGGCAGCGAGATGCGGCGGTTGGCGGAGTCATCGAGCGTGCGCTCGAGCCACTGCGTCGAGGCCGTCATCGGCGCGTTCATGGCGTCGGCCATGATGTAGCGCGAGAGCGAGCAGATGCGCTCGCAGCGCATGGGGTTGCGCTTATAGGGCATGGCGGACGAGCCAACCTGGCTTTCTTCAAACGGCTCTTCGACCTGGCGGTCGTGCTGCAACAGGCGAACGTCGTTTGCAAACCGGCAGCAGCTTTGCGCGATGGAGGACAGGACGTTTAAAATCCGGCTGTCGAGCTTACGGGGATAGGTCTGGCCGCAGACGTCATAAAGACGGTCAAAGCCGAAGCTTGCGGCGATCTTCCGGTTCATCTCGTCGATCTTTTCCTCGTCTCCTTCAAAGAGGGAGAGAAAGCTTGCCTCCGTACCCGTCGTGCCGCGGCAGCCAAGGAAGCGGATGGCAGAGAGCACGTCGCGAAGCTCCTCAAGGTCGAGCATCAGATCCTGAAGCCAGAGCGAGGCGCGCTTGCCAACGGTCACGAGCTGCGCCGGCTGATAGTGCGTGTAGCCAAGGCAGGGGAGCGCGGCATATTTTTCTGCAAAGTCGCAGAGATTCAGCATGACCGCTTCCAGCTGCCCTTCTAAATAGCGAAGGCCGTCGCGGTACAAAATGAGGTCTGCGTTGTCGGTCACATAGCAGCTCGTCGCGCCAAGGTGGATGATGCCCTTTGCGCCGGGCGCGTCGAGACCATAGGCGTAGATGTGCGCCATGACGTCGTGGCGGATTTCCTTCTCCTTTTTGGAAACCACGTCGTAGTCGATGGGGCTGACATGCGCAGCCAATTCCTCGACCTGCTCTTTGGTAATGGGAAGCCCCAGCTCATGCTCCGCGCGCGCCAGCGCCACCCAGAGCTGCCGCCATGTTTCAAAGCGGCAGTCCGGAGAGAACAGGTGCAGCATGTATTTGGATGCATAGCGCGAGGCCAGCGGGCTTTCGTAACTGGATTTCATGAACAGAACCTCTTAGCGGTAGATGATCTCGTCGCGCTTTGCGCCGACGGAGACGTAGCTGATGCGGCAGCCGATCTGCTTTTCGATATACTCGACGTAGTTGCGCGCTTCAACGGGGAGGTCTTCATACTTGCGCACGCCGGAAATATCGCAGCCCCAGCCGGGCATGGTGGTGATGACGGGCTTTGCCTTGTCGATGACAGCGGGGAAGGGGAAATCGTCGGTCTTTTCGCCGTCAATTTCATACTGCTCACAGATGGGAATTTCCTTCATGTAGGAGAGAATGTCCATCTTGGTCAGCGCAACCTCGGTCGCGCCCTGAATCTGGCAGCCATAACGGGTCGCAACAATGTCGATCGGGCCAACACGGCGCGGACGGCCGGTGGACGCGCCATACTCGCCGCCAACCTCGCGGAGCTTTTCTGCCTCCTCGCCAAACCACTCAGCTGTGAACGGGCCTTCGCCGACGCAGGTGGAGTAGGCCTTCACGATGCCGACCGTGCGGTCAACATGGCTGCCCGGGATGCCCGCGCCAACGCATGCGTAGCCCGCGTTGGAAGAGGACGACGACGTGTAGGGGAAGATGCCGAAGTCAATGTCACGCAGTGCGCCGAGCTGCGCCTCGAACATGATGTTCTTGCCGGCAGCCTGTGCCTCGTACATATATTTGGTGGTGTTGCAGATGAAAGGAGCGAGCTTCTCGCCGTATTCCTTGCACCAGGCAAGCATGTCAGAGAGCTTAAAGGGCTCTGCGCCGTAGACGTTCTGAACGGTGAGGTTCTTCCACTCAAGGATGGAAGCCAGACGCTTTTCCAGATACTCCGGGTACAGCAGCTCACCGACCATGATAGTCTTCTTCTGATACTTGTCCGAGTAGACCGGCGCGATGCCGCGCAGGGTCGAGCCATACTTCTTGTCCTTGAGTCTGGCCTCTTCCAGACCGTCGAGCGCGCGGTGATAGGGGAAGACGATGGTTGCGCGGTCGGAGATCTTGAAGTTATCCGGCGTGATGGGGACGCCCGCTGCCTGAAGCTCGGAAATCTCGCCCCAAAGATGCTCCAGGTCGATGACAACGCCGTTACCCAGCACGTTTACAACGCCGGGCAGGCAGATGCCGGACGGGATCAGATGCAGGGCGAACTTGCCGAATTCGTTCACGATGGTGTGCCCGGCGTTGTTGCCGCCCTGATAACGGCAGACGATGTCGTATTCTCTTGCGATGAGGTCGACCATGCGGCCCTTGCCCTCGTCGCCCCAGTTGATGCCTACAATTGCACAGTTACTCATATCCTTTGACTCCTTCAAGCAGTTTATTTCAGTTCATGTTCATACCTTTATCCATTATAGCATAACCGCAGCGCCCTGCGCTGCGAGCGCGGCCTGTGCCGCGCAAAAATCAGCAACGCTGATTTTGTTATCACTGTAACAGCAAAGCAAACCTTTTGCCCTGCAAAAGCCGCGCCTTTGGCGCGTGGCGCGCTCTGCACGCCCGTTTGCTACTATTATAGCATGGAAAAAACATAAGTAAATCATTTGTTTTCAATGCTTGCTATTAGAATTGCTAATAGCAGGAGAAGCTGTAATACGCTATTATAATGTCTTTTCCGGCTTTGGCGGGCAGAAAGGCGCGCCTAGTGGCGGAGAAAGAAAAAAGAGAAAAAATGCTTGACAATTTAAGAAGTCTGTGCTAATATATCTGAGCAGTCGAGAGACGGCAATATGCGCGAGTGGTGGAATTGGCAGACTCGCTAGATTCAGGTTCTAGTGTCCACTCCGGACGTGCGGGTTCAAGTCCCGCCTCGCGCACCAACACCCGATATCCTTTGGATATCGGGTGTTTTGCTGTTTTAAGCTCTGCGTTCCTTTTCGCGACAGGAAACCCCCGCGCACCGGGAAACCGGGGCGCGGGGGCGGTTGTTTGTGGGAAAAGGTGTTTTATCCAAGGTATTGCATGGGGTCTACATATGCGCCGTCTTTTAAAAGCGAAACATGCAGATGTGCGCCGACCGCCCAGCCGGAAGCGCCGACCGTGCCGATCACGTCGCCCTGTGAGACGGTGTCGCCTGCGCTGACGGTCATCGTGTGAAGATGCTGGTAGACGGACTGCCAGCCGTCTTCATGGTCGATGATGACATGGTATCCGGCAGAAGGGGAGTAGGACGCTTCTGCGACTGTCCCGCTGCACATGGCGTAGACGCTGCTGTCATAGCCTGCCCCTAAATCTACGCCATTGTGAAAGGACGTCTGCCCGGTGACGGGATGGACGCGACTTCCAAAGCTGTCGGTTACGGTGGCATCCTCCTGGCACGGCCAAAGCCACGCCGGGCTGCTAACCTCCTGCACAGAAGCTTCCGGCTCTGTCTGCGCGATGGCAGAAGGCGTTTCTTCTTCCGGCGTGGCAGCTTCCTGCTGCACGGGAGGAGGCGCTTCTTCCGGCGCGGCGGATTCCTGCTCCGCAGAATCATTGGCGGAAGCTTCCTCTGCGGCGGGGGTCAGCTCGCTTGAGGGCGTCTGCGTGGCAAGGACGGTAAAGCTGGATGCCAGAAGCAAAACAGCCAGCAAAATGGTGAGGATGGACATTTTTCGTGGTTTCATCATTCGTCTGATCCTTTCTTCCGTGGCGCTCTGGCCGAGGGCGCTGCCGAGCGGAATGCGCGGGCGGGGATGCGCCACGCAGTCCAGAAGCATCAGACAGTAGGCCTTTCGGCTTTCCGCGCCTAAGCGTTTCAGCGTTTCTTCGTCGCATGCAAGCTCCAGATCGCGCTTTGCCGCGCGCACCATGAGCCAGACTGCCGGGTTCATCCAGTGTACGCACAGCGCAAGCGTCAAAAGAAGCTTTCGCAGGCAGTCAAAACGGCGCACATGCACCAGCTCATGCGTGAGCGCAAAGCGGCAGCGAAGAGAATCTTCGGCCAGTGCGGGCGGCAAAATGACGACCGGGGAGAAAATTCCGTAGGTCAGCGGCGCGCGCACGTCATCCAGCATGCGAATCGAGATCTTCCGATGAAAGGAAAAGCCGCATGATTTAAGCCACTGCGCCGTGTCTTCTGCCGGCTTTGCCGCGCGCAGAGCGCGGAGCATCCGGACATGGCAGAAGAGAAACCAGCCCAGAAGCACCAGCGCGCCAAGCACCCAAACTGCGCCCAAAATGGCGGCAGCGTCAACAGGCGCGCTCTTTGCCGTGGCAGCAATCACCGGAGTTTCGGCTGTATTTCCTACAAAAACGGAAGGGGAGAGCGGCGACTCTGCGCGTCCGGCTTCCGGGAGCAGGCTCTGCGGCTGCAAAAGCCCCCAGAGGCTTATGCGGCAGGGAAGCGCCACCGGAAGCAAAAGCCGCACCGCGCAAAGCGGCCAGAGCGCAGCAAAGAGCCGCGCCGGAAGGCGCTTTCCGGCAAGCCTCCGTAGCACAAGCGCAAACAGAACAAATACGCCCATTCCGAAAGACAACAGAAGCAGCTTCATTTCTCAGACTCCTCAACCAGCGCCCGCAGCTTTGCAAGCTTTTCCGGCGAAAGCGTCTCGCGCCCGAGAAGCGACGCCAGCAAAAGCTCTGCCGAGCCGTCGAACGCGCGCTCAACCAGTGCCTGCGCCTCTTCCTGCCGCGCCTCGCGGCGGGAGATGAGCGCGTGGCAGAGGAAATTTGGCTCGCGGCGCTCAATTGCGCCCTTTTCCATGCACTTTTTGATGACGGTGTAGGTGGTATTTTTGTTCCAGCCCGTGCGCGCCTGCATCCGCAGGGAAAGCTCCTTGGCGCTCAGGTCACCATCCTGCCAGAGCTCACGCATGATCTTCCATTCGGAATCGAAAAGTTTCATCGGATAACCTCCAGACTATTGCAATCGTCTATATGTAGACTATCACAATAGTCTATGCTTGTCAAGGATATTTTTTAATTTTTTCTCCTGTCGAAGGCCACGGAGACAGGAGCACAGCTGGCCGCAATGCACCAACGCTTCTTCGGATAAACATAAAAGCCTTCCGGGAAACCCGGAAGGCTTTTGCGGCCGAAAGCTATATTTCTTCGCGCTTCTCGCTCTGCGCGGCCTTCTGCTTGCGCCCGACGCGCGGCGCGGTCTCGGTGATGCTGCCGCGCGAGATGGCCGTAACGCCAAATCTGCTCCGCAGCTGGTCAACGGTCTGGTCAAGCCTGCGGGAGCGGATATTTTTTTCGTCCTGAAAGATCGAAAGCTGCATCTCGTCTTCCTCCAGCACATCGCCCAGCGTCACGCCGAGCAGGCGAAGGGGCGTTTCCCCGTCCCAAAGCTCCAAAAAAAGCGCGCGCGCATGCGCGAAAATTTCGCCCGTCACATCCGTTGGCTCAGGGAGCTTTTTCTGGTGCGTGCGGTTTTTAAAATCACAGCTCCGGATGAGAAGCGTCACGCAGGTGCAAAGCCGCTGGTCTGCGCGCATGCGCGAGGCCACGCTGTCGCAGAGCGCCAGGAGAATTTTGCTGGCCTGCGCCGCGTCCGTCACGTCTTCTTCCAGCGTTACGGAGTTTCCGTAGCCCTTGACGGCCTCCGGCTCGGCCAGAACGGGGCTATTGTCTATGCCGTTTGCCGAGTCATGAAGCAGCCGCGCGCTTTTTGCGCCGACGAGCTTTTGCAGCAGCAGGGGCTCTGCCAGCGCCAGCGCGCCGATGGTGGAAATTTTTGCGCCCATCAGCTTTTCAGCCGTCCTCCGGCCAACGCCGTAGAGCTCGCCCACCGCAAGCGGCCAGAGCTTTGCTTCCATTTCCTCCGGGAAAAGCGTGTGGACCTTATCCGGCTTTTCAAAGTCGCTTGCCATCTTGGCAAGGAGCTTGTTTGTGCCGATGCCGACGTTGACCGTGAAGCCAAGCTCACGGAAGATCGTGTCCTTGATCGTGCGCGCGATCTTGACAGGGTCGGGGTAGAGTAGATGCGTCCCTGTCATGTCGAGGAAGCATTCGTCGATCGAAACCTGCTCCACGACCGGCGCAAAGCGGCGGCAGACAGCGATAAAGGCGCGCGAGCAGCGGCTGTACAGGCGAAAATCCGGCCTGGCCAGCACGAGCTGCGGGCATTTGCGAAGCGCCATGCCGACCGGCTCACCGGTCGTAACGCCAAACTTTTTGGCGGGGATGGACTTTGCAAGAATCACGCCTGTCCGCTTTTCGCGCTCGCCGCCGATGGCCGACGGAATAAGGCGCAGGTCTTCCTCGCCCGCAGCCACGCGCCGCGCCGCCTCCCAGGATAAAAACGCGCTGTTGACGTCCACATGAAAAATCAGCTGCTCCATCTTGCCGCCCCCTTCCGAAACTCAGTATACCATAGAGTCTGTGCTTTCGCAAGAGATAATCGAAAATACGTTCGATTTTGACTGCCAAAAAATTCTATGGATTTTTTGGCAAAGGGTTTGCAGCCCGCGGCAGCGCAAAGTTTTGGCATCGAAGATGCCAAAATTCACGTTTGCGGGCTGATAAGTATTTTTTGCGCCGCGCATGTCGCCGCAAAAAATGATTTTGACTTTTTTCGCGCGCTGCGCGAACTCTGCGAGGCGTTTGCACTGATTAGCGAAAATATGTTCGATTGTAAAGCAAAGCCGTGCGTGGTATAATTTCTTATTCAAAGCCGGAGTGAAGAACAGACAGGAAAGGAGCGCTGGTGCATGGAGCTACACGCAGGGATGGTGCGCGCGCAGCTGAATTTTTTCAAGCCCTTTGTCGAAAGCTGCTCGTTGGAGACAACGCGCAAGGGGCAGGACAAGCTGGGCGAGCTGATGACGGCGCTCCACAGGCGGGAGGTCTATGTCCGCGCGCATGATTTTGGCGCGTTCGCGGGCGCGTGGCTTATGCCAAAGGATGAGCGGCGCACGGGCGTGATTTTATATCTTCACGGCGGCGGCTACACCTGCGGGTCACTGGACTATGCCAAGGGCTTTGCAAGCGTGCTGGCCGATGAATGCGGCGCGCGCGTCTTCTGCCCCGGCTACCGCCTTGCGCCGGAGGATCGCTTCCCGGCGGCGCTGGAGGACGCGGTGGTGAGCTATCAGTATCTTCTTGGTAAGGGCTACCCCGCGCGGCAGATCATGCTCTGCGGCGAGTCAGCAGGGGGCGGACTCTGCTATGCGCTTTGCCTCAGGCTTCGGCAGCTAAAGCTTCCGCTTCCGTGCGGCATTCTTGCCATCTCGCCGTGGGCAGATCTCACGCAGTCGGGCGGGACATTTGAGGAAAACGCGGAAAAGGACGTGTCGCTTTCCAAAGAGCTGCTGGACTTTTATGCGCAGTGCTACACGGACGCGCCGGAAAACCCACTCTGTTCGCCGCTTTTTGGCGCGCTGGGGGACATGCCGCCGTCGCTGATTTTTGCAGGCGGGGACGAAATTTTGCTGGACGATGCAAGGCGGCTCCATGAAAAGCTTCTGGCGGCAGGATCAAAAAGTGAGCTTTTGGTCGCGCCAGAGCGCTGGCACGCGTATGTGCTTTATAATCTGGCAGAGAACGCGGAGCAGGACTTTAAGGCCATGAACTACTTCTTAGACCGCAATCTTTCGCCTGCAAAAAGCCTTCGCTGGATGCGGCTGGATAACGCGGCAAAAATTTATCCGGCGGCAAAGCGGCGTACGTGGACAAATTTTTTCAGACTCTCGGCAACGCTCACAGAGCCGGTTGACACAGACGTTCTGCGCGCGGCGCTGGATGTGACGGTGCGGCGCTTTCCGTCGATGGCGGTGCGCCTGCGCCGGGGCGCGTTCTGGTATTATCTTGAGCAGATTCCAAAAGCGCCGGAAATTCAGAGGGAGAAAAGCTGCCCACTGCGCCATGAGCCGTTTGAGAGCGTGAGACGGTGCGCGTTTCGCGTGCTGGTGTATGAAAACCGCATCGCGGTCGAGTTTTTCCACGCTGTGACCGACGGCACGGGTGGGCTGGTATTTTTAAAGACGCTGCTGGCAGAATATCTGAGCGAAAAATACGGCCTCTCGATTCCTGCTGTATGCGGCGTTCTGGCGCGGCTCGATGAGCCGGACGAAGAAGAACTGGAAGACAGCTTCCTGCGCTATGCGGGCGAGGTGAAGGCCAGCCGCCGCGAGGCAACGGCCTGGCATTTGAGCGGAACGCCGGAGAAAGACGGTTATGTAAACCTTATTACGATGCACCTTCGCGTCCCGGAGCTCAAAGCCTGCGCGAAGGCGCATCAGGTGAGCGTGACGGAGCTTCTCTGCGCGGCGATGCTGCTGGCGCTTGAGAATTTGCAGGCGGAAAAAGTCCCCTCGCGCAGGCGGCGGAAGCCCCTGAAGGTGCTCGTGCCGGTCAATCTCAGAAGACTCTTTCCAAGCCGGACGCTTCGGAACTTTGCCTCCTATGTGACCCCGGAAATCGACCCCCGAAAGGGCTGGTATGACTTTGATGAGCTCTGCGCGCTCGTCCACCACACGATGGCGCTTGGCAGCGACGCCAAGCAGATGCAGGCGAAAATCGCCACGAACGTTGCCAGCGAGCGCTCGCCCATTTTGCGCGTGATGCCGCTGTTTGTAAAAAACATTGCCATGAAGGCGGTCTTTGACGCGGTGGGGGAGTGTAAGTCGTGTCTGTGTCTGTCAAACCTTGGCGTGGTGCAGGTGCCGGATGCGATGCGCCCTTATATCCGGCGCTTTGATTTTGTCATCGGCCCGCAGGCCAACGCGCCCCATAACTGCGGCGTTATCACATGGGGCGAGACGGCGTATGTCAGCTGTGTGCGCAGCATCAAAGAGCCGGAGCTGGAGCGGCATTTATACGAAGCTTTCAAAGCCCTTGGCCTTCATGTCAAGGCCGAGAGCAACGCGAGATAGAAAGGAGCGGGGAAGATGTATTGCATCAATTGCGGCGTGGAGCTGGCAGAAAGCGAGAGGCTTTGCCCCCTGTGCGGCACGCGGGTTTTTCACCCGGAGCTTCCGCAGCCGCAGGGAAAGCCGACCTATCCCACAGAGCGGGGCGGGCGGCAGGAAGCGGTCAACCGGTCTGGATTTCTTTTTGTTCTGACGATGCTGGCGCTTTTGCCGGTGGTCATCTGCCTGCTCTGCGACTGGCGCATCAATGGGGAAATTGTCTGGGCGGGCTTTGTCGCGGGGGGCGTGATGCTTTTTTATGTGGCGGTGGTGTTTCCCATGTGGTTTCCGCGCCCGAACCCGGTCATTTTTGTGCCGCTTGGCTTTGCGGCAGTGATCTTGTACCTTTTGTATATTGATCTGGAGGTGGAGGGCGGCTGGTTTTTGAGCTTTGCGTTCCCGGTCGCGGGGGCGATCGGCCTTCTTTTAACGGCGGTCGTGGCGCTGGTCCGGTATGTGCGGGGCGGGTATTTATATATCTTCGGCGGCGCGCTGATTCTCTCCGGCGGGCTTGCGGTTTTGATCGAGTTTTTGCTGAATGTGACCTTTGGCGTGCATGAGGTGCTGTTCTGGTCACTGTATCCGCTGGCAGCGGGCGTGATTTTGGGCGGGATGCTGATCGTCATTGCCATCTGCGCGCCGCTTCGCAGAAGCCTTCACAGGAAGTTCTTTTTGTAAGCCGTTTTTAGCGGGCGCATGCGCGCCTACGTATATTTTTTGTGGAAGAGTGACAAAAAATCACAAATAGCCTTGCAATCAGCGCCGGGCAGTTGTATAATCAATCCAGCATTTTGAAAAAAAGAAAAAAACGCCTAGGCGTTTTTATCGAGACTTTTGTCTCGATAATTGCTTCTGAAAAAACTGAAATGAGAGGATTGTTTATGAAAAAAGTATTGAGCCTTTTTCTGGCGCTGGTGATGGTGCTGTCGGTGCTTGTAAGCTTTGCCTTTGGCGCAGAGACAGGTTGCACGGGCGCGGCCTGCGCCCATCTGGCCGACCTTAACGGCGCACACTACGATACCCTGCAGGATGCAGTGGATGCGGCACAGAGCGGTGACACGGTTACCCTGCTGAAGGATATCGTGCTGGCCAGAAGTGACATTGAGTCCAGCACCCGGCTGGTGAAGCTGTATGGCAATACGGACGGCGCGCCAAACCTCGGCGCAGGCAGTAACCTGACGCTCGACCTTGGCGGCCATACGCTGCGCTTTGCTGAGGATGTGAAGGACAGCACCTGCAATGGCTTCAGATTTATCGACAACTGGTTTGTGGATCTGACCATCCAGAACGGCACATTTGATTTGACGAATGATACCAAAGGGGTCTGTAATGCAATTTGTGCATTCGATAAAGCTGAAACGAAAGGTACAATTACCAGACTTGATGTAAATTTTATCGTTAATCCATGTACACAGATTTGCTTCTCCAACGGCGGCCATGTTTATATCAATGGTGGTACGTATACACTGACCGATGATACCTATGAAAACTATCCCTATGTTGGCATCGGCTTCTATAAAACGCTTCTGAACACGTCCAACGGAACGCCTTTTACGATCAATGGCGGTACGTTTGTGAACTTTGACCCGCTGTGCCAGTGCAAGCTGGCGCACTACACCGACAGTGGCCTCGGCGATGGCAAGGTCATGTTCAAAAATGGCGGCGTTTTCACGATTGGCAATGCTGCTGAGGCGGAGTATACTTACAATGAAACCGTGATATGTTGGAAAGATTGGGGCAGAGACGGCACGAAGGTGCGTACCTACGCTTACAAAAGTCCGGTAAACGTGGGGATGCTGCTGCCCGGCATCTTTGAAGCTGCGGCCAATGTGCTGGATGAGACGTTTGCCGACGTTTCGCGCGGCGCGTATTACTACAATGCCGTTCAGTGGGCGGCGGAGCGTGGTATCGCGGGCGGCGTGGACAAGAAGCACTTTGCCCCGGACGAGAGCTGCACACGGGCGCAGGCCGTGACCATGCTGTGGCGCGCGGCTGGCTGCCCGGCAGTCTGGACAGAAAATCCGTTTGAAGACGTCGATGCAGACGATTATTACTATGAGGCGGTTTTGTGGGCAGTGGCCAACGGCATCACGTCGGGCGCAGACGAGACCCACTTTAGCCCCGACGCGCCTTGCACCAGAGGCCAGATCGTGACCTTCCTGCACAGAGCCGCAAGATGCTACGATGCGCACGACGATTTCGGTTTTGCCGACGTGAAGACCGGCTCTTATTGCGAGGATGCCATCAACTGGGCAGTTGAAAATGCCATTACGAACGGCACAGACGTTGGGGTGTTCAGCCCGGATGATACCTGCACTCGCAGCCAAATCGTGACCTTCCTTTATCGCAATCGATAAGCGATTTTGCACCGCCCAAAGGCCTCCTGTGTAAAGGGCAGATTCCCCCTGCAAGGGGGAAATGTCCAGCAGGGACAAAGGGGGTCTCAGCGCCCCGCGCTGACTGGGGGGTTGACAGTCTCTGCGGCGGCGCAGAGCGCCGTTATACTCTGGCGCAAGCCAGAGAGCTTGTTTATTGTTGACCTTAGAAGGTCAACAGGAAAATGCCCTTTTCTTTCTTTCTGGATAAAGAAAGAAAAGGGCGAAAAGAAAGAAGATCATATAGGGAAAACCAAAGGTTTTCCCTACGACCCTTTCCTTTACAAAGGGGTCGCGACCCCTTTGAGACCCCAAGGCTGCCCGGTTCGCTTTTGCGTTCCGCGCGGCCATTTTACGTGCCTTTATCTTCCTCA
>CAZXIW010000003.1:0-55487 GCA_964640905.1 uncultured Oscillospiraceae bacterium
TTGGCGGCCTCGGCGTCAGACCGGTTCGCGCTGGCGCGCGATGACGCTGACGCCGTCTGGAATCGCAAGAACGCCGCCATTTTGAATCCCTTTGGCGGCCAGAAGCTGGTCGGCCAGCTTGAGCGCGTCGGAAAGCGAGTGCGCCGGGAGCATGTGCATCTGCCGGACGATCTCATCTGCTGCGTCGGAAACAAGAATCACGCTGGCGCGCTGCAAGACGCGCACCAGAATCTGCGACTGCCACTGATCTACAATGGTCTGTTCCGCCGGGGTAGCGAGAAAGCGCCATGTCAGCCTGCGAAGGTCGGCCTCCTCTTTTAATGTGCGGTAGAAGGATTCGCCGCCGTGCCCGTCCTTGCACTGCGCCAGCATAATAATGATGCCGCCCTCCCGCACGACAGCTTCGGCGGCGGTCATACCCTTTACAGCCTGATAGATATTCTGATCGAGTGGATACCCGCCGTTGGAGGTGATGACGATCTCGGCGGGCTCTGCCGCGACCTGGCAGTGCGCCTGCAAAAAGCGGCAGGCCTCCTGGTGCGCCAGCTCCATATCACCGGCGCAGGCGCAGACCACGCGCTTTTCAGCGTCAAGCACAACGTTGCAGATAAAGGCCAGCTTTGCGGCGCGCGCCGCATAGAGCATATCGCGGTGGATGGGATTGTGCGCTAAAACACCGGTGCGCGCATGCGGGTCGGCAATAAAGGCGGCGTTGTGGTTATAAAGTACCGTCGTTCTTCCTGCAATGCCGGGGAGAACGCTTTTTCGTCCGCCGGAAAAACCGGCAAAAAAGTGCGGCTCAACAAAGCCCTCTGCAACCAGAAGGTCAGCCTCAACGGCCAGACGGTTCAAAGTGAGCGCGCCGCCGGAGGGGAGCTTACCCAGACAGACAAGCCCCGCCGCATCGTCGCAGTCGTGGATGCAGACCCGCTCGGCGCGAAGAAGCGCCGGGCCAAATTTCTGTTCCAGCTCGTCTCTGGTTGTTTCGCGGTGGCAGCCGGTGGCGACCAGAATCGTAATGCTTGCCTCCGGCGCGCCTGCGCGGAGCTCACGCAGCATGGGAGGAAGGATGAGCCTGGAAGGCACGGGGCGCGTATGGTCGGAGGCGAGGATCACAATGTTCTGCTTCCCCTGCGCAAGCTGGCGCAGACCGGGGCTTCCAATGGGCTTTGCCAGCGCATCCTCAATCAGCTGCGCCGGGGTTTTTTCGCTTTCGCACTGATGCAGCGCGGAGGTCAGCTGGCCGCGGAAGCGCTCGTCCGGCAGCTCAATGCCAAGCTGGCCACTACCATAGGGAAATGTAAGATGGGGCATGTACGGGGCACTCCATTTTCTCAGTCCTCCAGCTCTGCGCTGCTTGCGTCGACCAGGATCAGCTGGATTCCAAGCTCCTGAATCATCTCCCGATACTCCGGCGCCAGCTTGTTATCTGTAATAATGATATCCACATCCTCCAGCCGGCAGGCATAAATAAAAGCGGGCATGCCGAATTTCTGGCTGCTGGTCACCAGAATATGCTGAGACGAACGCTCGATCACATAGCTGTGAAGCGGGGAGGAATGCGCATAGTCCATCACGCCAAGCTCCTTCGTCACGCCGCCGCAGCCGAAAAACGCCTTGTCGCAGTAGAACATCTTTACGCTCTCCTGCGCGATGTTGCCGTGGATGTCATGCTCGCCGTTATCCAGACAGCCGCCGATGACAAAGATGGTGATGTCTGTGTCGGCCAGCTCGTTGATGACGGCCAGAGAGTTGGTCACAACCGTAATATCACTGCGGGTGCGCAGATGGCGGGCGATCTGAAGAGTCGTTGAGCCGTTGGTGATGAAGACCGTCTCGCCGGGCTTGATCAGATTTGCGCCCGCCTCGCCGATGGCCTGAAGCTCGGCGGTCAGATGCGAATGGCGCGGCACACTGTTGACCCGGAACGGGGCACGCTCTTTTAAAATTGCGCCGCCATATACGCGGCGGATGAGTTGCTGGTCCTGCAAATAGTCCAGATCCCGGCGCGCCGTTTCGTTGGAAATGTCAAAACGGGACACGATGTCGGTGATCTTCACAAAATCGGTTTTCTGAAACATGGCAATGATGCTCTCACGCCGCTCTACAGCAGTCATAGGAACGCAGCCTCCTTTGTTTTCCCTGCACGCAGGGTTGATGAATATAAAATGTGGTTTTCTCCAACATCGGTCGTGGGAAAAACCACGTCAATACCACATTTTTTCGTGACGGCATGCGGCAACGCAGGCTTGCCGGCCGAAAAACCGCATGCACAGGCCGCTGACGGCCTCAGTTTATGTCATATTCTATTATACGAAATCCATTCCCGGAGTGCAAGAAGGTTCTTACAGAATTCAAATTCTTTACAATCAATTTTATTGAAACTGCATAAGAATTTTGCGCCTGGACTGCGCAATTTCACTTTAACGCTGACAGTTTTACAAAAAATCGACAGGTTCTTTTGTGCAAAAACGAGAGAGAAATGTGGAGAAATTTACAATTCTCAACCAATTTTGTTGTGTTCTCACAGATTTTGTGACCGTTTCTACACATAAAATGATTGACTTTCCAAGAATCGCGTAGTATATTTCAGATATCGAAGCAGTCCTTCCACATGTGATTTTGCACATGGTGTCCGCGCCCGTGCCAGCGGTGCGTGTCTGGCGGAAGGAAAGCACGTGGATGATCGGGTCTGACCCGTACAATAAATCCAGACAAAAACGTTAAGGAGGAAAATTATGAAAAAGACAAGTAGAATCTTAGCCCTGCTCCTCGCACTGCTGATGCTCCTGTCCATGTTCGCGGGCTGTAGCAAGAACGAAGCTGAAGGCTCCGGCGAGGCCACCACGGCCACCACCACCGCCAGCACCAGCGAAGGCAACGGAAGCGACACGCTGGTCGCTTACTCTTCCGGTGCATTCCAGGGCGCCTGGGACCCCACGAAGAACTCCATCCTCTCCAACAAGCACCTTGAGTATCAGGTTCTCGACTGCCTGCTCAACTACGACGCAGAGGGCAACCTGACGCCCAACATCGCCTCTGAATGGGAATACCTTGAAGATGGCTACACGCTGCAGCTCAAGCTGAACCAGGGCGTCAAGTTCCATGACGGCTCCGAGCTGACCGCCGAAGACGTCATTGCAACCATGGAATACATGACCCGTGAAGATTCCGCGCGTTATTCCGACTATGGCTGCGCATTCACCGGCGAAGCAGTTGACGACTACACCGTTAAGATCTGGGCCACCAACGAGAAGCCCCTGGCCTCGCTGCTGACGCTTCTTGCGCATGACCCCATCCTCTCCTCCGACGACATCAAGGCCGGCATCCTCGATGACGGCATCAACGGCACTGGCCCGTACAAGTTCGTCAAGTATGAAAACGAGACCTGCTATCTTGAGGCCTTTGAGGATTACTGGAATCCCGACAGAGCCGCAAAGATCAAGAACGTCGAATACAAGTATGTTGCTGAGTCCTCCACCCGTATGGCTTCTCTCCAGTCCGGCGAGGCACACATCATCGAGCGTGTCGACATCGAGCAGATCCCCGTTCTCGAGGCCAACTCGGATGTAACTGTCCAGCAGGTCACCTCTGAAGAGCAGAGATACATCGTCTTCAAGACCACGCAGGAGCCGATGAACAACGAAACGCTCCGTCTGGCCATTGCCCACGCAATCGACCGCGAGACCATTGCCAACGACATTCTGCAGGGCTTCGGCGTTCTGGCCGATTCCTACCTGCCGAAGGTTTCCAACCTCTATGAGCCGACCGACATGATCAAGTACGACGTCGAGAAGGCCAAGGAGCTCCTGGCTGAGGCCGGCTATCCCAACGGCGAGGGCCTGCCCAAGATCAAGTACATCACCTCCACCGGCCTGTACTCCAAGTCCAAGGAAATTGGCGAGTACATCACCTCCTGCCTGACCGAGATCGGCCTTGACATCGAGCTGGTTGTGGAAGAGACCGCCATGTGGGAAGCACACCTGTACGAAGAAGATTCCTGCCTGATGACCGACACCGGCTGGATGAACATGTACGGCGACGGCAACTTCTATCTGGCTACGCACTACGCCACGAGAGGCCGCTGCAACTTCTCGAGCTACGAAGACATCGATGAGATCATCGCCAAGGAATCCACGACGACCGATCCCGAGGCTCGTCAGAAGATCGTCACCGAAGAGCTCTTCCCGAGACTCGTCGAGACCTGCACCAACTTCCCGCTGTATGACTCCGTCATGGTTTATGGCTATGCCAACAGCTGCTCCGGCGTTCAGTTCCTGCCCAACTCCAACATCAGATTCGCCGATGTTTCCTTCGTCGGCTGATTTGCAGAAGCTGCAATTGAATGACTGATCCGTAACCGGCAACCCGGCATAGGCATCTATGCCGGGTTCTTTTAAACAACGCGAAAGGAGATTGTACCCGCTTATCGCCGGTACCTGTATTTCTATATGTTATCTACTATTGCCAAACGGCTTTTGCAGGGCGTGTTTGTCATCTTCCTGGTTTTGACCGTGACATTCCTGCTTCTGAGAATGATCCCCGGCGACCCTGCCCGTATTTTGGCAGGTAACGCGGACGAAGAAACTGTTGAACAGATTCGTGAGGAAATGGGTCTCAACGACCCCATCCCCGTGCAATATCTCAACTATCTGAAGGGCCTGTTTACCGGCAACCTTGGCCGCTCTCCTTTCGGCAAGGATCAGGTCAGCAACATCATCGCCGGCTCTTATAAGCCCACGCTCATCATGATCGCCTTCGCACTGCCCAGCGCGGTCGTGCTGGGGCTTCTGTTTGGCCTTCTGGCCGCGATTTTCAAGGACACGATCATCGACCGCGTCATCAGCGGCATTGCGGTTCTGTTCCAGTCCATGCCGAACTACTGGGTCGCAGTCATGCTCATCCAGTTTGCTGCCGTGAAGCTTGGCCTGTTCCCCGCTTCCGGCTACAAGGGCGTAAAATACGCCATTCTTCCCGCCATTGTGCTGGGTCTGCCGCTGGCGGGCGTGTTTGCCCGCAATGTCCGCACCAGCATGCTCAGCGCCATGCAGCAGGAATTCTCCAAGGCCGCAAAGGCGCGCGGCGTCCCGGCCGGAAAGATCCTGCTTGGCTATTCCTTCCGCGACATTCTCGTCTCCTTCCTGACGCTCGTTGGCTCGCAGCTCGGCTTTATGGTCGGCAACTGCCTGCTGATTGAGAGCATTTTCGGCTATCCCGGCATTGGTCTGCAATGTCTCAATGCCATTCTCAGACGTGACTATTATCTGGTTCAGGGTCTGGTCATGATCCTGTCCGCTATCTTTATTATCATCAACACAGTGATCGATATTTCCTACATGTATCTCGATCCCCGCATCCGCAAGGCACAGGGAGGTTTATAAGTTATGGCAGATAAAAAAGTGACCGCAAAGAAAGAAAACTCCTTCGTGGCCGGTCTCAAGAGCTTTTTGAGCTATTGCAAAAAGAATCCGTCCTTCACGGTCGGCTTTGTCATCATGCTCGCGATCTTCTTTGTTGCGCTTTTTGCCGAGCAGATCGCGCCCAATGACCCCACAGTCAACAACCCCAAGGTCATGCTGATGGCACCGTTTGAGGATATGCAGTATCCGCTCGGCACGGACTATATCGGAAGATGCCTGCTCTCGCGTATGATCTACGGTCTGCGCATCTCCTTCGTCATCTGCATCAGCGCGGTGCTTCTGGCGCTGCTGCTCGGCGTTACGGTCGGCGTCATTTCCGGCATGGGCTACCCCGGCAAGGTCGACACGGTTCTCATGCGCGTGGTCGACGTGCAGATGGGCTTCCCGTTCATCGTTCTGGTCATCATTCTCATCTCCCTTCTTGGCTCAACCATTCCGGCGCTGATCGTTGTGCTGGCGCTCTCCTACTGGGCGCCCTACGCGCGCAACATCCGAAGCAGCGTCATGATCGAAAAGAATATGGACTATGTCTCAGCCGCCAAGCTGATGGGCGCGAGCAAGGTACGCATTGCGCTCAAATATCTCAGCCGCAACGTGCTTCCGAGCATTCTGCCGGTCGTTCCGATGGATTTGTCGGCCGCAATCGTTACGGAGTCTCTGCTGAGCTACATGGGTCTTGGTGTGCAGCCGCCGCAGATCTCGCTCGGCAACGTCATGGGCGACGGCAAGACCTACATCGCAACCCACTGGTGGATCACGGGCCTGTCCGGCTTCCTGATCATCATCATGGCAATCTGCCTGACGCTGATCGGCGATTCCCTGCACAAGCATTTTGATCCCAAGCTCAGAGACTGATAAGCGGAGGACTCACCATGGAACAGAAAAACAACGATATGCTGCTGGAGGTCAAGGACCTTCGGACCTATTTCCATATGCCCAACGGCATCACCATCAAGGCCGTCGAGGGCGTTAACTTCACGCTGAAAAAGGGCAAGGTGCTGGGTATCATCGGCGAATCCGGCTCTGGCAAGAGCGTTACCTCCCGCGCGATTATGCAGATCGTGGACAAGCCCGGCAAAATCGAAAGCGGCGAGGTCTACTTCAAGGGCGAGGATCTGCTCAAGAAGAGCCCCAGAGAGATGGCAAGCCTGCGCGGCAGCGAGATCTCCCTGATCTTCCAGGACCCCAATACCTCCTTTAACCCCTACATGACCATCGGCGCGCAGCTTCGGCAGGCCTACCGCGTCCACCGCAAGAATGCCTCCAAAGCCGAGGTCGACGAGGCGGTTCGCGACTGCCTGAAGCTTGTTGGCATCCGCAACTGGGAAGAGGTCTGCAAGTGCTACCCCTGCCAGTATTCCGCGGGCTTCCGCCAGAGAATCTTCATCGCCATGGCCATGATTTTCAAGCCCGACCTTCTGATCGCCGACGAGCCGACCACGAGCCTTGGCATTACCATCCAGGCCGAGATCATTCAGGCTCTGATCGAGATCAAGGAGGCTGTCGGAAACTCCGTGATTATCATCACCCATGACTTTGGCGTTGTCTCCCAGTTTGCAGACGACATCTTCGTCATGTACGCCGGCCGCTGCGTGGAATATGCGCCGAAGCGTGAGCTGCTGGTCGCCCCGCGCCATCCGTATACCGTCGGTCTGCTGCGCTCCGTGCCGCTGCTCGAGGCCAGAAAGACCAAGCGTCTGAAATCCATCCCCGGCTTCCCGCCCAACATGGCAAACCCGCCCAAGGGCTGCCCGTTTGCAGCGCGCTGCGAGTGGGCGCAGGCCAAATGCTTCGAGGAAATTCCCGAGCTGGTACACATCAGCGACGACCGTCTGGTCGCCTGCCACTACCCGCTGATGGATTATGAGACATCGCAGGATACACGTCTGGATTGAGGTGAATGAGCTATGGCTGAACCGATTCTGAAAGTTACAAATTTAAAAAAGCATTACCCCATTCGTAAGGGCTTCTTCAACAAGCAGGTCGCCACGCGCTACGTGGTAGACGGCATCGACATCGAGATCATGCCCGGCGAGACGGTCGCGCTGGTCGGCGAGTCCGGCTGCGGCAAGACAGTTTTGCTTCGCGTCCTGCTCGGCATCGAAGAGCCGACCGAGGGCACGGTCTGCTTCTATGGCAAGAACTTCAACGAGCTGAACAAGCAGGAGCGGCGCGAGATGCGCAAGAAGGTCCAGATGATCTTCCAGGACTCCGTTTCCGCGCTGCATCCGCGTTTTTCGATTCTGGAGTCGCTGTCTGAGCCGCTGCTGCTTGGCGGCATGACGGACAAGGCGGAGATCGAAAAGCGCGTTGCGCAGACGCTGGAGAAGGTCGGTCTGGACGCGGACTATATGTACAGAAACCCGTCGTCGCTTTCCGGCGGCCAGAGACAGCGCGTTGTCATTGCCCGCGCGCTGGTCGAGCGGCCTGAGCTGATCCTTGCCGACGAGCCCATTTCCGCGCTTGACGTTTCGCTTCAGGCGCAGGTTCTGAATCTGCTGATGGATTTGCAGGATGAGTTCAAGCTCTCCATGCTCTTTGTCGCGCATGACCTTGCGGTCGTCCGCCAGATTGCAGACCACATCATGATTATGTACGCCGGGCACATTCTGGAGGAAGCGCCCAGCGCAGAGATCTATTCCAACGCGCTGCATCCCTACACGCAGGTTCTTCTGGAGTCTGCGCCGAGCATCGCCAAGGGCGTGCGCGACGAGGCGTTCAAGCTGAATCTGAAGATCGGCGATGCGCCCGACCCCGCAAACCCGCCCTCCGGCTGTGTATTCCATACGCGCTGCGTCTATGCAGACGAGCGCTGCATGACGGAGATTCCCGAAAGACGCGAAATTTCCCCGCGCCACTATGTATGCTGCCACAAGGCCATGACGGCGCAGGAATTTGCCGCGCAGACGCCCTGCGCAGGCTGTGAAGGCTGCGAGGGGTGAGGGTATGAACGACAGAGAATTTGTCATCGCCTATGACCTCGGCACCAGCGGCGTAAAGGTCGCGCTGGTGAGCATGCAGGGCGAGGTATTTGCAACCGAGACTGCGGAGTATCCGCTTTTTGTGGAGCATGAGGGCTGGGCGGAGCAGGACCCGGAGCTGTACTGGGCCGGCGTTTGCAGCGGCACAAAGCAGGTTCTCGCCAGCTGCGGCGCAAACCCCGCAAATGCGAAGGGCGTAGCGTTCGGAAGCCAGTGGAAGGGCATCATTCCGCTGGACAAGGACGGTCATGTGCTGCACAACAGCATCATCTGGCTCGATGGCCGCGCCGCCGACCAGGCAAAGCGCCTCAATGAGCATTTTGGAAAGGAGCTCTTCTGCGCGGCAGACTACTGGCCGAAGCTCATGTGGTTCCGCGAGAACTGCCCGGAGCTTTATGAGAAGGCCGTGGTCATCCACGAGGCAAACTCCTACCTGAAATGGAAGGCGACCGGCGAGAGCGCTATGGATATCACGAACTCCTTTGTCCGCTCCTTTGACCCGGAATTGCAGAAGCTTTATTCGGAAATTCTGGATTTTGCCGGTCTGTCTCTGGATAAGTTCCCGAAATGGGTTCACAGCCACGAGCTGGTTGGCCGCGTCACAGAGGCTGCGGCGGAGGAAATGGGGCTTGTGCCCGGTGTGCCGGTGTTTGGCGGCTGCGGCGATATCCCCGCGATGGCGATCGGCTCGGGCAGCGCAAAGCCCGGCAGCGCGCATATCTATTTTGGCACCTCCGGCTGGATCGGCTACTGTGTGCCGCATTCGCATGAGGAGCTGTACATTTCTCCCTTTGATACCGAAAGTGACATCTCGCTTGCCGCGATGAACGCAATCGGCCTGAGCTACAACTGGGCAGTCCACCGCTTCTATGCGGCGGAAACAAAGGCGCTTGGCGGCGGTGTGTTTGACTATGTTACCAAGGAGCTTGCTGAAATTCCCGCAGGCTCGGAGGGGCTGATTGCAACGCCCTGGTTCTATGGCGAGCGCCCGCCCGTCGGGCCGGAGGCACGCGGCACATTCTGGAATCTTGGCTCGCAGCATGACCGGCGGCATATGACGCGCTCGGTCATGGAGGGCATCTGCTACACGCTGAAAATGAACAACGCGCAGATGGTCGAGCGAAAGGGCATCGCCTGCCCGGATGAATTTTCGGCCATCGGCGGCGGCTCACTCAGCCCGGTCTGGATGCAGATGCTGGCGGACATTCTCAACCGCCCGGTCAATGTGCCGTGCGCGACCAAGCACATCGGCGCGATCGGGACGGCCTACTGTGTGCTCGTCGGCCTTGGCGTGTGCAAGGATTTTTCTGACGTTGCGGATAAGATCACGATTGCGCATCGCTATGAACCAATCGCGGAGAATGTTGCAGTCTATGAAAAAGCATACGCCAGGTTTGAACGTCTGTTCTGCGCGCTCAAGCCTCTGTTTGAGCGGGACTGAAAGCAGGAGGATTTTCTGATTATGAATGAAAGAAAACGCGTACTAATCTGCGAATTCCATCAGGAAAGCAATACGTTTAATCCGCAGCCCTTCGGGCTGGCGGAATTCAGGGGACAGCGCTGTGAGATGGGGCAGGCCGCCTATGACGCCTGCAAGCCGCTCCCGTGTGCGTTCCATGGCATGATCGACGCCGTAGAAGAGGCCGGTGCGGTCGTGATCCCCAGCATCTCTCTGTACAGTGGCTCTGGCGGCCGCGTGTGCGACGAGGCCTTGCAGCTGGTCATGGACAGCGTCAAAAAGACGCTGGACGAGGCCGGAAAGGTCGACGCCATCTTTGCCTCGCTGCACGGCGCAACGAGCACCGTCTCTGAGGACGACGCCTGCGGCGCGCTGCTGGCGTATCTGCGCGGCCTGGTCGGCGAGGACGTGATCATTGCGGCCTCCTTTGACCTGCACGCCAACATCACCGACAGGATTCTGAAAAACGCGGACATCGTCTGCGGCTATCAGTCTTATCCGCACGTGGACTTCTACCAGACCGGCTACCGCGCCGGTACGCTTGGCATGCGCAAGCTTGCCGGTGCGCCGACCTGCCAGGCCTCCACCATTCTCCCGGTTCTGACCCCGCCCGCGGGCTATACCTCGCTGGAAGAGCCCTTCAAGAGCGTGATCGACTACGGAAAGGCGCTGATTGCGGATGGCACAATTCTGGACTTTACGGTCTTCAATGTGCAGCCCTGGCTGGACATTGACCCCATCGGCTCGACCGTTACCGTGGTAGCCGCCGAGGAGGCGGTCGCCAAAAAGTATACCGACGAGCTTGCAAAGCGCTTCTTTGACCATCGCGACAGCTACTGGCCGGAGCTGATGTCGGTCGATGAGGTCATCGACAAGGCAGAAGACCCCACTGTGCCGAAGCCGGTCATTCTGGTCGACTCTGCGGACTCGACCAACGGCGGCGCAGTCGGCGACAGCGTGATCGCGGCGCTGCACATGATGAAGCGCGGCTCAAGCGCGACCTGCGGCTTCTTTGTCAAAGACCCGGAGGCCGCCGCAAAGGCCTTTGAGGTCGGCGTTGGAAACTATGCCGAGTTCTCGGTCGGCGCAAAGATCACGCCCGACATGCCAGGGCCTCTTGTCGCAAGGGGCAAGGTCTGCTCGCTGCACGACGGCGACTATGTGCAGGAGGGCCCGGCAGGCAAGGGCTTCCCCGGCCATGTCGGAAAGTCGGCGGTGCTCCGCTTTGGCACGATCGATATCATGGTCTGCGAAAACCCTGTGGCCTCGTCCAGTGACCCGCAGCTTCTGCGCCACTTTGGCATTGAGCCGAAGCTGTATGATCTGATCGTGGTCAAGGCGAATACCTCGTTCCGCGTGCCGTATGGCCCGATCGCGGGGCTCATCTGCGCGGCAGATACGCCGGGCGCGGGCGCGTCCAATCTCAAGCGCCTGAAGTGGAAGAAGCTGCCGAAGAACATGTATCCGTTCGATCTTGACCCGGCCTACACCCCGGCTGCTGCCATTATCCGCCGCAAGTAAGGCGCTGCCGGAGAACCGGCGCAAAGGGCTCTGCGCGCGGCGCGGAGCAAATCCTATTTCGTAATTCCCCCCAGCGCGGGAATGCATATGATTATTATTATATGGAGGTAACTGAAAAATGAGCATGACCAAACTGTTTAGTCCGGGGCCTGTCATGGTAAAGGATAATGTTCGCGCAGCACTTCTGCACTATGACATCTGCCACAGAAGCAAGGAATTTGAGGAAATGTTTGTGGACACGCAGAGCAAGATCCTGAAGCTGTTCAACGCGGATGACTCCTATTACAGCGTTATCGTTTCCGGCTCGGGTACGTCCTCCAACGAGACAGTTCTCTCCTCGCTCTTCCAGGAGGGCGACGCAGTGATGCTGATCCGCAATGGTATGTTTGGCGAGCGTCTGCTTGAGATCATTGATAAGTATCAGATTCCGCTGGTCGACTGCGAATTCCCGTGGGGCGAGTATCCGGATCTTGCGGTCATCGAAAAGATGATGTCCGAGCATCCTGAGGTCAAGGTCGTTGCGATGGTCTTCCACGAGACCTGCACGGGCATGATCAACCCCGTTGGCGAGGTTGGCAAGCTGACGCAGAAGTATGGCAAGCGCCTGTACGTTGACTGCGTTTCCGCAGCAGCCGGTGAAAACATCGACGTCTGCGACAAGTATATCGACATCTGTACCTCCGTCGGCGGCAAGTGCCTCGGCGCATACCCCGGCTCGGCCTACATCTGCGCAAAGAAGGATCTGCTTGAGAGCCTGACCGCTGCGCAGTGCAAGAACGTCTATCTGAGCCTGTACAAGCATTATCAGTCCGCAAAGAACACCCATCAGACGCCCAACACGCCGAACGTCAACCTGTTCTGGCCGTTGAACGTTGCGCTGACCAATGCGCTGGAGGTTGAGACGCTTGCTGGCCGTATTGCAAGATATCAGCGCTGCTCGTCCATCATCCGCGAGGGTCTGGTCAAGCTCGGCTGCCGTCTGCTTCTGAACGAGCATATGTCCAACACCGTTACCTCCGTGTTCCTGCCGGCTGGCGTTGACGCACAGACCTTCCTCGACAAGATGGAAGCGCGCGGCTACACCTTCTACATCGGCAAGGGCGACTATGCCAAGCAGGGCATGATCCAGGTTGCCAACATGGGCGAGATTTACGAGCAGGATTGCCGCAACATGCTTGAGGTCTTCAAGCTGACGCTCGATGAGATGGTCTGAGCGCGCACAAAGCCGCTTTTACCAGGATAAACAAACCCTCTTCTGTTTGAATCCCGTAATCCCATAACGAATATCGGGGTCAGGCGCTATGCGCCTGACCCCGATATTCATGATTGTCAAAAACGCTCTCAAAGACCGCCGGGACAGAGCAGCGGGGGAAGGGTGAAGGGGGCAAAAAGCCCCCTTCGCGTTCAATCGAACCAGTTTTTCAAACTTTTTTAAAAGTTTGAAAAACTGCCGCAGCGGGGCGAAAATACTTTTTCGGCACGCTGCATCGGGGTCAGGTGCTATGCGCCTGACCCCCCGATATTCATGCTTGAACCTGTTGATGCGCCGTGTATGGCACGAATTTTGCGAGATTTTTGGTGTGCCGCGTTGGGCTAGAAAAGCGCGCTCAGCGCCCAGACCAGCCCCACCGCGCTGCCGCCGGCCAGCGCCCAGAAAAGCCGCGAGGCCAAGCCTGCGCGCGCCCTTGCGCCGGGAATGTGCGCCGTGCTGTAGCCCCGGGCAGCGGCCTGTGCCTGCTGGAGCAGCTCATCCTGCGTTACGTTGCAGCTTTGCTGCGCATCCGGGCGCAGAAGAAAAATAGCCTGCTCAAAGAGCGCCTGATCCGGCGGGCGCACAACGATCACCTGCCGGTTGATTCCTTTTACCATGGCTTTGCCTCCTTTGGTTGTGCAAGAATGCTCAAAGAAAGCTTTGCCAGCTTTGGAGAAATTTATTCCAGTGTGTCGTCCTGATCGATCCAGCTTTGCACCGGGACAACGGTAAAATCGCGCGCCCCCGTCCGCACGACCACGCGCCGCAGACCTGCATTGATAATCATCCGCCTGCACATGGAGCAGGACGTTGCGTCCTTTAAAATCGCGCCGCTCTGCGCGTCGTGGCCGACAAGATAGAGGTCTGCGCCGATGCACTCGTTGCGCGAGGCAGAGATAATGGCGTTGGCCTCGGCGTGAACACTGCGGCAAAGCTCATATCGCTCCCCGCGCGGAACCTGCATCTGCTCGCGCACACAGTGGCCAAGGTCGGAGCAGTTTTTCCGGCCACGCGGCGCGCCGTTGTAGCCCGTTGCAACGATTTCGTCGTTGCGGACGATGATTGCCCCATACTGCCGCCGCAGGCACGTCGAGCGCTCCAGAACGGTCTCGGCAATGTCCAGATAGTAGTTTTCCTTTTCGATCCTCTGCATGTGTCCGGCCTCCTTTTTGGGTAGTATATCACACCAAAAGCTGGCGGGCAACCGCTTTTGCTTGCCGCGCGGCGCATTTTATGATATACTGTGTCATATTCAGAGAATGCGGGAGGGATTTGCAATGCGCGGAAGAAGGCTCTTGTCGCTGGCGCTGGCGCTTTTGCTGTGCGCTGGCTTCTGTGTGCCGATTTTTGCGGAGGGAGAGCTTCTTTTTGTTGCCGTCAACGATACCATTCCGCTGACGCTCTCCGAGCTTCCCTATGAGACAAGCTCCGGCATTTACGTTCCCTATACCGTCTTTGATGCTTCGCCCGGCGGCGTGATTCCGGCCTATAATGCCTCGGCGCAGACGTTTGTTCTCTTTACGCGGCAGAGAAGACTGGTGTTTGATCTGGCCGAGGGGAAGGTCGAAGATCAGGATGGAAACGTCAAAACCGTCTCAACCACCTTCCGCAACGGTACGCTCTATGTGCCGCTGGTCTACTGCGCGTCGTTTTTTGGCCTCAAGGTCAGCATGCTCACGAGCGAAAGCGGCTACCCTGTGCTCCGCTTTACGACCGGCAGCGAGGTCTATGACGACAGTCTGTTTGTTGAAAAGGCGGAGAGCCTGATCTCCTACCGCATCGAGCAGATGACCACCGGAGGCGGCGAAACAAGCGCGCCGCCCGCGCAGTCTGAGCCTGTGAAAGAGCCGCAGCCAGAGCCTGAGCCGGAGCCGGAGCAGCCGCCTGCAAGCGTCTATCTTGCCTTTACCAATGCTGAGACGATGGCGCAGAATGCCGCGCTTCTGGCGCAGCAGGAGCTGCGCGGCGCATTTTTCCTGACGGAGGCGGAAATTGAAGCTGACCCTGCGCTGGTGCGCGCGCTCTATGCGGCGGGGCATGTGCTTGGGCTGTGCGTGGAGGAGGACTGCGCCGATGTACCCGCCGCGCTGCAAGGCGCAAACGAGGCGCTCTGCCGCGTGCTGAACCGGAAGTCGCTGCTGGCGCTTCTGACGGAGTCTCAGGCAGATGGGGTGGAGGATTTTCGCGTCATTACGCGCCCGCAGGAGCTGCTTTCGGCGGAGTATGCCGCGCAGCAGACGCTTGCGCCGCAGCTTCTGATCCTCTCAGACGACGCGCAGGACGCGCTGGCAACGCTCCGCGCGGCCAATGCGGAGCTGCTTCTTCTGCGCGAGAGCACACCGGATTTCTGACAGGCCGGGAATGAAAACAGAATCATATAAAAAGAACGTGCGCCCGGTTAAAAACCGAGCGCACATGATATTTTTGCGGTCTCAGACGCCTTCTGCGCCAAGCGCACGGGTATATTTCAGCATGAAGAAGACAGCGGCAAAGAAGACCAGAAGCTCCGTCAGGGGCATGGCAAGCCAGAGACCGTCCGCTTCCAGGATGAGCGGCAGCAGCAGAATCAGCCCGCCGCTTACCACCGCGCCGCGCGCGATGGAGATGATGAAGGCCGTCGCGGGCTTCATGAGCGACTGGAAATAATACGTTGAGAAGACGTTGATGGGAAGCAGGATAAACGTAAGCGCGTAGAGCCGCACGATTCTTGGCGCGATGGCAAGAACCTCCGGCGTGGCGTCCATCAGAAGCGAGATCATTTCCGTCGGCCAGAGCATGGTTGCAAGCGTCCAGAACGCGGCAAAGCCGCAGGCTGCAAAGATGGCATAGCGAAGCGTCTTTTTGATGCGGCCAAATTCGCGCGCGCCGAGATTGCTGGAGATGATGGGCTGCGCGGCCTGGCCGACACTGTAGCCGCAGCACTGCACCACGGTACTCACATATACGACCACGCCATAGACGGCCAGCGCGTCTGCCCCGGCGTATTTCATGATCTGGTTATTCAAAAGCGCCGTCACGATGCCCATTGCAACGTCAATGAAGAACGAGGAAAAGCCGGTTACGACAATATCCTTTGTCTTTTTCAGATAGCCCTTGACGCGCACGAGGCGAAGGGTGTTCTTTTTGCGCAGGAAGTGCGTACACATGACGAGCGTGGAAAGAAGATTGCCGATCGCCGTGGCAAGACCTGCGCCGAACATGCCCATGTCGAGCGTAAAGGTGAAGAAAATGTCACCGAAGACATTGAAGATGCCGCCCGATAAGACGGCGATGGTTGCAAGGGCAGGGTTACCGTCGTTGCGGAGAAAAGCGGAAAAGACCTGCGAGAAAAGATAGGTCGGAATGACAAATTTCACGGGCAGCAGATATTTTTTGCAGAGCGGGATCATGTCCTCGCTTGCGCCAAAGAGCATTAAGATCTGCCGGTCAAAAAAGACGAAGACGAGCGTACAGAGAATGCTGAAGATCAAAGCGCCAAGGATGGCGGCGGTAAAGTATTCGTTTTCATCCTCGCCGTCCTTTGCGCCGCGGCCGCGGATGTTTGCAAAGTAGACGCTGCCGCCGATGCCAAAGAGCAGGCCGAGGCTGAAAATGATGTTCCAGATCGGGGAGATGACGGCCATCGCCGCCGAGCCTGCTGGGCCTTCATAGCGGCCAATGACGATCATGTCCACAAAGCCATAGATTGTGCTGATGAGCGACGAGCCGAAGGCCGCCGCCAGATACTTAAAATATAGTTTTTTGACGTTGTCTTTAAGTAAGTCCATACTTTCCTCCTGAAATAAAACGCTTTTGCCCAAAACTTTTTACTGTGTCGGGCAAATAAAAAGAGTGCGCCCGGTTAAAAACCGAGCGCACTCGACATCTTCTCCGACCAGGAAGCGAAAACGCTTCGTGCATTGCGATGCACAGTCCTCCGATGAACAAAGTTGATCTGTCTGCCTGCGCCTTGGCGCATGGCATTGCAGGCTTGCAGGACGTATTATAGTGCGACTTTCCAAAAGAGTCAATAGAAAACTTCGTAAAGAATCCATAAAAATGCAGCGGGCTGCAAACCCTTTATACCAAAACTCTAAAAGAGTTTTGGTATAATTTTTCTAGTTGTGGCGCTCCGACTCCACGTCGATGGCCAGCACGACCATGAGGGCAAGCAGGGCATCCTTGGGGTCTGCAATCTCCAGCCGGTAGCGGTCATGGAACGCAGGCCAGGCCTTTTCGATCGTCGCGATCGTTTTTTCGCCGCAGGTGATCGAAAAGTCCAGATTCATGAAGCTGCCCTGTACCTCCCAGCCGAGGCTGTCGATGCTGTAGCGCTGGGAGAAGAGGGAAAAGTGCCGGTCGAGCTGCACGCTGCCATTTGGCGCGGCCAGCTCATACGAGCAGGGGATGGAGAAGGGAATGTGCTGCACAAAGCCGAGCTCCTGCCCGCTGGCGTCTTCGAGGATGAGCTTTCGGCCGAAGGTGAAAAACTCGCGCCCGACCTGATAGACAACGTTGTCGTTTTCATCCCAGATGTCAAAATGGTCAAAGGAAAAAAGCTCTTCCTGCAAATAAAGCGTCATAAAAAACCTCCGTTCTGTGGTGGGGCGGAAAGGCGCGCAGAGCGCTTGCCTGCGGGCGGGGTTATTCTCCGGTGAAGATCTGGGCGAGCGGGGAGCTTGCGGAAACGACGAGTGTCTTGTTGCCGCCGGCCATGGAGCTTCGCGCCATGTCGAGCGCGCGCATGAACTCGTAAAAATCGGCTTCCTCCTGCGTGTCGTAGGCCTGCGAGAGAATGCGCATGTACTCAGCCTCGCCCTCTGCCTTGATGCGCTCAGCCTCGGCTCTGGCCTCGGAGCGGGTGATCTCGGCCTCTTTATCGGCCTCGCTTCGGATCTGCTTTGCCTCGGCGTCGCCTTCTGCGGTGTAGGAGGCGGCGATGTTGCCGCGCTCAGAGATCATGCGCTCATAGACGGCTGCCTTGTTTTCATCCGGCAGGTCAATGCGCTTGGTCTCAATGGCAAGGACGGTGATGCCGTAGTCTCCGAAGTTTTCCTGAAAGTTTTCCATGATCGCCGCAGCAAGCTCGCCGTCGCGGCCGGAGATCACGTCCTCCTGCTTCATGGAGCTGATAACGGTCTTGAGGCTGTTATAGACAACGTTATTGATGCGCCCCTCGGCGTTTGCCACGCTGCCGGAGAGAGTCTGGATGAATTTCAGGGGGTCTGTGATCTTCCAGAGGACAAAGCTGTCGGCGACCATCGATTTTTTATCCGACGTAATGACGTCGCTTGCGGCAAGGTCATAGAGCATCGTGGCCTTCGGAAGCGTGCTTGCCGACTGGACAAAGGGCGTTTTCAGGCTCAAGCCCGGCGTGTCCACAATTTTGACAACTGCGCCAAACTGGCGGATGATCGTGTATTCGTCTGCCTGCGTCACGACAAGGCTTCCTGCCAGCACGATCACAAGCGCAAGGATGAGCGCGATGGGGAGGATGATTTTCAGAATCTTTTTCAATTGTCAGCGCCTCCTTCCTGTGTGCCTGCTGTGATGTTTGCGAACGATTCCAGCGGCAGCGCCGTCTGCACGCCGGTCTGGCTGTCTACGATGTAGAGCTTCATATCCGGCAGAATTTCTTCCATTGCCTCATAAAACAGCCGCTGCTTGGTGATGAGCGGGTAGTTCTGATACTCGGCAAAAAGCTCCGTAAAGCGTGCGGCCTGACCTTCTGCCTCGTTGATCTTGCTCTCGCGGTAGGCCTCGGCCTGCTTGATGATCTGGTCTGCGTCGGCGCTGGCGGCGGGGGTTACCTCGTTGGCATATTTTCTGGCATTGTTGACTGCCGTGTCGGCAGACTGCTTGGCGGTCTCGACGGCGGTGAAGGCCTGCTGCACCTCAAGCGTGGGCGGCTCGGCGTCCTGAATGGTGAGATTGGTGAGCTGAATGCCAAGGTCTTCAAGCTCCAGGCGGTTCATGACCTTTTCCTTGATTTCGGCCTGAATCTCGCTCTTGCCGGTGGTGATGACGCTGTCGACATTATAAAGGCCGATGGTGTCGCGGATGTAGCTCTGGCAGAGCATCTTGAGAATGCCGACCGGGTCACTGGAATTGTAAAGGTACTTGACCGGGTCTGTCACGCGGTATTCGACATAAAAATCGACGTTCACGAAGTTATAATCGTAGGTAATCATGAGAGACTCTTCGTCCACCGATTCGTTGCTTTCCACACGGTAGCCGAGCGGGAAGCCCTGAATGGACTTGGAGACGAGCTTCACGCGCTGCACGAGCGGAATCTTCATCTGAAGGCCGGAGGCCGAGACCATCGAGGGCTTTCCGAAGGTCGTGATAACGGCGTACTGGTCTTCCTTCAGCGTGTAAAACGAGTCAAGCGACAGAGCCGCAAGCAAAAGCGCGGCGGGAATCAGCCACAAAAGCTTCCAGTTTCGTTTTCTGCGCGGCTTTTTGGGCTTTGCATCGTCCGGCTCATCGCCGGGGTAATAGGCATAAGAATTCTGATCGTATTCCATACGGTGCTCCTTTCTGATTTGCTGATTAGACGCGCGCGGAGGGCGTTTGTTCCCTGTGATTTTATCAGATTTCATGCAGCCGGAACAGTGGAAAAATAAAAAAATCTGTGCTATACTTTTCTGGTCTGCTTTTGAATATCAGGAAAAGGAAGAACGCATTATGACATCCAAAGAAATCGGCGAGCTGCGGCGAAGACTTCGCCCGGACCGCACCAATATGACGGCCATCCGCGGCTGCTATGTTTCGGCAAGCGGCGAGATCATTTCATCCTTCCGCCAGTCCTTTGCGCTTATGAGCCAGGAGGACAAGGAAAACTATCTGGCGATTTTCAAGCGCGTGCTCTCCGGCACGCAGGAGAAAAATCTCATCGACCTGAGCTTCAAAACAAGCCAGGTCGCAGACTCAGATGAGCACCGGCTGCTGATGGCGCTCAAAAATTCCGCGCTGGAGGATGACGAGGCGCTGGAAAAGCTTTATGAGACGATCATCGGCGCCATGCAGACGGAAGACCACTACCTGATTTTGCTTGCGCACGAGCGCTACGACGTGCCCTTCAAGGCAAAAGACGGCGCAAGGCTCGACGATTCGAGCGAGGTCTACTCCTACATCCTCTGCGCCATCTGCCCCGTGAAGCCCGGCAAGGCGGCGCTCCGGTATGACGCGGAGGAAAAGGAATTTCACAATCAGGGCGGGGCTTACACGGTGGGAAGCCCGGAGCTTGGCTTTTTGTTTCCGGCCTTTGACGGCCGACGGACGAATCTTTATAACTGCCTGTACTATTCGCATAATCTGTCGGATAATCACCCCGAGCTTGTGCAGGCGCTTTTTAAGCTCGAACCGCCCGCGCCGGCTGAGGCGCAGAAGGCGTCGTTTGGTGAGCTTCTGAGCCAGTCGCTTGAAAGCGCGTGTACGCTTCCGCTGGTGCAGAAGGTGCATGAGCAGCTGCGCCAGGAAATTGAGGCGCACCGGGAGCTGAAGGCGGAAGAGCCGCTCGTGGTCAGCTGTGCGGAGGTCGCGGATGTGCTCTCCGGCTGCGGCGTGGAGGAGGAGAAGCTTTCCAAATTCAAGGTCGATTTTGAGCAGCAGTTTGGCCTTGACGCGGCGCTCAGCCCGGCAAATCTCATTGACGCAAAAAAATTCCGGCTCAAGACGCCCGACGTCAGCGTGCAGGTCAACCCTGAGCGGACAGACCTTGTCCAGACGCGCGTCATTGGCGGGGTCAAGTATCTTCTCATCTGCGCCGATGACGGCGTGGAGGTCAACGGCATCCCGGTGGATGTTGAGGCATAAAGAAAACGAAAAATCGCCCCGGACAGAAGCATCTGTCCGGGGCAAATTCGTCTGTAAAAGCCTCGCAGAGTTTCGCGCATTCTGCGCGAAAGAAGTTGAAAGCATTTATTAAAAAACTCTGAAAGAGTTTTTTGATAGCCTTAGTCGATGTCCTGCACGACCTCGTCCAGCGGCTCGTCAAGCCGCTCGGGGTGCTGGAGGAACTTTCGCATGTATTTGAGCGCCGTTGCAAAATAGAAGCCGTCGCAGATGCGCTCGTCGGTGTTGACGGTGAAATCAACATATTTACGCTGGACAACGTTGCCATCCATGTCAATTTCATTTTTGCGGTATTTGCAGCCGAAGGCGACAAAGACCGGCAGATTGCCGAAATCATACAGATGGTGTACGATCGGCGGGATGCCAAGCGAGCCCATCGAGGTAAAGAAGATCGAGCCATGGAAGGGGCTGACCTCCAGCAGGAACTTTGGCAGCAGGCCAAAATAGTCCATCGTCTTCAAGACCCAGACCACAAACTTGAATACCACGCCCGGAATGAGCGACAGAAGCTTTGCGACCTTGTCAAAGTTACTCGCGTCTGACGCGCCCTTGATGCGCACGACCTCGTCGTTGAATTTCCGGTAGACAGACTCGACGCTGTCGTTCGGCTTGAGATGGAGCTTCATGGCGCTCTCGTTTGCGTCGGTGCGCATCTCCTCCTTGACCATCATGCAGAACTGGATATCATCGCCGCGGCTGTAGGTCTGCTGGCCGGAGAGGAAGCGGTTAAGGGCGGGATATTTTGCAACCGTCCGCACATAGGCCGCCAGAAAGACATGCGTGATGCCGAAGCTTGTCAGCCCCGCGCGGCGCTTTTCGCGGATATAGCGCTCCATGGCGGTAATTTCGATCGAGTCGCGCACGACGTTGGACGCGCCGCCGCGCGTCGGCATGATGTAGGCACTGACGATCTGGATGGCGCTGACGCCGTGTACCCTGCGGCCGTCTGAGCGGTCGCCCCAGGTGGGGTGATATTTTCCGTCTGCGTGCGGCTGCATGGCAAGCACAGCCAGAAGCCCGCCCGTTAAAAACAGAATTTCCGGCAGAAATACCGGCCGGTCGCTCCAGCCTGCCAGACTCAAGGTCTGCCGGTGGTTATACAAAAGCACGCCCAGCGCCGCAGCAAGCAGCAGCACCAGCGCCCAGTTGTTGCGCGTATGGCCGCCGACAGTCATGGCGTAAAAGCCCGCGATTGCGAGATAGGCGACCCAGATCACAAAGCGCAGATTCAGATTCTGCGTTGCGCCCGACACGCGCACACAATAATAGACCGCCAGCATAAAGGCCGGAATGGCGGTGCGGTAAAACCGCTCGCGCCCGCTTAACAGAATGATGAGCACATAGATCAGGCAGGCTGCAACCGGCAGCACGATTTGAAACCACATCGTCGATGCATCTGCGCCTTTCCCGCAGGAATATGCGATGCGGAGAGCTGCCGAGGCCGTCATGACCAGTGCGCTCAGCCAGACAAGAAGATTCTTGCGGCTGACATAATAAGACACTCTTTTCTCCATGTCCTTATCATACCAATTGCCGGGCAATTTTGCAACTGTTCATTTTTGCGCGGGGATGCAGCATGGAAAATCTGCGGCGCACACCCGAAAGCGAACGAAAAGCCACATACCGGAGGCGAAAAGTCTGACAGCAATCCACATAAAAAATACACTTATAACAAAACCATGTCTGTCTATGCAATATTTACATTTGACAAATGACACGCCAGAGGGCAAAATAAAAGCAGACAAACCCACAACATCATTCTTGCAGAGCATCCACCCCTGCCGCACAAAAGTGCGCCTGCGCACGGCAGGACTTCTGCAAGCACGCCCGAAGGAGGTACTTCCATGGATTATGCAAAAGAGTCTCTGCGCCTGCATGGCCAGTGGCAGGGCAAGATCGAGATCAGCACCAGAGTTCCTGTGGAAACAAAAGAGGATCTCTCGCTTGCCTACACACCCGGTGTTGCGCAGCCCTGTCTGGAGATTCAGAAGGATCTGGATAAGAGCTATGAGCTGACCCGCAGACACAATCTCTGCGCCGTCATCACCGACGGCTCGGCCGTTCTCGGCCTTGGCGACATCGGCCCGGAGGCCGGTATGCCGGTCATGGAGGGCAAGTGTGTGCTCTTTAAGGCGTTTGGCGATGTCGATGCGTTCCCGCTTTGCGTCAAGACGCACGATGTAGATGAATTTGTTAACGCGGTGTATCTGATGTCGGGCTCGTTTGGCGGAATCAATCTGGAGGATATTTCTGCGCCCCGGTGCTTTGAGATTGAGCGCAAGCTCAAGGAAAAGTGCGACATCCCCATCTTCCACGATGACCAGCACGGCACGGCGGTCATTACGCTGGCCGGCCTTACCAATGCGCTCAAGGTCGTTGGCAAGAAGAAGGAGGAGGTCAGAGTCGTGACCTCCGGCGCGGGCGCGGCGGCTATTGCAATTGTGAAGCTGCTGCTTTCGGCAGGCTTTCAGAACATCACGATGTGCGACCGCAGCGGCGCAATTTATAAGGGCCGCGCGGGGCTCAACTGGATCAAAGAGGAGATGGCTGAGAAGACCAATCTGGAATGCCGGGCAGGCTCGCTTGCAGACATGCTTGTAGGCGCGGATATCTTCATCGGCGTCTCTGCGCCGGGTACGGTCACGACCGAGATGGTCAGAACGATGAACCGCGACGCGATCGTCTTTGCCTGCGCAAACCCGACGCCTGAAATTTTCCCGGAGGACGCCAGAGCGGGCGGCGCGGCTGTGATTGCGACCGGGCGGAGCGATTTCCCGAACCAGATCAATAACGTTCTGGCCTTCCCGGGTATTTTCCGCGGGACATTTGATGTGCGCGCCAGCGACATCAACGAAGAAATGAAGATGGCCGCCGCCAGAGCGCTGGCCGGGCTCATTTCCGACGACGAGCTGACGGCAGACTATATCATTCCCAAGGCATTTGACAAGCGCGTTGGCGCGGCGGTTGCAGCGGCAGTGGCCGAGGCGGCCAGAAAGACCGGCGTCGCAAGAATCTGAGGCTTTCAGCACATTTTGGCAGGGAGCAGCCAGTGTGAAGGGGTACACGCGGATCGCGTGTACCCCTTAAGACTGTCAAAAACCGGAGCGTTTGGCAAAGGCCTGCGCCAATAAAAAAAGATAACAGGCAAATGCCTGTTATCTTTTTGGAGCGGGTGACGAGGCTCGAACTCGCTACCTCCACCTTGGCAAGGTGGCGCTCTACCGGATGAGCTACACCCGCATTTCTCAAATGCAGGTATCATTATAGCAGAGTTCCGGAAAAAGTCAAGCATTATTTTCACTGCGGTGCAGGCTTCGCTCGGTCATCTCCGGCGTTTGCGCGCCGGAGCTTTCCTCCGGCGGCGTTGGGGCAGGCTCGCCTGCTTCAACCGGCGGCTCCGGCGCGTCAGCCGGCGCTTCGCCTGCTTCCGCGCCCGGCTGCGGCTCTTCGGGTCTGGGGCAGGCGGGGTAGGCGGCAGTGTCCCAGTAGAAGCCGGTCAGATCATCGTCATAGCGGAGCTGAAGGCCGCTTTGGCTCAGAACGTCCTGCATCAGATCGACATGATACCACTGCTGGCCATCCAGGCTGATTTCGTTCCACCAGTAGCTCTCGCTTCCGCGCAGACCCTGCACCACCTGGCATTCCAGCCCGGCCTCCCGGCACAAAAGCGCCCAGCACTGCGCCATGCTCCAGCTTGTGGCATAGCCCTCGCAGAGAAGGGAGTAGACCGGCGTCTCGGTCTGCTGCTCGGTATAGGAAAAGCGCTCGGTGAGATAGGAGTACAGAAGCTGCACCTTTTCCCACGGGCTTTCGCGCACGCGGACATAGACCGAGGCTGCGCTGAGAATGTCTTCGACCTGCTGGGCCATATTTTCCAGCGTTCTGGCCGGGTATGGATAGGTGAGTGTCAGCTCCGTGATGCGGCTCTCGCCGCTTTGCGGGTAGTTTTCCACGGTAAGCTCCGGCAGCGCCATGAGCTTGCCGGGATTCTGCTCATAGTATTCCCGCGCCAGCGCCTCATAGTCCGGCTCGCCCTGATACCCGGCGTAGAGCGTCAGGACGCTGCTGTAGCTGTCCATCGCCGCGCAGAGTCTGCGCTGAAGCTCTGTCTGCGTGCCAACGTAGGAGATCTGTGAAAGCGGCGTCTGCGTCTTGCGGAAGGTGATGTCCACATGGATTTCATAGTAGGAGACGATCAGCGTACACTCATGCGTCATATAGTCCACCGCATAAGCACCCGCCGGGTCTTCCCGCGCCACGGAATAGGCAGCGGCGGCAAGATCCTCCTCAAGCGTTCCGTCGTACTGGCTCACGCGGATGACGCCATGCTCCACGCCGCCGCGCACAAAATCGCGGATCGCCCGCCGCAGGCCGGTGTAGTCCACGACGCTTACAACGTTTGCGTCCGGCTGCTCGCTCTGTGTCTGGCTGTGCGCCGAGACGCGGGTATAGCTTGCGGGAATAAAGCGGCTGCATGCCGTCAGCGCCAGCGCCAGCAGACCTGCCAGCGCGCAAAGCCGCCATTTTTTCATCCTGCCGCCTCCTTTTCCCTAGATGTCGTCGCCGTAGCGCTTAAAGCCCTCGCCCAGCACCTGATGCGCGGGCTGCACGATCATAAATGCCTCCGGGTCAATGCACTGCACCAGAAGCTTCAGCTCAGAGACCTGCCGGCTTTTGACGGCGGTCATCAGAACGTTCTTTGGCGCTTTTGTATAGCCGCCGTGCCCGTCGAGGAAGGTTGCGCCACGGTCGAGCTGCCTGTCAATGGCGAGATAGACCTGCTCGTATTGCTCGGTGATGATGAAGGCGACGCAGGAGTTATCCATACCGTAGAGCACCGCGTCGAGCACCTTTGCCGAAAGAAAGAGCGTGATGGCGCTGTAAAGCGTTTTGGTGATGTCGCCGAAGACGAGACCTGTCAGCGTCATGACGACCACGTCGGTGGCAAGCGTCATGACGCCAAGCTTTTCCACGTGGAATTTCCGCTTCAAAAGCCGCGCGAGAATATCCGTGCCGCCGGTCGATGCGCCGGTCAGAAAGACCAGCCCAAGCCCCGCGCCCGCCAGCGCGCCGCCAAAAAGCACGCAGAGCATCGGCTCGGCCTCAATGGGCGGAAGGAGGGCAAAAAGGTCGATGCAAAGAGCGTTCAGGAGCATGCCAAGCAGCGAGCCCCAGAAAAAGCTCTTTCCAATATACCGGTAGCCCAGAATGAAAAGCGGAATGTTCAAAAGCGCCGAATAAAGGCCGATGCCTCCCGAGCCGAGCAGATACTGTATCAGCATGGCAATGCCGCTCAGACCGCCGATGTTCAGCGCATGCGGAACCAGAAACAGATCGAAGCCCAGCGCAAACAGCGCGTTTCCGATGACCATCAGCCCCAGATAACGCGCGATGCTCCAAAATGGCTTTGCTTTCATGTCTCAACCTCCATGCGTTAAATATCAAGAGAAAGCTGCCGCTGCTCCGTATCCTCCTGCCGTAAAAGCGCGCCCGCGGCGGGAAGCGTCTTTGCGCGGTAGCGCGCCTGGTTGGCGATGGCGCTTTCTGTGAGCGTCTGCGCGCGCGAAATGACGGCGTTCTTTTTGAGCGCCATCACCGCCACGCCCTGCGTGGCTCTTGTTGCTTTGACGGCCAGCTGTGCCGTCGAGAAAATAAGCGCCCGCCCGTCTGAGGCGTAGAGCGCAAGCTCCTGCTCCTGCGAAAGCTCCACGATGGCTGCAAGCGGGCTTTTATCCGAGTAAGCGCCCGTGAGCTTGCGGCGGTTGGTCTTGGTCTCGTAGCCGGAAAGCGCGACCTTGGCGCACTTGCCGTTTTCAAAGACAAAGAGAAGATTGCCCGCGTAGTCTCCGGGGAAGACGGCGGCGAAGAAGCTCTCGCCCTCGTCAAAGCCGAGCTTGCCGGGAAGATAGTCTCCAAGGCTTGAGGCCTTCGTGTCATCAAAGTCTGAAAGGTGTGTCTTATAGACCTGGCAGCGGTCGGTAAAGACCAGAAGTTCTTCCGCGTTCGTGGCCTCGCGGCTCAGAAGCAGGCCGTCACCCTCTTTAAACTTCTGCTCGCCGGACATGCGAAGAGACTGTGGCGTGATCTTTTTAAAGTAGCCCTCGCGCGAGAGGAAGACGGTCACGGGATAATCCGGAACTTCTGCCTCCACCGGCTCGTCTGCCACATGGTCATAGACAAGCTGGGTCTTTCGCGCCTGGCCGTATTTCTTTGCGACGGCCTCCAGCTCCTTGCAGATGACGGCTTTGATCTTCTTCTCTGAGCCAAGGAGCGCTTCCAGCTCCTCAATTTCCTTTTCAAGCCCTTCCGTCTCCTGCAGGCGGCTGAGCAAAAACTCTTTGTTGATGTTGCGGAGCTTGATTTCCGCGACATACTCGGCCTGCACCTGATCGATGCCAAAGCCGATCATGAGGTTCGGGATGACCTCGGCGTCCAGCTCTGTCTCGCGGATGATGGCAATGGCGCGGTCGATATCAAGAAGGATTTTTCCAAGACCCTTCAGAAGATGCAGCTTGTCCTTTTTCTTTTGCAGCTGGAAATAGACCCGCCGCTTGACACACTCGCAGCGCCAGGCCGTCCATTCCTCAAAGATTTCGCGCACACCCATCACGCGCGGCATGCCGCCGATGAGGATGTTGAAGTTGCAGCCGAACGAATCCTGAAGCGTTGTGGCCTGAAAGAGCTTTTGCATGAGCTTTTCCGGGTCTGTGCCGCGCTTGAGATCGATTGTGAGCTTGAGGCCGTTCAGGTCTGTCTCGTCGCGCATATCGGCAATTTCGCGGATTTTGCTGGCCTTGATGAGCTCGGCGACCTTGTCCATGATGATTTCCGTCGCGGTGGTGTAGGGGATCTCATAGATTTCGATCATGTTCCCCTCTTTGAGATACCGCCATCTTGCGCGCAGACGGAAGCTGCCGCGGCCGGTCTCATAGATTTTTTGCATCTCGGTCGCGTCGTAGAGGATTTCCGCGCCCGTCGGGAAATCCGGCGCAGGGAGCGTCTCAAGAAGGTCTGTGCCGGAGTTCCGGATGAGGGCGACGGCTGTTTTGCAGACCTCTGCAAGATTAAACGAGCAGATATTCGACGCCATGCCGACCGCAATGCCCATGTTTGCAGACACAAGCACATTCGGGAAGGTCGTGGGCAGCAGCGTCGGCTCTTTCATCGTGCCGTCGTAGTTATCCATGAAGTCGACGGTGTCTGCGTCAATGTCCCGGAAGATTTCCTGGCAGAACGGCTCAAGCTTTGCCTCCGTATAACGCGAGGCCGCGTAGGCCATGTCGCGCGAGTAGACCTTGCCGAAGTTGCCCTTGGAGTCGACAAACGGGTGAAGCAGCGTCTCATTGCCGCGCGCAAGGCGCACCATCGTTTCATAAATTGCCGCGTCGCCGTGCGGGTTTAAGCGCATGGTCTGGCCGACGATGTTGGCAGACTTTGTCCGGCTGCCGGTGAGCAGACCCATCTTATACATCGTATAAAGAAGCTTTCGATGCGAGGGCTTGAAGCCGTCGATCTCCGGAATGGCGCGCGAGACGATGACCGACATTGCATAGGGCATATAGTTCTGCTCGAGCGTCTGGCAGATGGGCTGCTCCAAAACCTCGGCGCGCAGGCCCTGCACATGTGGGTCGATTTTCCTGTTGATTTTGGGTTCGGTTTTCTTTTTTGCCATGTTGTGATCCTTTTTTCGCCCTACGACACATCGAGCTGGTCGAGATATTTATAGCCGTTTTCCGCGATGTGATCCTTTCTGCCCTGCAAATTATCACCCAGCAGCAGATCAAACACCTGCTGCGTAAGCGCCATATCCTCGGGCATGACCTTGATGAGCCGCCGGGTCTCGGGGTTCATGGTCGTCATCCACATCATCTCCGGGTCGTTTTCGCCAAGCCCCTTGGAGCGGTTGATGGAGACCTTTTTGCCTGCCAGCTCCTTTAAAATTTCGCCCTTTTCTGCCTCGGTGTAGGCAAACCACGTCTTGTCCTTGCAGTTAATTTCATAAAGGGGCGACTCTGCAATGTAGACATAGCCCTCGCGAATCAGCGTGGGGCAAAGGCGGTAGATCATGGTCAGAATCAACGTGCGGATCTGATAGCCATCCACGTCTGCATCGGTGCAGATGATGACCTTGTTCCATCTGAGATTGGCAAGGTCGAAGCTTGAGAGGTCTTTCGTCTTTTTTGTCTGCACCTCCACCCCGCAGCCAAGCACGCGGATGAGGTCGGTAATGATATCGGACTTGAAAATGCGCTCATAGTCTGCCTTCAGGCAGTTGAGAATTTTGCCGCGCACGGGCATGATGCCCTGAAATTCCGCGTCGCGCGAGAGCTTGACCGAGCCAAGCGCGGAATCGCCCTCGACGATATAAATTTCCCGGCGGGAGACGTCCTTTGTCCGGCAGTCGACAAACTTCTGCACGCGGTTGGAGATATCGAGGCTTCCGGTCAGCTTCTTTTTGATGTTCAGCCGCTGGCGCTCGGCCGTCTCGCGGCTTCGCTTGTTGATGAGCACCTGGTCTGCGATGCGATCAGCCTCCTGCTTGTTTTCAATAAAATAGACATGCAGCCGCTCGCGGAAAAACTCCGTCATGGCCTCCTGCACAAACCTGTTGGTGATGGCCTTTTTGGTCTGATTCTCATAGGAGGTCTGGGTCGAAAAGCAGTTGGTGACCAGAACGAGGCAGTCGGCCACGTCCTGGAAGGTGATCTTGGACTCAGACTTGGTATATTTGTTGGTCTGCTTGAGATAGGCGTCGATGGCGTAGACAAAGGCATTTTTCGCGGCCTTCTCCGGCGCGCCGCCGTATTCAAGCCACGAGGAATTGTGGTAGTATTCCAGGCGGTTTAGCTGATTGGAAAAGCAAAGCGCGGCGGAAATTTTGACCCGGTATTCCTCCTTGTCTGCGCGGTCGCGCCCCTTGCGCTCGGTCTGCCAGAACTGCGGCATGGTAAGCGCCTGATTTTCGGTCAGCTCGCGCACATAGTCCAAAATGCCTTCTTCATAGCAGTAATCCGTGGTCTCAAACTTTCCGGGCGCGGTCTCATCGCGCAGCCGGAACGTCACGCCTGCGTTTACGACCGCCTGCCGCTTGAGCGTGTCTTCATAGTATTCTTTTGGAATGTTGATGTCGGTAAAGACCTCCAGGTCGGGAAGCCAGCGGAACGTTGAGCCGGTTTTCTTCCGGTCGGCCGGCTCTTTTTGAAGCTCGCCGACAATTTCGCCGCGCGCAAAGTGAAGCGAATATTTAAAGCCGTCTCTGCGGATGACTGCGTCAAAATAGCGCGAGGCATACTGCGTCGCGCACGCGCCAAGGCCGTTGAGACCCAGCGAGTATTCATAATCGCCGCCGGCGTTGTTGTCGTATTTGCCGCCGGCATAAAGCTCACAGAAGACCAGCTCCCAGTTGTATCTGCCCTCTTTTTCGTTCCAGTCCACCGGGCAGCCGCGGCCAAAATCCTCGACCTCGATGGAGTGGTCGGCGTAGCGCGTGAGCGTGATGAGCGTTCCGTGCCCCTCGCGCGCCTCGTCGATGGCGTTTGATAAAATTTCAAAGACGGCATGCTCGCAGCCCTCCAGCCCGTCTGAGCCGAAAATAACGGCCGGGCGCTTGCGGACGCGGTCTGCGCCCTTGAGCGCGGAGATGCTGTCGTTGCCGTAGACCTGCTGTTTTTTCATTGCGTATCCTTTCACCAGATTTCGTGCTTCTGCCGGGGATATTTCCCCATTATATTGAATTCAGTATAGCGTTTTTCCCCCGTAAAGTCAAGTTTTGCCCGGTTCTGAAATTCTTGTGGAAATTCGCAAAAAGCGCAGGAAAATCTTTGGCGCATTTTTGCGCTCCCTGCGATTGCAATCCGGCGCGATTCACGGTATCATATCTCAAGTTAGTATTATGGCCGGGTGTTTGTTTTTTCTGCACAGGGCTTTTTTGGAGAGCGAATGGAGGTACGGCGTGATGAAAACTGGATTTGACAACAAAAAATATCTGGATCTGCAATCGAAAAAAATTCTTGAGCGCGTCGAGCAGTTCGGCGGCAAGCTCTATCTGGAATTCGGCGGAAAGCTCTTTGATGATTTTCATGCCTCGCGTGTTCTGCCGGGCTTTGAGCCGGACAGCAAAATGAAGATGCTCCTGCAATTAAAGGAGCAGGCCGAGATCGTCATTGCCATCTGCGCCGAGCATATCGAGCTCAACAAGCGCAGGGGTGACCTTGGCATTACCTACGACATGGATGTCATGCGCCTGATCGACGCCTTCCGCTCCATTGGTCTTTACGTCGGGAGCGTTGTCATCACGCAGTATCGCGGCCAGCATGCGGCAGAGGTATTTGAGCACAAGCTCGAAAGCCTTGGCGTGCGCGTGTACCGGCACTACCCGATTGCAGACTATCCCTCCAACATTCCGCTGATCGTCTCAGATGACGGCTATGGCAAAAACGATTATATCGAGACCTCGCGCCCCGTGGTCGTTGTGACCGCGCCGGGCCCGGGCTCGGGCAAGATGGCAACGTGCCTCAGCCAGCTCTACCATGAGCATAAGCGCGGCGTGAGCGCGGGCTATGCAAAATATGAGACCTTCCCGGTCTGGAATCTGCCGCTCAAGCATCCGGTGAACCTTGCCTACGAGGCTGCGACGGCAGACCTTGCTGACGTCAACATGATCGACCCCTTCCATCTCGATGCTTACGGCGAGACAACGGTCAACTATAACCGCGACATTGAGATCTTCCCGGTGCTTGAGACTATGTTCCGCACGATCTATGGCGAGTGCCCCTACAAGAGCCCGACGGATATGGGCGTCAACATGATCGCCAGCGCCATTGTCGATGACGAGGCCTGCCGCGAGGCCTCCTGCCAGGAGATCATCCGCCGCTATTTTGCGACGGCTGTCGGCGTGCGCAAGGGGACGGCGGATGCCTCTGAGCTTCACAAGCAGGAGATGCTCATGAACTCGCTGCATCTGGAGCTTTCCGCGCGCAAGGCCGTTCCGGCTGCGCGGGAGAAGGCGGAGCAGACAGGAAATCCTGCTGTTGCCATTGAGCTTCCGGATGGCCGCGTCATTACCGGCAAGACCTCGGGGCTCATGGGCGCAAGCTGCGCGGCGCTTTTGAACTCGCTCAAGACGCTGGCCGGTATCCGCGACAATGTCAATCTCATCTCGCCCATGGTGCTTGCCCCCATCCAGCACTTAAAGGTCGAGCATCTTGGAAACAGCAACCCCCGCCTTCACACCGATGAGGTGCTCATTGCGCTTTCCATGTCTGCCGTTACCAACCCGACGGCGGAGCTTGCCATGGAGGCGCTTGGAAAGCTCCGGGGCGGCGAGGTGCATTCGTCGGTCATTTTGTCCTCGGTTGATGTGAACGTCTTTAAAAAGCTCGGCATGAATGTCACCTGTGAGCCGGTTTACCAGTCGCACGCACTGTACCACAAGTAAGAAGCCACGTGCATATCCTGTTTGGAGAAAGGAACTGATATGAAGCGCAGGCACAATTCTCTTTTGACAACGCTTGTTATTTTATTCAGCCTTGCCCTGCTTGCAGGCGCAGCCACGCTGCTGATTCTGACCATTCCGCAAAAAGCCCCGCAGGAGGTCACGGCGCTGGAGACCAGCTCTGTCTTCACCACAGAGGCTGCGCCCACCCAGCCGGAGCGCGAGGAGGCCTATGAAGGCGCGCTTCCGCCTGCGGCGGAGATCATATCGGAGGCCGGCACGCAGACGCAGCAGCCGGAAGCAGCCGCGCCGCAGACGCCGGAGGAAGACCAGCCTGCCGCCGAAGCGGATGCAGCCGCCGCGCTGGCGCGCCAGACGCTTGCGGCCATGACAGAGGACGAAAAGCTCTGGCAGCTGTTTTATGTGACGCCGGAGCTTCTGACGGGCGTGGAAACGGCCACGCGCGCGGGCGAGTCCACAAAATCCGCGCTTGAAAGCATGCCCGTCGGCGGTATCATCTATTTTGCAAAAAATTTAGAGGATCGGGCGCAGACCATCGAGCTGCTTCAAAACACGCAGTCCTATTCCAAGCTTCCGCTCTTTTTGGGAACGGACGAAGAAGGCGGCACGGTCAGCAGAGTCGGCAGCAACGCCGCCCTTGGCGCGCAGACGGTCGGCTCTATGAAATCACTCGGCCAGGCGGCAGACCCGGCAGCCGTCTATGAAGCCGGGCAGACGCTCTCGGCTTCTCTTTCCGGGCTTGGCTTTAACATGGACTTTGCCCCCGTGGCAGACGTTTCCTCCGGCGCTTCGGCGGTCATAGACGAGCGCGCCTTTGGCCGCGACGCGCAGCTTTGCGCCTCGCTTGTCTCCGTCATGACCGACAGCTTAAAGGCGGGCGGCACAGTTTCGTGCCTCAAGCACTTCCCGGGCTACGGCAGCGCCATTGTGGACGATCACTATGGAACGTCCATCCTGACAAAAACGCTTGCAGAGCTGGAGGCCTGCGATTTTCTGCCCTTTGCTTCCGGCATGGAAGCGGGCGCGCCCTTTGTGATGGTGAGCCACCTGAGCGTGCCGGAGGTAACAGGCGATGAGACGCCGTGCGACCTTTCTTTTAAAATTGTTACCGAAATTTTACGGAACAAACTGGCTTTTGATGGCGTCATAATTACAGACTCACACCAGATGGCCTCCATCACCGACCACTACACCTCCGGCGAGGCCGCCGTAAAGGCGCTGCTGGCGGGCTGTGATATGATCCTCATGCCGCAGAATTTGCAGGAGGCCTTTGAGGCCGTCAAGGCTGCCTTGCAGGACGGGACGCTTACGCAGGCGCGAATCGATGAGAGCGTTCTGCGAATCCTGCGGGTCAAGGCAGCGTATGGAATTTTAAAATAAAGAGGGCTGCATTTGCAGCAGAAAAGGAGAAGCAATATGGAAATTAAAAGACTTTGCAGAGCATCTATGGATAAGAAGATTTTTGGCGTATGCGGCGGCATTGCGCACTATTTTAATCTCGACGCGACGCTGGTTCGCCTGATTACGCTCGTTTTGCTCTTTGCGGGCGGGCTGAGCCTGTGGGTCTATCTGATCGCCGCGCTGATTATGCCGGAAACAAACGAGTTTTAATTGTAAAACGCAGAAGGCCGGGGCAGTTCCTGAACTGCCCCGGCCCTTTTGTTGTCAAAGAAATTGCAGCCTGCGCGTCCTGTAAAGGGCGGATGTGGGCGGAGCAGAGCCCCGCCCCTACGCGGTGGAAACGGCGGGACACACAGGTCTCGCCCTACAGGGATAACGCAAACATCCCTGTGTATTTTCCCGGTTCAGCGGAGGAAAAGCTCGCCGTTTTCTGCGTCAACGGTGATCGTCTCGCCCGGCAGGATGCTGCCGGCAAGAATTTTCTTTGCAATGAGCGTCTCGACCGTGTGCTGGATATACCGGCGCAGCGGGCGCGCGCCAAACTGCGGGTCGTAGGCGGTGTCAATGATGAGCTGTCTTGCGCCGTCTGTCAGCTCGCATGTGAGCTGCTTGTCGGCCAGACGGCGGCTCAGCGCCTCGATTTGCAGGTCGATAATGCCCGTGATGTTCTCTTTTGTGAGCGGCTTATAGAAGACGATCTCATCCAGACGGTTGAGAAATTCCGGGCGGAAGGTGCGGTGCAGAAGCGTTTCGACCTGCGCCTTGGCATCCGCAGTAATTTCTCCGTCTGCGCCGATGCCGTCCAGCAGATTCTGGCTTCCAAGGTTCGAGGTCAGGATGATGATGGTGTTTTTAAAGTCAACCGTTCTTCCCTGCGAGTCTGTGATCCTGCCGTCGTCCAGCACCTGCAAAAGAACATTAAAGACGTCCGGGTGCGCCTTTTCAATTTCGTCAAAGAGGATGACAGAATACGGTCTTCTGCGCACGGCCTCGGTCAGCTGGCCGCCCTCCTCATAGCCCACATATCCGGGAGGCGCGCCAATCAGGCGCGAGACGGAGAACTTCTCCATATACTCCGACATGTCGATGCGAACCAGATTCTTTTCATCGTCAAAGAGCGCCTGCGCCAGCGTCTTGGCAAGCTCCGTCTTGCCGACGCCCGTCGGCCCGAGGAAGAGGAATGAGCCAAGCGGTCGGTTCGGGTCCTGAATGCCAGCCCGGCTTCTTTGAATTGCTTCGGCCACGACGCGCACAGCTTCGTTCTGACCGATGACTCTTTCATGGAGCGTGTCTTCCAAATGCAGAAGCTTCTCGCGCTCAGACTCCATCAGCCGGGAGACCGGGATGCCTGTCCAGCGCTCGATGATTTTGGCGATCTCCTCTTCGGTGACTTTGTTACGAAGAAGGTTCGAGCCCTTTGCGCTCTGGGTCTGCTTTTCATCCTGCTCCAGCTGCTTTTTAAGCTCCGGCAGATCGCCGTACTTGAGCTTTGCGGCCTTTTCATATTCGCCGTTTTTCTCGGCCAGCTCAATGTCCCGTCCGAGCTGCTCGATCTGCTCGCGCAGCTGCTGCACGCGGCCAATGGCCTGCTTCTCGTTTTCCCACTGCGCCTTCATGGCGTTGAAGCTCTCGCGGTTTTCGGCCAGCTCCTTTTGAAGCTCGGCAAGACGCGCTTTGGAAAGCTCGTCGTCCTCATTTTTAAGCGCGGCCTCTTCGATCTGCATCTGGATGATCCTGCGGTTGATGACGTCAAGCTCGGTTGGCATGGAGTCCATCTCCGTGCGGATCATGGCGCAGGCTTCATCGATCAGGTCGATGGCCTTATCGGGAAGGAAGCGGTCAGTGATATAGCGGTTTGAGAGCGTCGCGGCGGCAATGATGGCGGGGTCTGTGATCTTGACGCCGTGGAAGACCTCATATCTTGATTCAAGGCCGCGAAGAATTGCGATCGTATCTTCTACCGTCGGCTCCTGCACAAGAACGGTCTGGAAGCGCCGCTCAAGGGCGGGGTCTTTTTCAATATACTGCCGGTATTCATCGAGCGTTGTCGCGCCGATGCAGTGAAGCTCGCCGCGCGCAAGCATCGGCTTTAAGAGATTGCCCGCATCCATCGAGCCTTCGGTCTTGCCCGCGCCCACGATGGTGTGCAGCTCGTCGATAAAGAGGATGATGCGCCCTTCGGATTTTTTGACCTCCGAGAGGACGGCCTTCAGCCGCTCTTCAAATTCGCCGCGGTACTTTGCGCCTGCGATCAAAGCGCCCATGTCAAGCGAGAAGATCGTCTTATCCTGCAACGCCTTCGGCACTTCGCCGGAGACGATGCGCTGCGCAAGCCCTTCCACAATGGCCGTCTTGCCGACGCCCGGCTCACCGATGAGCACGGGGTTATTTTTTGTCTTTCTTGAGAGGATGCGGATGACGTTGCGAATTTCCTCGTCGCGGCCAATGACGGGGTCCATCTTCTGCTCCCGCGCGCGCTTGACAAGATCCGTTCCGTACTTGGAAAGTGCCTCATAGGTATCCTCCGGGCTGTCGGACGTGACGCGCTGGCTGCCGCGCACGGCCTGCAAGGCCTGCAAGAAGCGCTCTTTTGTGATCCGGTAGGTCTCAAAGAGCTTTTTAAGCGTAGCGTCTGCCGTCTCGATGAGAGAGAGCATCAGGTGCTCAACGGAAACGAAGTCGTCTTTCATCTCGTCTGCAAGCTTTTCCGCGCGGCTGAGCGCTGCGTCTACACTGCGCGAGACATAGTATTTATCGGCCTCCCGGCCAGAGCCTGTCACGCGCGGGAGCTTTCCAAGCTCCTGCAAAACAGCGGCGTCAAAGCTCTCAAGATTCACGTCCATCTTCCGGAGAAGCTGCGGCGCAAGGCCGTTTTCCTGCCGGATGAGGCTTGCAAGCAGGTGGAGCTGCTCGATCTGCTGGTTCTGATTCTCAATTGTCAGCTGCTGTGCGGCCTGGATGGCCATGAGCGATTTCTGCGTATACTTCTGTGCGTTCATACTCTTCACTCCTTTTAGCACTCTCTACCTTCGAGTGCTAATTCATTTTCTTCATCTTATACCCGCTGCGCGGATTTGTCAATGGGATTGCACAAAGAGTTTGTTATTTTTTTGTGAACTTTGCCATGTACCGCGCCTGTGGAAAAATTTTTCCCATTTCACACATATTTAATAATCTTCCTCTAAGTTTTTTAATAACCGCCTGATAAGATAATTATGCAAGAAGCGATACAAACTTTTTCATTTTTCCCCTCATATATTTTGAAAAAAGAAGCCCGAATGCAAGCTGGTCACTTGCCTTCGGGCTTCTTTTCGTTTTGCAGAAGATAATCCTTGATGGGGGCGAGACAGGCGCGGTCTGTCCAGTCCTGGCGGCAATCGCCCGCCTCCAGAAGCGCGCGCTGCCAGCTGTGGCAGGCCTCCGGCGGCTTACGCCCGATCAGGCCGCGCAAAACGCGGTACAGAATGCGGTCAGGCAGCCCCATGGTAGAAGGGTCCCAGATGCCGCGGCAGAAAAAGCAGGGCGCAGCGGGGTAGAGCCCCTTGAGATTGTGCCGTGCAAACCAGCGGAGCGCGTCCTCGCTGCATGGGAACGCACCGACGCAGAAGACCACAAGCCGCCGCCCCTCCAGCGCGCGAAAGCTTTTTCGCAGCAGCGAGATTCCGGCAATGCCGGTGCCGTAAATGCCGCCGCCATAGATTATGGTGTCGTAGCGCGCCATTTCCTCAATGGTGATGTTCTGAATCTCTGCAAACGGAAGCTCCAGCTCCTCTGCGAGCCAGTTGACGTATTTTCTGGTTGCACCGTATTTAGAGCGGTACAGGATCAGTGCATTCATAGAATTCTCCTCAAGCCTGCGGCGGGATGTCGTATACGCGGCGGATGCGGCAGAAACGCCCGGAAAATCTGAGATTTTCCGGGTTTCGTCTCCAGATTATGAAAGCCTTGCGAGCGCGGCATGAATGTCGCCGATCATATAAAGAGAGCCGTAGCAGAGCACCACGCCGTCCTCGCCTGCGTGCTCGATGGCAAGGCGAACGCCATCTTCTACGCGCGCGCAGGCTGTGGCGGGTGCGCCAAACTGGCGAAGGTAGTCTGCAAGCTTTTCTGCCTCCAGCGCGCGGGGATTATCCGGCGTGATGGTGATGAACTCCTTTGCAAAGGGTGCGACGTCTTTGTACATGCAGTGGTAATCCTTGTCGCCAAGAACGCCCGTCAGAACGGTCAGCGCCCGCCCCTTGAGATAGTCGTCGATGTTTTTGACCAGCGCCTCGATGCACTGCGGGTTGTGCCCGCCGTCTACAATAAAGAGGGGCTTCTGGCGCATGATCTGGAATCGTCCCGGCCACTGCACCGCTTCGATTCCCTTGCGGATGGCCTCGTCTGTGAGCTTCCAGCCCCGCGCGCGCAGCGCCAGCGCCGCTGTCAGCGCGACGGCGGCGTTATGCAGCTGGTGCGCGCCAAGAAGCGGCAGATGCAGCGCCTCAAAGCTGCCCCAGGAGAAGACCTGCCCCGTAAGATCATGGGAGAGCAGGCGGATGGAATCAAAGTCTGCCTTGTGAAGCCTTGCGCCGACTGTCTTGCAGCGTTCTTCAAAGACCTGCTCCACAGACGCCTGCTCGCGGTAAATGACCGCGTCGCAGCCGGGCTTAATGACGCCGGCCTTCGTGGCCGCGATTTTTTCCAGCGTATCGCCCAGAACCTCGGTATGGTCAAGGCCGATGTTGCAGAGCACGGCGGCCTCCGGCGGCAAAATGACGTTGGTTGCGTCAAACTCGCCGCCCATGCCGACCTCGCAGATGACAATGTCGCACTTTTCACGCGCAAAGTATTCAAAGCCCAGCGCCGTGACCATCTCAAACTCGGTCGGCTGCTCGAAGATCGAGTCTGCCAGGGGCTTAATATAGTCCGTCAGCTCGCAGATGGCCTCGTCCGGAATCTGCTGGCCGTTAATTTGAATGCGCTCATTGAAGCGGAGGATATAGGGCGAGGTATAAAGGCCGGTCTTGTAGCCCGCGGCCTGAAAGATGGAGGCAAGCATCGCGCACGTCGAGCCCTTGCCGTTGGTGCCCGCAACGTGGACAAATTTGCAGCGCCGCTCGGGGTGGTTCATCTTGTCAAGCAGCGCCTCGATGCGCTCGAGCCCCGGGATGCTTCCCTTCCAGCAGACGGAATGAATATAATGCAGTGCCTGTTCAAGCGTCATATTGAAATCTTCTTTCTAAATCAGTAAATTTGAAAATCAAAGCCTATGCGCCCTTTTTCTGCGCGCCGGAGACCGGCGGCCAGAGCTTTGCCGCGGAAAAGACCTTTGCCCGGTGCAGCAGCCACACGACCAGCACGTCGAGCACAAGCGTGATGCCGAACTGAATCGAGCGCGTTGTCAGCTTCGTCAGAAAATACGCCTCAAAGGCCTCGCCGCCATAGACCAGCGCCAGAGACCAGCTCTGATAGAGAATCGAGCCGAAGACGATGGCCGGAAGAAAGGCCAGCGCGATGGTAACGGGCGTGGTCTTCTTTGCCAGCAGCGGACGGAACAGCCCCGCGCAGAGGCCATAGAGGATCGGCGGCACACAGAACAGCGGATTATAGCCGTAGCAGGAGAAGAGCGTACCGACCATGTCGGCGGTAAAGCCGACCAGCGCGCCGGGGACAGGGCCAAAGAACATACCGGCCAGGAACATCGGAACGGCTTCCAGAGAAAAGCGCGTGGAGACGTCCGGCATGGGGATGATGAGCCGCGCGAGCACAACGCTCACGGCGGCCAGCACGGCGCAGGTAGCCAGCGTGCGGACATTTTTGAGACTGTGCGCGCGGGGCTGCGCGGCAGCGGCAGATTGATTTTTGAGCATAAAAAAGCCTCCTAATCAAAATGATGGGAGGAGGTTGGAAATATGGTTGATGCGGCAGATGAAACATTTTTTACAGCTCAGCCGTAACTGTTTTCATATTTGACAGCGGATGCGAAATGACACCGCGGAACAGCTCCTTCGCCCGGCGGCAACCTCCCATCCGACCGGTACTTGACGCGTCATTTCTACTCATGCAACGTTCGACTACGCATGGATCGTTAAATTTGCAGGGCCACACCATTCCTGCGCTTAAAAAACTCCTGTCCCTATTGTATTGCATTTTTGAAAAATAGCAAGAGGAAATCTGAATTTTTTACAGACTTTTGCAAAAACTTTACGCTCCTGCGGCAAAGAAGCGGCAAAACCGGGCTTCTGCGCGCAAAATGCCCCGGAGGCTTAAGGCCTCCGGGGCAGCCGGGTTCAGATCAGTGTCTTCTGTGGTCAAGCTTTTTCGAGACAAGCATGCCGATGCCCTGCAAGATCTGCACAAGGGCAACGAGCAGAATGACCGTGACCCACATGATGTCTGATTCATAGCGGTAGTAGCCGTAGCGGATGGCAATATCGCCAAGGCCGCCGCCGCCCAGAACGCCCGCCATGGCCGAGTAGCCAAGAATCGTGCCAAGGGCGATGGTCACGCCGACCAGCAGCGACGTGCGCGCCTCGGCGATGAGAACCTTTAAAATGATCGTGCCGTCCTTCGCGCCCATGCTCTTGGCCGCTTCAATAACGCCCTGGTCGACCTCGTTGAGACTGGACTCGACCATGCGCGCGATAAAGGGCGCGGCCGCGATGACGAGCGAGACAACGGTCGCCGTCGCGCCGTAGCTCTTGCCGACGAGCCACTTGGTAAAGGGCGAGACGAGAATGAGCAAAATCAGAAACGGAACGCTTCGGATGAGGTTTACGACGATGTCCAGTACCCGGTACACGGCGGCATTTTTGCGGATGCCGTTTTCGCCCGTGATGCAAAGAAGGATGCCGAGCGGCAGGCCGAGAAGATAGCCGAAGGCCGTGGAGGCAAGAACCATGTAGAGTGTATCACGCACGCCCTCTAAAAGCGTCGTGATCATGCCGGCTTCAAACATTGTCCGTTCCCTCCAATACCTTCAAGTGATGCTCCTTTACAAATGTCAGCAGCGAGTCCAGCTCCTGCGCGTCCTGCGGAAGGGCGATGTGAAGACTGTCGTGGCCGCTTTCGCCGTTTCGCGCCAGCACCAGCCGCTTGGCGGCCAGCGTCTGCGGGTTGGAGAAGACCTCGCTGACAAGACCCTGCTCCTGGATAAGCCCCTCGTCGAGCACGGCCACACGGTTGCAGATCTGCTGGATGACCTTCATCTCGTGCGTGATGACGACGATGGTGATGTTGCGGGTCTGGTTGATCGTCTTCAAAAGCGCGAGGATGGATTCCGTGGTCATGGGGTCGAGCGCGCTCGTTGCCTCGTCGCAGAGGATGATCTCCGGGTCGTTTGCCAGCACGCGCGCGATGGCCACGCGCTGCTTCTGGCCGCCGGAGAGCTGCGAGGGGTATGCGTTTGCCTTGTCGGCAATGCCGACAAGCTTCAGCATTTCCATCGCCCGCGCTTTTGCGTCCTTCTGGCTCATGCCGACAATTTCCAGCGGGAAGCAGACGTTTCCAAGCACCGTCCGCTGCATCAGCAGGTTAAAGTGCTGGAAGATCATGCCGATCTTCTGGCGCTGGCGGCGAATCTCTGCCTCAGGCAGAGCCATGAGGTCACGCCCATTGATATAGACCTTGCCTGCCGTCGGGCGCTCAAGCAGATTCAGGCAGCGCACCAGCGTGCTCTTGCCCGCGCCGGACAGACCGATGATGCCGAAAATATCGCCCTGTGCGACCGACAGGGAAACGCCGCGCAGTGCCTTCAGCTCGTCCTTTCCGTCGGTAAAAACTTTCTCAACGTGCTCTAATCGAATGACCGGTTCCATCAAATTCCTCGTTTCTGTGTTTTTTGAACAGGCAGACAGAGCGCAGCCGGCCTTCCGGTGCGCTCTGCCGCGCAAGATTATTCGGTGAAGGGGACGACTGCGCCGTCGTAGGTGTCGGTGATAAACTTCTGGATGGCCTCAGACTTGAGAACCGAAACCAGCGCCTTGATCTTGTCGCTCGTTTCATTGCCCTCCTTGACGGCGATGACGTTCACATAGGTCTTTGCCGCGTCGGAGTCGGAGGTTTCATAGGCCAGAGAATCCTTTGCAACCGAGAAGCCTGCGTCAAGCGCGTAGTTGCCGTTGAGAACAACGTAGGCGACCTCGTCCTTAACGCGCGGGACCTGCGCCGCTTCCAGCTCCAGAATCTCAAGCTCATAGGGGTTTTCTTCGATATCAAGAACCGTTGCCGTCAGGCCTGCGCCCTCTTTGAGGGTGATGATGCCGTTGGCCTCGAGAAGCAGCAGTGCGCGCGCTTCGTTTGTCGTGTCGTTCGGGACAGCGATGGTATCGCCTGCGGCGATCTCGTCAAGGCTTGCCTTTGTGCCCGGATAGATGCCGAACGGCTCATAGTGGATGCCGCCGGCGTTTACAAGGTGCGTACCCTGCTCAACATTGAAGTTCTCAAGATAGGGGATGTGCTGGAAGTAGTTGGCGTCAAACTCGCCGCTTTCCACGACGTTGTTCGGCTGCACATAATCCTGGAATTCCTTGACTTCCAGCGTCCAGCCCTCTTCGGCCAGAAGCTTTGCGGCCTCGGCGAGAATTTCGGCGTGCGGCGTGGGGCTGGCGGCGACGGTGATCGTGCCGGAGGCGCTTTCGCTCTTTGCGCAGGCGGCCAGCACCAGAATCAGGCTCAGCGCCAGAACCAGGGTCAGAAGCTTTTTAAACTGTTTCATATTACGGTCTCCTTTTCTGTTTTCTGTATTTAAAATTATTGCTTTTTGGGGTCAGGCGGAAGCTGAGCGGTGTGTCCTCTCAGGTGCGCGCGGCGCTTTCTGCTGCAAACAGCAAAAAACCGGGGGCTTTCAAAAGCTCCCGGGCAAATGGCCTTTCGCTTAAATCAAGCGTCATTCTCAGGCGTACGGCAATGCATGCCAAAGCACCTGGCCATATTACATGCCCGGGAGAATAACATTCGCATCATCATGTTGTCAAAACCAGTGTTCCGGAACGTCATTGCGTTCGCCTCCTTTCAACCATTTTCCGCTCAGATTCTTTATCACTATAATACAACAAATTACCTACTGCGTCAATGTGCATTTTTTCGGAAAGATTCACAGAATTCTCGCAAAATTTTTCCTGCTTTTGAGATATTTGACAAAAACAGCGGCGGTCTGCGCCATTTTCTCTCAAAAAATCCCGGCGCACGGATGAAGCCTTGCTCATCTGCGCGCCGGATTTAAGAGGAAGGGAAAAGCAATAAAAAGTTATTTTGCCAGCGCAAGCCCAAGCGCGCGGCAGGAAGCGAGCGCCTGTTCATCCGGCGCTTCGCAGCAGATGACGCTTTCGCAGGCGAGGCGGATTCCTGCGGCCTTGCAGTCATCCTCCCATGTGCGCATCCACTCGCCATCGCCCCAGCCGTAAGAGCCAAAGAGCGCTGTGTCCTTTCCCGGAAGCGCGCCCTTGCACGCTTCAAACATCGGCGCAAACTCAGTCTCCTCCAGCTCCTCTGCGCCCATGGCGGGGCAGCCGAAGGCGATGGCCTCGAAGGCGGCAAGCTTTCCTGCCTCTGCCTCTGCAGAGGTAAGAAGCACGGCCTCCGCGCCGCCGTCCTTCATGCCGTCCAGGACGGCGTTTGCCATCGCCTCGGTGTTGCCGGTGCCGCTCCAGTAAACAACTGCTGTCTTTTTCATGAAAAATGTTCCTTTCTGAGATGGAATTTTGCCCGCGTCAGGCCGAGACTGCAAGCTCCTCAAGCTGCGAGCCTGCCAGCCAGCGCCTTGTGTAAAGGCTCGTACAGCGCTTGTATTTTGCAAAGGCCGCGCGCGCGGACGCTTCGTCGCCGTAGACCTTCCACAGCCCTGAGAATTTGAAATCCCTGGCGTTGTGCTCAATAAAGCCGCGCACATCCTCCGGCGGATAGCTCAGAAACAGACCAATTTCATGCGGAAACTCCGGCTGCTCACGCAGGCGGCGGCTGAGCCTTGCGATGCACTGCCCCGGGCTTTCCGCCAAGTAACCCGCGCGCGAGAGAAGCGCCTGCGCCTGCGCGTCCTTTAAGTCCCGGCGCAGCCGCGCCGGGCGGTAGAGATACAAAAGCGCTCTTCTGCCCCGGCAGCGGAGCGGCAGCAGGCAAAGTCCCTTTTTTCCCAGACACCGGTTGAGGCGGCGGATCTCATGGCAGAGCGTGAGCCGGTCTTCATAGTCTGTGCAGAAGATGCTTCCGGTTTTGATCCCGGCCAGCGTCGGCGCGCACTGGCGCACAAGAAGGCTCTCAGACATTGCACAGCTCCTTTCCCGCGTGCTTTTCCAGAATCCCGCGCAGCGCGGAAAGTGAGCTTGTGTGGCAGCGTTCAATGATCGTGTTTTGCCCCTTGAGCTCACACATTGCGCCCTGCACCATTTTATGAGACATCGTGCTGGTGAAAAAGATCATCAGATCCGGGCTTCCGACCTTTCGGCGCAGACCGCCGTTTGGCTTGGTGAAGATCTTACTTTGACAGCGGTAGCTTTCGCACAGCTCCTTATAGCGCCGCTCCATACATTCGTTGCCGCCGAGAATGACAATGCTCATAGGGGACTCCTTTCGCGTGAGACTCTTGAGTTAGAGTGATTTAACTAATGGGGTGAATAAAATGCGTCCGCAGACGCAGGGAAAGGCGGCCCGTGGGAGAGCAGCCTTAAGTTAGATTCATCTAACTTGCGCCTATCATATCAGCTTTCCCCCGCTTTGTCAAGCGGGAATTCTGCCGGTCTGTAACAAAAGTGTTAAAACCTACCGCGAACGCTTGACGATTTTTTCCTGAACCACTAAAATGAACAGAAAATCCGCTGCTTTGCAGCAAAAAGGACTTATCGACATGGAATTACCGCAATTGCAATCAAACGGGCAGCCGCGTGGCCTGAGCACACAGCAGGCAGCGCTTCTTCGCGAACAGGGGAAGGCCAACTGCGTCAGTGACCCGCCGGGGAAAACGACCCGGCAGATCATCGCCTCCAATACCTTTACGTTTTTTAACCTCATCTTTGCCGTTATCGCGGTTTTGCTGTGCCTGGTCGGCTCTTACCGGAATCTGACGTTTCTTCCGGTCGTGCTTGGAAACACGCTCATCGGCATCGTGCAGGAGCTGCGCGCCAAGCGGGTGCTGGAAAAAATGAGTCTTCTCAATGCCCCGCATGCCACGGCGCTGCGCGACGGCATGGAGCAGGTGCTTTCCGCGCAGGAGCTGGTGCAGGGGGATGTGATCCTCCTTTGCGCGGGCGACCAGATTCTTGCCGACGCGACGGTTTTGCAGGGAAGCATTCAGGTCAACGAGGCGCTTTTGACCGGCGAGGCCGACGAAATTGAAAAAGCACCCGGAAGCGGCCTGCTCTCCGGAAGCTTCGTTGTCGCAGGCCGGTGCTATGCGCGGCTCGACAGGGTCGGAGACGAGGCCTATATCGCAAAGCTCACGCATCAGGCCAAGGCCGTCAGCGAGACCGAGCAGTCGGAGATGATCCGCGCGATCAACCGCATTGTCAAATGGATCGGCATCCTGCTCGTTCCCATCGGCATCATCCTCTTCTGCCAGGGCTATTTTGTAAACGGCGAGGGCGCTAGGCGCAGCGTTGTTTCCAGCATCGCGGCCATCATCGGCATGATTCCTGAGGGGCTTTACATGCTCACGACCATCGCCCTTGTGCTTGGCACGATGCGCCTTGCCCGGCGCAAGGTTCTGCTTCACGATATGAAGAGCATTGAAACGCTTGCGCGGGTCGATGTTCTTTGCGTCGACAAGACCGGCACGATCACAGAGCCCGTCATGTGTGTGCAGGAGATCCACGCGCTTGCGCAGGACGGCGGCGAAGTGCCGGATGAGCAGGCGGCGCAGGAGCTTCTGACGGACTACTGCCTGTGCGCGCAGGACAATAACGCCACCATGCAGGCGCTGCGCGAATACGCCGAGCAGCGGCGGCTCACGCATCCGCGCGAGGGGCGCATTGCGCTTGACGTGCAGCCGTTCTCCTCCTCCAGAAAATATTCCAGCATTACCTTTGACACGGGCACATATTTTCTTGGCGCGCCGGAGTTTATTTTGCAGGGCGCATACGCCGCTGTCGCGCCCGTGCTCAAGCCCCATATGGACGCGGGCTGCCGCGTTCTGCTGCTGGCCAGAAAGCGCGCCGAGGGGCAAAGCCCCGAGCCTGTTGCCTTTGCGGTGCTTTCCAACCCCATCCGCGAAAACGCGGTTCAGACATTCTCCTATTTTAAAGAGCAGGGCGTTACGGTCAAGGTCATCTCCGGCGACCATCCGCGTACGGTCTCAGAGGTTGCAAAGCGCGCAGGCATTGAAAACGCAGACAAACTTGTTGACGCGGCCATGCTCAATACCGATGAAAAGCTTGCCCGCGCGGCGCAGCAGTATACCGTCTTCGGGCGCGTCAGCCCCGCGCAGAAGCAGAAGCTCGTTCAGGCGCTTCAGAGCGCGGGACATACGGTTGCCATGACGGGCGACGGCGTCAACGACATTCTTGCCATGAAGGACGCTGATTGCAGCGTGGCCATGGCCTCCGGCAGTGAGGCCGCCGCGCAGGCGGCGCAGGTGGTGCTGCTGGACTCTGATTTTGCGCGCATGCCGGACGTTGTGCTGGAGGGGCGGCGTGTGGTCAATAACATCGAGCGCTCGGCAAGCCTGTTTCTGGTCAAGAATATTTTCTCGCTTCTTTTGTCGCTTTTTTCCGTGGTCTCGTTTATCACGTATCCGCTTGAGCCGTCTCAGATCTCACTCATCAGCATGTTCACCATCGGCATTCCGGGCTTTTTGCTGGCGCTTGAGGCGAACCACGCGCGCATTGAAGGAAGCTTTCTCAAGAAGGTGCTTCTGCGTGCGCTGCCCGCCGCGCTGACGGATGTTCTGGCCGTTGGGGCGCTGGTCGTCTGCGGCGAGGTCTTCGGCCTTTCCGATGGCGACGTTGCCACGGCCGCGACGCTTTTGCTTGCTGTGGTCGGCTTTATGATTCTTATCAAAATCAGCCAGCCCATGACCAGAGTCAAATATGCCATCGCGGGCGTGAGCATCGCGGGGCTGAGCTTCTGCGGCATTTTCCTCAGCCAGCTTTTCGCGCTGAGTGATATGTCACGGATCTGTGTGCTGCTGATGATCGTCTTTGCCTTTGCTGCCGAGTCGATTTTCCGCAATCTTTCTGTTCTGATCGAGTTTCTTGAGCGCAAGGCAGTGAACCTGCACGAAAAGCGCATGGAGCGCCGCAGCATCTGAAATAATTTATCAAAAAACTCTTTCAGAGTTTTTTGATAAAGGGGTTGCAGCCCGCAGCAGCGCAAAGTTTTGGTGGCATCGCCGCCAAAATTCACGTTTGCGGGCTGTAAAGTAAAATTTCCGATGCACATGTCCCCGGAAATTTTGGATTTAATTTGATTCGCGCCTGCGGGCGCGAACTCTGCGAGGCTTTTTTGACACACTGACGGCCGGAAAAGGCTTTGCCTTTTCCGGCTGTTTATATTATAATGGCGCAAACAGCCTGTGGGGAGGAATTTGCAGATGAAGGTTCTGGTTGCGATGAGCGGCGGCGTGGATTCCAGTGTTGCGGCGCGGCTTTTGCAGGAGGGCGGCCATGAATGCGTCGGCGCAATGATGAAGCTCTATCGCGGCGAGGCTGCCGCGCCGGAGGCCGGGCGCAGCTGCTGCTCGCTCGATGACGCGGAGGATGCGCGCGCGGTCTGCCTGAAGCTTGGCATGCCCTTTTATGTTTTCAATTTTTCCGATGACTTTGGAGAAAAGATCATCGATAAATTTGTCTGCTCCTATCTTGCCGGGCTGACGCCGAACCCGTGCGTCGACTGTAACCGCTATATGAAGTTCGACAAGCTCTATGACCGGGCGCAGCTTCTTGGATGCAGCCACATTGCGACCGGCCACTACGCGCGCATCACCTTTGAAAACGGGCAGTATCAGCTCCGCAAGGCGCTCGACGAGACGAAGGACCAGAGCTACGTGCTTTACGACATGACGCAGGAGCGCCTGGCCAGAACGCTTTTCCCGCTCGGCGAGCTTTGCAAGACGCAGGCGCGCGCACTTGCCCGCGCGGCGGGCTTTGTCAACTCCGACAAGCCGGACAGCCAGGATATCTGCTTTGTCCCCGACGGAGATTATGCGAAAATCATTGAGCGCCGCACCGGCAAAAAGGCAGAGCCGGGAAACTTTGTAGACCGGAGCGGGCGCGTCCTTGGCCGCCACAACGGCATCATCCGCTACACCATCGGCCAGCACCGGGGGCTGGGGCTGAGTCTGGCGCAGAAGTACTATGTCTGCGAAATTCGCGCGGAAGACAACACCGTCGTTCTTGGAAGCAGCGAAGAGCTTTTCCACCGCGGCGTTCGCGTGCGCGAGATGCACTGGATCGCGGGCACAGCGCCGGGCGAAAGCTTTCGCTGCAAGGCAAAGCTCCGCTACCGCCACCCGGAGCAGCCCTGCCAGGTGCGCGTTTTTTCAGACGGGCAGCTCGAGCTGCTGTTCGACGAGCCGCAAAGAGCGCCGACCCCGGGGCAGTATGCCGTTTTGTATGACGGGGACATTGTCCTTGGCGGCGGCGTGATCGCGGGCGGCTTCGACGGGGAATAGAGATACGGACGTTCTGCATAAAAATACGGCGTTCCAGCTTCCGGTATTTATGAATTTTGAAAAAATTCTGCTTTTTTGCAAAAAGCGCTTGATTTCCCCAAAAAGCGTGCTATAATGGCCACAAGCCGCAAAGCTTAACGCGGCACAACGAAATAACAGTCAAACTCAAAGATATATAGAGGCGCGGAAGTCAAAAGTAGCCAGCCGGAGATGCTCAAACATCGCCGAGGGCGCGCGAAAGGGTCTTCCGCCGAAATGGAGTCGCGGTTGAGCGCGGCGCTGTTGGGCGCATGGAGAAAATGCATGCGACTGTCGCAATATTTTTTGCGGAGTGCTATATTCGATTTGCCAGAAGAATGATTTCAGATTCCTCAACGGTCGAAGCACTTTGCTTTGACCGTTTTTTCGTCTAAAATTTAAAGGAGGAAATCCCCATGAGAAGAACCGTATCCATCATTCTGGCAGCCATCCTTTGCCTGACGCTGACCGCCTGCGGCGGCCGCGAAAAGGCCGACATCTCCGGCGCACAGACCATTGCAGACCTCAAGGGCGCGACCATCGCCGCCCAGACCGGCACGTTCCACCTGGAAGCGCTCGAGCAGATCGAGGGCATTACCAAGAAGGACTATGCTGATTTTACCGACCTTCTCAACGCTCTGACCTCCGGCGCGATCGACGGCTATGTGGCCGAAGAGCCGACGGCGCTGGAAGTCTGCGGCAAGGACGAGACGCTTGACTACCTGCATTTTGTGAACAACGACACCGGCTTTACCGCCTCAGACAGTGACACCGGCATCGCCGTAGCCTTCAAGACCGGCTCTGAGATGGTCGCGACCGTCAACGAGATCATCGCCGGCATCCCCAGCGAGACAAGACAGGCGCTCATGGCGCAGATGGTCTCTCTCAGCGCAGACCCCGACACCGACAGCGGTGAGGCGCTCGCCCTCGTGTCTTCCAACACCGATACCTCCAACGGTACGCTCAAGATCGCCATGGAATGCGCCTATGCCCCCTTTAACTGGACGCAGACCACCGACGCCAACGGCGCTGTCCCCATCAGCGGCAAGGATAATCTCTATGCCAGCGGCTACGACGTTCAGGTCGCAAAGTACATTGCAGCCGAGCTCGGCATGGCGCTGGAGGTCTACTCCTACGAATGGGACTCCCTGATTGCAGCCGTTCAGTCCGGCGCGGTCGACGGCATCATCGCCGGCATGAGCCCTACGGCAGAGCGCGAGGAGCAGGTCGACTTTACCGACTGCTACTATAACAGCAACCTCGTCGTGATCATCAAGAAGTAAGCGATCTGCTTTGCAGGTTTTCAGAAAAAAGAATTGTATGGTGAGATAACATGGAATTTATCAGGGAAGTTTTTGCAATCGTCAGCCAATATTACAGCTATCTTCTTTCCGGCGTGGGCTATACCATGCTCATCGCCCTGGTCGGCACAGTCGCAGGCTTCCTGATCGGCCTGCTTACGGGCGTCATCCGCACCGCGCCGCGCTCAAAAAACCCGGCGCTGCGCATCGTGCATAAAATCGTCAATGCCCTCATCGCCGTCTATATTGAAATCTTCCGCGGCACGCCGATGATGGTTCAGGCGATGGTCATTTACTGGGGCTATGCGTTCTTAAACGACGGCAGCACGCTCCCGCTCATCCCGGCAGGTCTTTTCATCGTCTCCATCAACACCGGCGCTTACATGGCAGAGATCGTCCGCGGCGGCATCATCTCCGTTGATAAGGGGCAGCTTGAGGGCGCTTACGCCGTCGGCATGACGCACAGCCAGGCGATGGTCAAGGTCGTCATCCCGCAGGTGCTGCAAAACATTCTGCCGTCGGTCAGCAACGAGTTTGTCATCAACATCAAGGACACGTCTGTTCTGAACGTCATCGGCGTCTCGGAGCTTTACTACATGGCGGGCGTCATCAAGCGCATCAATCTGCAAACCTTCCAGACCTATGCGGTCATCTGCGTTTTGTATTTCATCCTGACCTTCTCGGTTACGCGGCTTCTGCGTCTGGTCGAAAAGAAGCTGGCTGGCTCTGAGTCCTACACGATCTGCGGCAGCGGCTCAGATTCTCAGGCTGTCATTCACGTCAAGGAGGGTCAGTAACATGGAAGAAATTTTAAGACTGGAGCATCTGGAAAAGAGCTTCGGCACGCATCAGGTTCTGCGTGATATCAGCTTCTCGGTGAACAAGGGCGATGTGATCAGCATCATTGGCTCGTCCGGCTCGGGCAAGAGCACGATGCTCCGCTGCATCAACCTTCTTGAAGAGCCGACCGGCGGCAGGATCATCTTTGAGGGAAAGGACATCGCCGAAAAGGGCATGAACATCTCCCAGTACCGCGCGCGCGTGGGCATGGTCTTCCAGCAGTTCAATCTGTTCAACAACATGAACGCCCTTGAAAACTGCATCTGCCCGCAGACGACCGTTCTGCGCCGCGCGCGCAGCGAGGCCGAGAAAATCGCCCGCGATTATCTTGAGCGCGTGGGCATGTCCGCCTACTGTAACGCAAGACCGGCGCAGCTCTCCGGCGGCCAGAAGCAGCGCGTAGCCATTGCAAGAACGCTTGCCATGAACCCAGACATCATCCTCTTTGACGAGCCGACCTCCGCACTTGACCCCGAGATGGTGGGCGAGGTTCTGGACGTTATGAACCGCCTTGCAAAAGAGGGCTTTACAATGCTGGTCGTAACGCACGAGATGGGCTTTGCCCGCGACGTTTCCAGCCGCGTGATCTTCATGGACGGCGGCGTGATTCTGGAAGACGCCGCGCCGGAGGAGATCTTCAACAATCCCCGCGAGGCCAGAACGCGTGAGTTCCTCAGCCGCTATCTTGCACGATAAGCCAAAAAATCCAGGACGGAAACGTCCTGGATTTAATTCTGTTGGCAAACGCCCTGAGGCCTTGCAACAATCTGGTGGGCGCGGCAAAGCCGCGCCCCATGGCTGTATTTTATGGGATTCAGGGTGCATCCTGCGCGCTGTCTGCGCCGCTTTTTCTGCGGCAGGGCAGGCCGCCGCGCGTCTTTTGCAGGAACGTCCGGAAGCCCTCCCACAAAACGGTCAGCACCTGCATGGCCGCGCAGACCAGAAACACCAGCGACACATGCTCAAACGGAAACGACAGATACAGGCTCAGCCCCAGCGACCAGATGAGCGCCGAGACCGAGACGCCCTGCCAGAAGATTCCCCACCAGAGGCTGGTGAAGACGATGCAGATGATCGAGCCGACCGGGAGCGCGTAGATGAAAAACAGCCACGCACGGTACGGCACGTTGCAGATCTGGAAGATGCAGAACAGAAGCGTCGCCACCGCGAGCGTCAGCGCCAGCGACAAAAGGAGAATAAACATATGGTAGTGCGGCTTGGACTCCCTGGGCGGCTCGATCTCGCCAATGAGCGCGCTGACGCTCACGCCGTAGAGCCGGGCGATCTGGCTGAGGATGTAGACATCCGGCAGACTCTCGCCGCGCTCCCATTTGGAGACAGATTTATCAGAATAATTCAGCTTTCCCGCAAGATCGAGCTGTGTGTCATGATGCGCCTTTCGATAACCGGCAATATTTTTCGCAACGGTTTTGCGCAGCGTGGCTTCATCGGTCTGCAATTGGACACCTCCGTGTAAAAGCCCCAAAAGGCCTGATATTTCAAGGGATTCTACTCTGGGTAGAGTCTGCCTATCGCGCGATGAGACCTCCGGGAAGAACCGGGAGGATGACAAAATCCGCAAAGTCTGCTACCCTTGGAGCAGGAAGAGAAATGCTCCGTGCTGGCCGTTCATCCGGCGCGGAACACTCTTAGTATAACACACCTTTTTGTTTCGTGCAAGAGCACGCAAGCATGCGCCTGGCATCTCACACACCGTGCCGGGCGCATTTTTGCGCGCATTTTTAAGGTTGACGTTCCGGGCAAGCATTGTGTAAAATAAAGAAAAAACGTTGGAGGCGCTTTTATGGATAAGGTGCAGATCGAGCAGCAGCTGGCGGAGCTGCCGCTGTTTCAGTATGACTGGCTCACAACGGATGAGCTTGTTTTTTCCGAGCGTGTGCGCTGGATCTGCCAGACGCAGTGCGCAATGTACAATACAACCTGGGCGTGTCCCCCGGCGGTCGGCACGGTGGAAGAATGCAGGGCGCGCTGTCTGTCCTACCCCGAGGGGCTGATGATCACCTCCATCACCGAGGTCAGCGATATTGCAAATATCGAAGAGACGCTTGCCACGCGCGCGCCGCATGAGGAGTTGACGCGGCAGGTGCGCGATCTGCTGCTGGCGCAGGCTTCTGATGTGATGGCGCTTTCGACCGAGGCCTGCGCCATCTGCGCGCACTGCGCCTATCCGGACGCGCCCTGCCGCCACAAAGACCGCATGTTCCCCTGTGTGGAAAGCCAGGGAATTCTGGTCACAGACCTTGCAGAAAAGCACGGCATCGACTTTATGAACGGCAACATCGTCGTCTGGTTCTCGCTGCTGCTTTTCAAATAACGCCCTCAAGCGCCAAAAGCGCCCGCTTCATCGCAAGCCCGCCCGCGTAGCCCGTCAGGCTGCCGGACGCGCCAACAACGCGGTGGCAGGGCAGAAGAATCCAGATTGGATTGCGCCCCACCGCCTGGCCGACCGCGCGCGCCGCAGTCGGCCTTCCAATGCGCGCGGCAAGCTGCTGATAGGACTGCGTTGTGCCGTATGGAATTTCCGCCATGGCCTGCCAGACGGCGCGCGCAAACGCCGTCCCCGCCGGGCGAAGGGGGAGGGAAAACGTCTGGCGTGTGCCGCAAAAATATTCCGCCAGCTGCTGCGCGGCCAGCTCTGCAAGCCGGGAGCGCTCCAGCGCGCCGCGCGCGTCTGCGCGCGTGAGGCGGCAAATTGCGCCGTCTGCCTCGATGATCTCCAGAAGCCCGACCGGGGAGGAGAAATACGCCCCTTTCAAAGCGCATTCAGCTCCGGCGCGAACGTCTGCCAGAGGCCGCCCTCCGGGGCGCGGCAGAATCGCTCTGCGCCGCCCTCTTCCGCAATGCGCAGCGCAAACGACCAGAGCGCGGGCGCGGCGGCATTTTTTCGGCTGCCATATTTCCCGTCGCCAACGAGCGGGCAGCCGCGCGAGGCAAACTGCACCCGAATCTGGTGCGTCCGGCCGGTATAGAGCCGGATGTGGACAAGGCAGTATCCCGCCCGCTCGGCCAGAACGCGGTAGGAAAGCCGCGCCGGGCGGACGCCCTTTCGCATCCGCGAGACAACATAGGTCTTGTTTTTGAACCGGTCGTGAAACAGAAGGTCAGAAAGCTCGCCCTCGTCCTGCGCCGGTCTTTTTTCCAGCACCGCCACATATTCCTTTTCCAGAAGCCCCGTCTGCGCCGCCTGGCTCAGCCGGGCGGCTTCCTGCTTTGTCTTTGCAAATACCATCACCCCGCCGACCGCCTGGTCGAGCCGGTGAACCGGGTAAATGCTGCATCCGCACTGCGCCGCAAGCAGCTGCGGCAGTGCCTGCGCTCCGTCGCCCTGCGCCAGAACGCCAACGGGCTTGACGCAGAGCAGCCGCCCGTTACGCTCAGCAAGAATCTCAATCATTCCGCACCACCTCACTTTGCCTGCTATCATACTAAAATTTTGCGCCGGATGCAACCCGCCCCGGCGCATGCTCAAAATTATCAGAGAAGGAATCCGATTTTATGACGACAAAAGACTACCAGAGCCGCTCCATGCTCCAGATTTTTCTGCACTTTTTCAGGCCGCATCTGCCTTTGTTCCTGCTTGATATGCTCTGCGCGCTGGTCGTGGCGCTCATTGACCTTGCGTATCCGCTGATCTCCCGCTGGGCAATGTATGAGCTTCTGCCCGAAAGCGCCTACCGCACGTTTTTTGTCGTGATGGCCGTCGTTGTTATTGCCTATCTTCTGCGCGCGCTCTTATATTACGTCATCACCTACTGGGGGCATACCTTTGGCATCCGCGTGGAGGCCGATATCCGCGAGACGCTCTTTGCCCACATTCAGGAGCTGGGCTTTGACTTTTTTGACCGCAACCGCACCGGCCAGCTCATGAGCAGACTCACCAGCGACCTCTTTGAGATCACCGAGCTTGCCCACCACGGGCCGGAGGATCTTTTCATCTCCTTTGTCACGATCACGGGCGCGCTCGTCGTCATGTTCCGGACCGAGTGGCATCTGGCGCTGGTCGTGTGTGTGATCGTGCCGCTGTTTCTGGCGCTGGCGCTGGCAAGGCGGCGGCAGATGGGCGCGGCCTCCAAGGCGGTCAAGCAGCACGTCGGCCACATCAACGCCGACATTGAGTCTGCGCTCTCCGGCATGCGCACGGCAAAGGCCTTTGCCAACGAGCCGCTGGAGCTTTCCAAGTTCCGCGCCTCCAACGATGGCTTTAAAACCTCCAAAAAGAGCTTTCACCATGAGATGGGCGTCTTCATGTCTACCATGGAGCTGTTTGTGAGTCTGCTTTCGGTCTCGGTCATTGCCGTGGGCGGCGTGCTCATCATGCAGGGGCGGCTCAATTACGCAGACCTTCTCATGTTCAGCCTCTATATTACGACCTTTGTCAACCCCATCCGCAAGCTTGCAAACTTCTCAGAGCTGTTTGCAAACGGCACGGCGGGGCTTGAGCGCTTTACGCAGATCATGCGCACCGAGCCGTCGCTTTCCGACGCGCCGGACGCAAAGACGCTCACGAAGGTCAAGGGCGCAATTGACCTGCATGACGTGAGCTTCACCTATGATGGAAAGCTTGACGTGCTGCACGGGGTCAGCCTGCATGTTGACCCCGGCCAGACCATCGCCATTGTTGGCCCCTCCGGCGGCGGCAAGTCGACGCTCTGCCAGCTCATTGCGCGCTTTTATGACGTCTCGTCCGGCGCGGTCTGCGTCGATGGCGCGGATGTGCGCACGCTGACGCAGGAGAGCCTGCGCCGCAACATCGGCATCGTGCAGCAGGATGTATTTTTATTCGCCGACTCGATTCTGGAAAATATCCGCTACGGCAAGCCCGGCGCGACGCTCGACGAGATCATCGAGGCCGCGAAGCGCGCGGAGATCTACGACGATATCATGGCCATGCCTGACGGCTTTGACACCTACGTCGGCGAGCGCGGCACGCTGCTTTCCGGCGGCCAGAAGCAGCGCATCTCGATTGCGCGCGTCTTCCTGAAAAACCCGCCGATTCTGATTCTCGACGAGGCCACGAGCGCGCTGGACTCTCTGACCGAGGCGAAAATCCAGCATGCCTTTGACGAGCTGGCCAAAAACCGCACGACGCTTATCATCGCCCATCGCCTCTCCACCACCCGCGCGGCCAGCCGCATTCTGGTCATCAGCGACGGGCGCATTGCAGAAGCCGGCACACACGAGGCGCTCAGCCGCCGGGGCGGCGTTTATGCAAGGCTCTGCCAGACGCAGAATCTGCTGCGGTAGCGCCTTGTGCAAAGAGGATGATTTTCCAAAAAAGACTTGCAGAAGGGTTCTGCATTGATGTATAATCAAAAGTGTAAAAATTGCCAAGCGCCCCGGGGCGCTTGCATCAAGATTTTGGAATCTTGATGAGGCTTTTGCAATTTACGAAAGCGGGGAA
>CAZXIW010000004.1:0-50726 GCA_964640905.1 uncultured Oscillospiraceae bacterium
CGGTCGAGCCAATGGCCATGACGGTGCCGGTCACCTTATCTCCATTATTCAAAGTCTTGAGGGACTGCTCGAGAAGCTCGGCAAAATTCTCCTCCATTGCAGTTTCAACTTTCAGTTCTTCGCTCATTTTGTTGTTTACCTCCTTAATTATCCACGACGGCGTCGATGCGCCTGCCGTAATCCCCACAGTATTTGCGCCGGAAAAAAGTCTCATTTCCAGCTCTTCCGCCTGATCGACCAGTGCAACCCTTTTACAGTACTGTTCGCAGATCATCGCAAGCCGCCCCGTGTTGGAGCTTCTTGCATCACCGACAACGACCATCGCATCACACATTTGAGAAAGAATCGCTGCTTCTTCCTGTCGCATTTCCGTAGCTCTGCATATTGTATCAAAGATTTTGCAATTTGTACACTCTTTTTTTGCGATTTGAGCGCAACTTTCCCACATTTTCTGCGCGCTGGTCGTCTGGCTGACCATGCTGATGGGAAGATTCTTCCTCGAAGGGTCTTCTTTCAGCCATTTTTCAAGCTCCTGCGCGCTCTGAACGATCACAGGCGCTTCACAAAAGCTTGCGATGGCCTCGACCTCCGGATGCTCCGGCGAACCGAAAATCAAAATTCTTCGCCCCCCGCGCTGCTCGGCCTGGACGATGGTATGGATTTTTTTCACAAACGGGCACGTCGCGTCTGCAACCGCGCAGCCGCGCGCGTAAAGCGCCTGCTCCGTCTGCCGCGGGATGCCGTGCGCGCGGATGATCACCGTCTCGTCCGCCTGCGCCTGCTCCGGCGCAGACAGGACGCGCACGCCCATCTTTTCAAAGCGCTCGACCACGTGGCGGTTATGAATAATTGGCCCAAGCGTTGCAGTCTTCTTTCCGCACCGCACGCTTTCCTCCACCATCGCCACCGCCCGGTCTACCCCGAAGCAGAAGCCCGCCGTCTCAGCCAATCTGATCTGCATAGCTATCCCCGCCCAGTCTGTAGATTCTTCTAAGAAGCTCGTCTGCCTCGCGCTGATAGTCCGCCTGCGTCCACTGCTTCTGCGGCGCGGGCGCATAGGGCTCGCCAAAAATCACCTCAATGGGGCAAAAGGGCGTTTTGTTGCGCGTCAGAAAAACCGGCACAAGCGGTGCCTGCGCCTCCAGCGCCATGCGCACCGCGCCCGTCTTGGCGCGCACGTGCTTATTTCCGTTGCAGCGCGTGCCCTCGACAAAGATCAGCATCTGCTCGCCGTCTTCAATTGCCTGTACGCATTCGCGATACGCCGTCCCGGCGTGTGCGCCGCGGTCAACAAAGATGATCCGGAACTTTTCCAGCGCCCAGCCGACGACCGGCCAGCGGCGCAGCTCCTTTTTCGCAATGATGCGGCAGAGCCTTGGCGAATTGAGCGCCAGCAGCAGCCAGAGCGCATCCGCGCAGCCGGAATGATTGGCGCAGATGATCGCCTTTCCGGCCGGAACGAGCGCGCGCCCGGTCACATGGAAAACAGGATGCCAGAAAAACAGCCCCACCCGGCAGACCCAATAGCACACGCGATACCAGAATGTCATCATCCAAGCTTCCTCCGGACGATCTGTAAAATCTGCGCAACCGACTGCTCGATCTCATTGCCCGACGTATCGAGCTTCACAGCGTCCGGCGCGGCCTTGAGCGGCGCGACGGCGCGCTCAGAGTCCTGCTTGTCGCGCACCTTCATCTCCCGCAGAACGGCCTCCAGCGTCGTCTTCTCCCCCTTCTGCGTCAGCTCGGCAAAGCGCCGTCTGGCGCGCTCCTCGGGGCTGGCCGTGAGGAAGATCTTGACCTGCGCGCCGGGCAGAACGACTGTCCCGATGTCGCGCCCGTCCATGACCACGTTGTGCGTCCGGGCAAATTTTCTCTGCATATCCAGAAGAAAATCGCGCACGCATCTCTGCGCCGACACGCCGGAGGCGTATTTTGACATTTCCGGCGTGCGGATCTCGTCGGTCACATCCCTGCCGTTGAGGATCATATGCTGCACACCGTCTTCGCGGTGCTCGATTGCGAGATTTACATCGTCAAGACAGCGCCGGATGCCGTCTGCATCCTTCGGCCCGATGCCCATCAGCCACATGTGATAGCCGACCGTGCGGTAAATCGCGCCCGTGTCGACATATAAATATCCAAGCTCCTTTGCCACACGCTTTGCCATCGTGCTCTTGCCCGCGCCTGCCGGGCCGTCGATGGCGACTGCGACATATTTTCCCATGCTCTATTCCTCCTGCGCCGCGCTGAGACCTGCCAGATGGCCGGTCGCCCAGGCGATCTGCAAATTAAATCCGCCCGTATAGGCATCTACATCCAGAAGCTCACCCGCAAAATACAGCCCGCGCACCAGCTTCGATTGCATTGTTTTCGGGTCGACCTCTGACACCTTCACGCCGCCCGAGGTCACGATAGCCTGCTCGACCGGCGCGCAGGAGGCAATCTCAAGCTGAAAGCACTTGAGCGCCTGCAAAAGCGCCCTGCGCTGCTGGCGCGTCAGCTCGTTGACCTTCTGCTGCGGCGAAAGCCCCGCCATATGAATGACCGCCGGGATCATCGAGTGCGGCAGAAGCTTTGCCATCGCATTTGCAAGGTCTTTGTTCTGAAACTCTGCAAAGTCGCGAAGAAGCCTTGCGTCGAGCGTCTTTTCATCGAGCGCGGGCTTGAGGTCGATTGCCACGCGGTAGCCCTCTTTCCCGCGCTGCATATGGCTGCTGGCCGATAAAATCACAGGCCCTGAAAGGCCAAAGTGCGTAAAAAGAAGCTCACCGAACTCTTCATAGACGCACTTTCCCTTCGCGTCCAGCAGCCGCGCATTGACATTTTTGAGCGCCAGCCCCTGCATCCCTGCGCAGATATGCCCCTTTTCCACCAGCGGCACAAGCGCGCCGCGCGGCGCGATGACCGTGTGGCCAAGCGCCTGCGCCATCCGGTAGCCGTCGCCGGTCGAGCCGGTCGCGGGATACGAGCAGCCGCCCGTGGCCAGAATGACCTTTTCTGCCGGAATCGTTTCCTGCTCTGTCCGGACGGCTGTGACCGCGCCATCTCGCGCCAGAATTTCCTCTGCCCGCTGCCAGAGCAGGCGCACGCCCGCCTCCTTTAAAAACCGGCGCAGCGCGTCAATGACGCTCCCGGCCTGATCGCTCACGGGAAAGACGCGGTTTCCGCGCTCGGTTTTGAGCTGGCATCCATAGCGCGTAAAAAAGTCCATCGCGTCAAGGGGCGAAAAGCCCGCAAGGGCGCTGTATAAAAAGCGCGGATTGGTCGGGACATTTTTCAGAACTTCATCCGGCGCGCAGTTGTTTGTCACATTGCAGCGGCCCTTTCCGGTAATGAAGAGCTTTTTGCCGAGCTTTCCGTTCGGCTCAAGCAGCGTCACCTGCGCGCCGTGCGCTGCCGCCGTCCCGGCGGCCATCATCCCCGCCGCGCCGCCGCCAACGACAACAACATGGTTATTCCACGCGCTCATAGACATCGTACTCATCCCAGAGAGACTCCAGATCTTCAAACGTTTTGGACATCTGCGACTGCTGCTCCTGCGCAAGGCTGACGATCAGCGCGTTTACCACGCTCATCGGTGCGACCAGCGAGTCGACCACGGAAAGCATATCGCTCTTTGCAATCAGCACGTGCTCGGCAACCTTTCCCGCCGGCGCATCGAGCTTATCCGTTACCGCGATGCACGTCGCGCCCATGTTGCGCGCATACTGCATGACCTTTACGGTGCGGCTGGAATAGCGCGGGAGGCTGAAGCCGATGACCACATCCTCCGGCCCGACTCTTAAAAGCTGCTCAAACATTTCGCTCGTTGCGACCGAGCCGACCAGACGCACATCCTCAAGCATGTTTCGCAGATAAAAATTCAAAAATGCCGCCAGCGACGCCGACGAGCGCACGCCAACGATGTAAACCGTCCTGGCCTTTAAAATGGCCTTGACGCTGGCATTCATCTGCTCGCGGCTGAGTGCCTCGCCCGTCATGCGCAGAGAGTCGATATCGCCCTGCAAAACGTTTGACACAACGTCCTGATTGCCGAGCCGGTCGTTGGTGACCTCAATGCGCTGCACCGAGGTCAGGCGGTTTCGCACCAGCTCCTGAAGCGTCTTCTGCATGCTGGGGTAGCCATCGAAGCCAAGCTCCACTGCAAAGCGCACGACCGTTGACTCTGAGACCTCTACCATCTTGCCAAGGCGGCTGGCTGTCATGAAAGCAGCCTTGTCGTAGGACTCTAAAATATAGTTTGCGATCCGCTTCTGCCCCTTGGAAAAAGAAGGAAGATCACTTCGGATCTGCATTAAAATATCATTCATTGCAAATCTCCATCCATCCGGAAATTTTTACCGGTTTTGCAAAAACAAAAACCTTGTATATCATACAAGGTTTTCTGTCAATTTTCAAGCGCTGCCCGCGCCAAAGATAAATTTTTTCTCAAGCCTCCAGCAGCCGTGCAAGCTCCTGCTGCGTCAGCACGCGCCACTGCCCCGGCCTGAGCGCGCCAAGGCTGAGCCCGGCCTCCTCGATGCGGCGCAGTCTTGTGACCGTTACGCCCGCGCGCTCACAAAGGCGGCGGATCTGGCGGTTGCGCCCCTCATGGAGCGTCACGCGCAAAAGGGCGGTTTCGCCCTGCACTTTCATTGTCTCGACCTTCGCGGGGCTTGTTTTTCTGCCGTCAATTTCAATGGGGCTGGCGATGGATTGCTCACAGCCCGGGATGTAATGACTGAGCCAGACGAGGTAGACCTTGTCTACCTCTTTTTTCGGGTGCGTCAGCGCGTTTGCAAGCGCGCCGTCGTTCGTCATGAGAAGGAGCCCCTCGGAGTTTAAGTCCAGCCGCCCCACGGGATAGACCCGCGCGCCGCAGTCTTCCACCAGCTCAGAGACATTCCGCCGCCCCTTTTCATCCGAGAGCGTACACACATACCCGCGCGGCTTGTTGAGCATCAGAACCACGCGCGGCGGCTGCTTTTTGAGCCGCACACCGTCAACCTCAATGACGTCTTCTTCATCGTCTGCCGTGTCTCCAAGCGTGGCCGTGTTGCCGTTGACGCGCACGCGGCGCTCCAGAATCATCTGCTCGGCCTTTCGCCGGGAGGCAAGGCCGTAGCTTGCAAGTATTTTTTGAAGCCGCTGCTCCATTTTGCTATCCTCCAAAAAGTCGTTCCCAGAATCCGCGCCTTTGCGGCAAAGCTTCTGCCGCCTGCGCGTAAAAGACCGGAACTGTTTTGCATGTCTTCCCGCCAAGTTTCACTTCGAGCCAGCCCGCCTGCCCGCAAACGACCGGCGCATAGACAAACTGCGGCGCATGGAGGATCAGCTCGGCTTCTTCCCCCTCGGCCAGCGGACAGGCAAGCGCCCCACCCGCAATGAGCGAGATGCACTGCGTCCGGCTGCCCACGACCGGGATGCTCCCAACTGTTTCTCCTTCGCTCACAAGAGTTTTCAGCCGAAAGCGGGAGAAGCCATAGGAAAAAAGCATTTCCTGGTCTCGCCAGTCATCCGGCGCGGCAATCGTCACGCAGATGAGCCGCTGGCCGCCCCTCGTGGCGCTGCCGGCTAAAATGCGCCCGGCCCTTTTCGTGTAGCCGGTCTTGATGCCGTCTGCCCCGTCTACGCGCCAGAGAAGCTTATTGTGGTTCGTCAGGCTTCTTCCTGCCGCCTGCGCAGTTTTGGTCGAGACTGCGCGGCAAAAGCTCTCATTTTCCATCGCCGCACAGCAGAGCTTTGCCAGGTCGCGGGCGGTTGCGTAATTCCCCTCGCTGTCTAAACCATGAGGATTGGAAAAGTGTGTGTGCGCAAGGCCAAGCGACACGGCCCGCCCGTTCATCTGCCGGACGAAAGCTTCTTCGCTCCCCGCCGTCACGATGGCAAGCGCAAGCGCCGCGTCGTTTCCGGAGTGGAGCAGCATGCCGTATAAAAGCGCCTGTACCGTGAGGCGCTCGCCCGCCTTTAAATAAAGGCTTGAGCCTTCCACGCCCACGGCTGCCTCCGGCACAGCCACCTCGCGCGCCAAATCCCCGGCCTCGCAGACAAGAAGCCCCGTCATGATCTTCGTTGTGCTGGCGATGAGGCTTTTCTCGTCTGCGTTCTTTTCAAACAGCACGCGCCCGCTTGCCGCGTCGATCAAAATTGCGCTCCGCGCCGAGACCTCCGGCGCGCCCTGCGCGCAGACCGGCTCTGCCATGGCCGCGCAGAAAAGGATGGCAGCAGCCGCAGCCGCTGCCATCCGGCTTTTTTGATGCTTCATTGTAATCACCCGGCGTTAGCTTGCCCCGCCGCGTGAAAACAATACGCGCTTACTCGATGCCCTCTTCCTTTGCAATGCGCTTCTGCTTCAAAAGCGCTTCTGCCCTGTCTAAAAGGTCGGGAAGCTGCTCAATGAGCCTGTCCATCGACGTGGAGGCAGGCTCTGCCACCGGGAGCATGCGCACGCTCTCGCCCCGGACGATCAAAAACGCCACCGGCGTAATGTTGACGCCCGCGCCCGCGCCGCCGCCAAAGGCATTGTCGCGGTTGGCCGGATAGTTTTTCGTTGCAAAATCGCTGCCGCCCGCGCCGTAGCCGATCGAGACCTTCGTCACGGGGATGATCGTCACGCCGTCCGGCGTGGTGATGGGGTCGCCGATCACGGTGTTGACGTCGATCATGTCGCGGATTTTCCCCATCGAGGAGGTCATCATGTCAGAAAGAGGATGATTCATGTTTTTGCACCGCCTTTTTCTTCTCGAGCCAGAGCCTCAGCAGCCGCACACCCACCCGGCCGCCAAGCGCAAGCGCGCGGCCAATGGTGATGGTGAGCGCAAGCCGCGCCCGCAGCTCGCTTTTTGTTTCATTATAATCGAGAATCGGCTGGATGTCACGCTTTTTTATTACAAAAAGCCTGTCGAGCATCGGCGTCAACGCGCCAATGGCCGCCCAGCACTGGCCATAGCGAATCGCGGCGCGCGCCGCGTCTGCGCCGGGGATGGTAACATGGAGCAAAAGCTCCTCCACACGGAGCTTTCGCCGGAGCTCCCCCAGCGCGTCACACAAAAGCTCCAAAAGCGCCCGGACGTCTGCAAGCGTCAGCTTTGGAAGCGCGGGCTTTTTCTGCGCGGGCGTTTCCCCGGCAGGCTCAGAAGCCTTCCCCTTCGCCGGCTTTTCCTTCTTCTGCTTCGTGCTTTTTTTCTTTGGCTTTGCCGGAAGCAGCTGAAGCCGCAAAAAGCCCGCTTTCACCCAAAGTGCCAGCGCCCCTTCTTCATAGCGCGCGTCTACGCCCACCGGGATGCAGCCGATGAGCAAAAGCGCCAGACACACAAGGCCAAAAATTCCCCAGCCGCTCATTGCGCCGTCTCCTTCTGCGCGCTTTCCAGCGGAAGCTCCAGCTGCGCCTGATTGGTGCTCAGCTCGACCTTTTCGATTTCGGGAAGCTCATCGAGCGACGACAGGCCAAAGACCCGCAGAAAGTCCGGCGTGGTCTCATAGAGAAACGGCCTTCCCGGCACGTTAAGTCTTCCTGCCTCGCGGATGAGCTTTTTGGTCAGAAGGGCGCTGATGGAGTAGCCGCTGTCCACGCCGCGAATCTGTTCCACATATGCCTTTGTCGCCGGCTGATAATAGGCGATGACGCAAAGCGTCTCAAGCTGAGAGGCAGAAAGGCGCGGCGGCTTTCTGGTCTCCAGCGTCTTTGTCACAAGCTCCGCCTGCTCGGAGGCCGAGCACATCTGATAGGCATTTTCCAGCCGCACGATGCGGATACCGCTTCGATTGTAGGCAAGCGCATTCATCAGCGCACCAAGCTCCCTGTGGATCTGCGCCTCGTCCTCCTGCAAGCTTTCTGCCAGACGGGACGCAGCCACCGGCTCGCCCGCGGCAAACAAAATCGCCATCAGCGCGCGCTGCAATTCATTTTCTTCCATCAATATTCCTCCACACGCAGATCACCCTCCACCGGCTTCTGGACAAAGCGGACGCTCTGCTCCTCCGGCGTGTCCTCGATCTCGACCGCATGCAGCCTGCAAAGCTCCAGCAGCGACAAAAACGTCGCTACGATCTCGGAGCGGCTTCGGCTGCCGCGAAAAAGGCTTCTGAATTTCATGACCCCGTGGCCGATCAGCCGCCGCAAAACCTCTGCCGCCTTTTTTGCGACCGGATACGGCTCTTTGCCAACAATGCCCGCGAAGTTTGCCGCAGGCGGCGGAAGCCTTCTCTGCGCGCGCTCCTGCATCGCGGCCAGCGCATCCAGAAGATCCTGCCGGTCATGCTCATAGCGGTACGTCTGGTCGCGCCGCAGTGGCTCTGGCGGCTTTGGAAAAAGACCCAGGCCAATGCCATTGCGAAGCGCAAGCGCGTCGCAGGCGATTTTGATCTGCTCATAGGCGTCTTTTCTCTGCCGCTGGCGAAGCGAGGCAATGAGCTGCTCCATCTCAGACTCAGCCTCGGCCTTCTCCGCCGCAGACAAAAGCATCCGCGTTTTGATATACATCAGGTGCGAGGCCATCGCGATAAACTCGCTTGCAACCTCCATATCCATGCGCTTTCGCTCGTCGAGCCAGGTAAGATACTGCTCTAAAATCGAGGAAATGCTCACATCCTGAATTTCAATTTTATTTTTGCTCAGCAGCAGCAAAATAACGTCCAGCGGCCCGTCAAAATCCTCAAGATTTTCCCGGGCATGAACCACGCCCTGCAAATGATACTGCGGCTCGTCCATGCGCGGCCTCCTAATTCATAATTGCGCGCAGCGCATCGTATGGCCACGCGCCAAAGCGCTCCACCGCCCCCAATAGCGCACCGCGCATCGCATCGAGCGGCGCGTCGATCGCGCCGGTCAGAAGCAGCACCATCAAAAGCGCCATCCCGTATTTTTCATAGCGCATGAGCCTTTCATACGCGCGGCTTGACAGCAGCGCAAAAAGCACCTTTGACCCGTCGAGCGGCGGGATGGGAAAGACATTGAAGACCGCAAGCCCCGCGCTGATGATCTCAACATAAACGAAAAAGACAAGCAGCACGCCCAGCGCCGCAGCCCCCGTTTTCTGGTAGAAAAAGAGTGCCGCGCTGTAGCCAAGCGCCGCAAGATACGCAAGCAGCACATTGGAGACCGGCCCTGCCAGCGCAGTCAAGGCCATGCCCGCCTTCGGATTTTTGAACCTTCGCATATCAACCGGCACGGGCTTTGCCCAGCCGAAGCGCACAAGCGCCATCATGATAAGCCCCATGATATCCACATGGCGAAGGGGATTGAGACTCAGCCGCCCTGCCCGCTTTGCCGTGTCATCGCCCAGCGCATAAGCAACCAGCCCATGGCACGTCTCATGAAACGTAATGCAAAGCAGCGACGCGCAGACCAGCACCGCCGTCTGCCATACGCCGTCAAATTCCAGCTGCCTGAGCCACGCAAGAAAAGCCTCCAAAAATAAGCCCCCCATTTGCCGATAGTTATTGAAATTATAACACACTTTCTCCCATCGCGCAACTGCGCCGTGCAGCGCAAAACCGCCGCAAAGCAGAATGCTTTACAGCGGTTTTCAGGATTTTATATGAGTTCTCCAGCGGCTTTCAGAACGAAAGACAAAAGCTGCTCGCGTCCATCGCCCTTTTCAGCCGAAAACGGAATGATCGTGACCTCCTCCGGAAGAGAAAGCGTTTCACGGATGCAGGCAAGGTTCGGCGCAATTTCGCTCTTTTTGAGCTTATCGAGCTTGTTTGCAACCACAACAAACGGCTTTCCCGATTGCAGGAAAAACTCTGCCATCGTCACGTCGTTTGCCGTCGGCTTGTGCCGCGCGTCCACGATCATCACGCCGTAGTCCAGCGTCCCTTCTGCGCGGAAATAGGCCTCCATCAGCCTTCCCCAGCGCTCTTTTTCCCTGGCCGAGACCTTCGCGTAGCCATAGCCCGGAAGATCGACCAGATACAGCTTTTTATCGATGCAGAAAAAGTTGATGTGCGTGGTCTTGCCGGGCGCCTGGCCGACGCGCGCAAAGTTTTTGCGCAGCAAAAGCTTATTGATGACCGAGGATTTTCCGACGTTGGATTTCCCGGCAAAGGCGATCTGCACAAGGCCATCCTTCGGGCAGTCGGCCACGGACGTGACCGAGCGGATAAACTCCGCGTTATGAAGATTCATTTTTCTCTCCTTTACTGCCGCAGGCCCGGCTTGCGCCCGGGCTTTGCCTTTGGAAGCGGCATGGCCGGAAGCTGCGGCTGCATGCCCGCCTCCTGCGCCGGCGCTTCCTGCGAGGCAAGCGCAGCGGCAAGGACGCTTTCCACATGGTGCGCGGTGATGAAGTTCAGGCTTTGCCGCACGGTCTGGTCGATCTGCTGCAAATCCTTTTCGTTGGCAGCGGGAATGATGACGGTCTTTACGCCGTGGCGCAGCGCCGCCATTGTCTTTTCCTTCAGCCCGCCGATGGGGAGCACCCGCCCGCGGATGGAAATTTCGCCTGTCATCGCAATATCGCGCCGGACGGCGCGGCCAGTCAGCGCCGAGACGATGGCCGTGCAGACTGTGATACCGGCAGACGGGCCGTCTTTGGGAACCGCGCCCTCCGGGAAGTGGACATGGATGTCCTTCGTCTTATAAAAGTCCGGCTCAATGCCAAGCTCCGCCGCGCGCGAGCGGATAAAGCTCACAGCCGCAAAGACGGATTCCTTCATCACATCGCCGAGATTTCCTGTCAGCTCCAGCTTACCCGAGCCCTCGACAACGTTTGCCTCAACCTCCAGCGTCGTTCCGCCGACGCTTGTCCATGCAAGCCCCGTCACAAGGCCGACCTGATCGGCTGTCTGCATTTCATCGGGCAGGAATTTGCGCGGGCCGAGAACCTTTTCAAGGTTCGCGCCCGTGATCGTCAAGCGCTTCGGCGCGTTTTCCTCCACAAAGCGCATCGCGCACTTGCGGCAGACGGCGGCAAGCTCCCGCTCGAGCGTTCGCACACCGGACTCACGCGTGTAGCAGGCAATGATCTCGCGGATGGCGTCGTCTGACAGGCGCACACGCGATTTTGCAATGCCGTGCTTTGCAAGCTGCTTGGGAAGCAGATGCCGCTTTGCAATTTGCAGCTTTTCTTCGTCTGTGTAAGAGCCAAGCTCGATGACCTCCATGCGGTCTAAAAGCGCTCTGGGGATGGTGTCGAGTGTGTTGGCCGTGGTGATAAACATGCACTCGCTGAGATCAAACGGAATCTCAAGATAATGGTCGCGGAAGGTCGCATTCTGCGCCGAATCAAGCACCTCTAAAAGCGCCGACGCAGGGTCGCCCTTATAGTCGCTGCCGAGCTTATCGATCTCATCGAGCAGCAGCAGCGCATTTTTGCTCCCGGCCTGCGAGATGCCCGTCATGATGCGGCCGGGCATTGAGCCGATATAGGTCTTGCGGTGGCCGCGAATTTCCGCCTCGTCATGTACGCCGCCAAGGGAAATGCGCGCAAGCTTGCGGTTGAGCGCCCGCGCAATGGAGATGGCGATCGACGTCTTGCCAACGCCCGGCGGCCCGACCAGACAGAGGATCTGCCCCGGAAGCTCCGGCGCGAGCTGACGCACGGCCAGCGTCTCCAGAATGCGCTTTTTGACCTGCTCAAGGCCAAAATGGTCTTCATCCAGAATCTTTTCTGCCGCCTTCACATCCAGACGCTCTTTTGTCCGCTTGTTCCACGGAAGCTCCAGCACCAGATCAAGATAATTGCGGATGACGGCGGCTTCTGCTGAGTTTTGCTGCTGCTTGGCAAGACGCTTTGCCTCTTTCAAAAGCTTCGTCTCGCTGTCTTCCTGCAGATGCAGGTCGAGGATTTTTTTCTGATAGCCCTCGCCGTCCGGCTCATCGTCCTCTTCTCCCAGCTCCTCGCGGATGACATGCAGCTGCTCACGCAGATAATAATCCCGCTGCCCCTTGTTGACGCTCTGCTGCACCTTTTCTGAGATCTCGCTCTCCAGCTCCAGAATCTCAAGCTCCTTTGCAAGCAGCTTCACCGTCAGCTCCAGCCGCTTGACAGGGTGCGCCTGCTCAAGAATGCGCTGCTTGCCGGGGTATTCAATCGAGCTGTTCTGCGCGATAAAGTCGGCAACAAAGCCGGGGTCGTTGGAGGACAGCACCTGCAGCAGCCCGTCCTGCATGTTGCGCGCGGCCAGCTCCACAAACTGCTCGTACATTCCGTGCGCCTGGCGCACAAGTGCCTGCACGCGCGCCAGCGTGTCATTATAGGACGGCTCATCAAGCTGCTGCACGCGGGCAAAGAAATACGGCTCTGAATGGATGCAGTCAATAAACTCTGCGCGGAATTTTCCCTCGACCAGAATGCGCATGTTATCGCCCGGCAGACGCAGAATCTGCTTGATGATCGCAACCGTGCCAACGTCATAAAGGTCGCTTCTTTTCGGGTCGTCTACGCTCAGATCCTTCTGCGCAACAAGGAAGATGCGCTGGTCTGCGCGCATCGCCTCTTCCACAGCCTTGGCCGATTTGAGCCGGCCCACATCAAAATGTGTCACAATTCCCGGAAACACCACCAGCCCCCGCAGCGCCATGGCCGGCATGCACGGGAGCGGTCTGAACTCACTCATAGGTTGTCTCCTTTCCATGAAAATTTACAGAAAAGGGGGAAGCACGTCGCATCCCCCTTCGGCGGGGCAAATTACCCGCGCCAGTCTGCCTGCGCGGCAGACGCCGTGTTTGCCGCGGCGCAAAAACGCACCGCGCGCGTTTAAAGTGTAACCCCTGCGTTTTTGATCGGCTTGCGCGGATGGCTCTCATCGCGCGTCACCGTCGGCTCTGCGCCGTCTCGCACGCAGCTTTCGGTAATGAGCACACTCTGGATGGCAGGGTCTGACGGGATTTTATACATGATATCCGTCATGACCGATTCCATGATCGCGCGCAGGCCGCGCGCGCCGATCTGGCGCTCAATGGCCTTTTCCGCGATGGCCTCCAGCGCGCCCTGCTCAAAGCTGAGGCTCACCTGATCGTATTCAAGCAGCTTGTGATACTGCTTGCAAAGCGCATTCTTCGGCTCGGTCAGAATCTTCACAAGGTCTTCCTTTTTAAGACTCTGAAGCGAGGTAATGACCGGCAGTCTTCCGACCAGCTCCGGAATGATACCGAACTTCAGAAGATCATGCGGCTGCACCTGCTCAAAGAGCTTGCCGACATCGCGCTTGTTCTTGCTTTGCAGCTCGCTTCCAAAGCCGAGCGAGGACGTATCCGTCCGCCGCTCGATGATTTTATCCAGCCCGTCGAACGCACCGCCGCAGATAAAGAGGATATTCGTCGTGTCGATCTGGATGAATTCCTGCTGCGGATGCTTGCGCCCGCCCTGCGGCGGAACGTTTGCGACCGTGCCCTCAAGAATTTTCAGCAGCGCCTGCTGCACGCCCTCGCCCGAAACGTCGCGGGTGATGGAGGTGTTTTCAGACTTTCTGGCGATTTTGTCCATCTCGTCGATGTAGATGATGCCGCGCTCGGCCAGCTCCACATCAAAGTCCGCCGCCTGCAAAAGCCGCAGCAGAATATTTTCCACATCCTCGCCCACGTAGCCGGCCTCGGTCAGCGTGGTGGCGTCTGCGATGGCAAAGGGAACATTCAGGATCTTTGCCAGCGTCTGCGCAAAGAGCGTCTTACCCGAGCCCGTGGGGCCGATCATCAGGATGTTGCTCTTTTGAAGCTCCACATCCGTCTCCTGCGCGAAATAGATCCGTTTATAGTGATTATACACCGCCACGGAAAGGGCGATCTTCGCCTCGTCCTGGCCGATGATATACCGGTCCATATACGTCTTGATCTCCTGCGGGGTCGGCAGGGTATCCGGAAGCTCCAGATCCTGCGGGCCTCCGGCGTGCATTTCATCGCGCAGGATGCTTGCGCACAGATCGATGCACTCGTTGCAGATGTAAACATTTGGGCCGGCGATGATCCGGTTGACCTGTTCCTGCCGCTTGCCGCAGAATGAGCAGCGGATGGAATCTCTTGCCATGAGCCTTCTCCTTTAACCTGAAATACGCTTCCATGCGCAGCGTCTGCCGCGCATGGAAGGAGCGTGTCTTATCGCTTGTAGATGACCTTGTCGACCAGACCGTAGTCGCGGGCCTGCTCGGCTGTCATGAAGTGGTCGCGCTCGGTGTCGGCGCAGATCACATCATAGGGCTTGCCGGTATTTTCGGCCAGAATTTCATTCAGGCGCTGCTTGATTTTCAGCATCCGCTCGACATGAATCTGCATATCGGTTGCCTGACCCTGTGTGCCGCCGAGCGGCTGATGGATCATAATCTCCGCGTTGGGAAGCGCGATGCGCTTGCCCTTTGTGCCGGACGAGAGCAGGAACGCGCCCATCGAAGCTGCCATGCCGACGCAGATGGTCGATACGTCGCACTTGATATACTGCATGGTATCATAGATGGCCATGCCGTCGGTCACGCTGCCGCCGGGGCTGTTGATGTAGAACTGGATATCCTTATCCGGGTCCTGCGCCTCAAGATAGAGCATCTGCGCCACGACCAGCGACGCGGTCGTTGCATTTACCTCTTCGGACAGCATGATAATGCGGTCATTGAGCAGGCGCGAAAAGATATCATACGACCGCTCGCCGCGGCTGGTCTGCTCAACCACATAGGGAATGAAACTCATAGAATTGCTCCTTTCTTCGGATGTAACATTCTAACCATCCGAGGAAGGAATTATTCCTTCTCGGCGGTCTCAGCTTCCTCAGCCGCCTGCTCTGCGGGCGCTTCGGTCTTTTCCGTCGCTACAGCGTTCTCTGCGATGAGCTTGGCTGCCTTGCGGCCAGCGAGGTCTGCCTTGACGGCTGCCATGTCAACGGCGGCCTTGACCTGCTCCAGCTCCATCTGGTACTGCGCGGCAATGTTCTTGAGCTCTTCTTCGATCTCGTCGTCGGAGACCTCAATGCCCTCTTCCTTCACAACTGCGCTCAGCAGGATGTTGGAGCGAACCGTCATCTCCGCCATCGGGCGCATGGACTCGCGAACGCCGTTCATGTCGCCGCCGATCATCTTGGCGTAGTCTTCCATCTTCATGCCCTGAGACTGAAGCTGATAGGAGAACTGCTCGATCTGGCGGTCGACCTGCTCGTCGATCATGCAGGCCGGGATCTCGCAGGTCATGTTGGACGCTGCAACCTGGACAGCGGCGCTTTCAAATGCGCGCTCTGCCGACTCCTGGCGGTTCTTCGTGAAGCGGGCGCGGATGTCGTCCTTGAGCGCCTCGAGGGTATCGAACTCGGAAACATCCTTTGCAAACTCGTCGTCCAGCTCCGGCTTGACCGACTCCTTGACCTCATGGATCTTGCACTCGAACACAGCGGGCTTACCGGCCAGATCCTTGGAATAGTTCTCAGGGAAGGTCACGTTGACCTGCTTCTGCTCACCGGCGGACACGCCAACCAGCGCCTCTTCAAAGCCCGGGATGAAAGAGCCCGAGCCAAGCGTCAGAGAATAGTTCTCAGCCTTGCCGCCCGAGAATGCGACGCCATTTTCAAAGCCCTCGAAATCGAGAACAACGGTATCGCCCATCTTGGCGGCGCGCTCAACGGTCTCGATTCTCGCGTTGCGCTCTGCCATGCGGGAAAGCTCTGCCTCAACGTCGCTCTCTTCGACCTTGACCTCGGTCTTCGGCGCTTCCACACCCTTGTACTGGCCAAGCGTGACCTCGGGGTAGAGAGCCGTCTCGACTGTCAGCACAACGCCGCCTTCTTCGGGCGTGTCCATATCGGTAATGGAGGGAGCGCCGACTGCGTTCAGCTCCTGCTCGGTAACAGCCTTGGCATAGATTTCCGGGAAAATTTCGTTGACGGCGTCTTCATAGAAAACGGTCGCGCCATACATGCTCTCAACCATCTTCCGCGGTGCTTTGCCCTTGCGGAAGCCGGGGATCATGATGTTCTTTCTGCACTTGGCATACGCCTTGTTGAGAGCCAGCTCAAATTCAGCCTTGTCGATCTCAACGGTAACCTTTGCCTTGCCGTTCTCTTTTTCTACGCTCTTTACATTCATGTTGGTTTTCCTCCTATACGGTGCGGCCTGCTGGCCGTCATTCACCATCATAATATTGAATCCGCTCTATTCTATCAGAGTTTTTGCAAGATTTCCACTGTTTTTTATATTTTCTTTTTAATCCAGCAGTTTTTGTGGCTCAAAGTTTACATAATCCGCCGAAAGCAGCCGGAATTCGCACCCTTCCACGCTTCCCTGAATGGCAAGGCGCATGGACTCGGCGTGCAGATGGCCATAATAGCAGCGCTTTACCCCATAGCGCGCCAGAAGCTCCAGAATCTCCGGGCACTCATAGCCCCGGTAGCGGGGCGGGTAGTGAAGAAAGCAGAATTTTTCCGCCTCCCCGGCTGCCTTGAGGCTGGCTTCCAGTCTTCCAAGCTCGCGGCGGAAGATCTTCTCGTCGTGTGAGCCCTCCTGCTCCTGCTCATAAAACCACCCGCGCGTACCGCACAGGGCGATGTCTTCATAAAAATAGCAGTTGTTATTCAGGATGAACATGTCATCCCATCCGCGCGCGGCGCAGAATTTATAAAACTTCGCCGCCGTTGTCCACCAGTAGTCGTGGTTTCCCTTGAGGATGATCTTCCGGCCGGGAATATCATGGATGAAGGCAAAGTCCTTTTCCGCCTGCTCGATGCCAAGCGCCCAGCTGAGGTCTCCAAGCAGCACCGTCGTGTCCTCCGGCCCGATCACCTGCAAGCCCGCGCGGAGCTTGTCCATATACCCCTCCCAGCGGCCGCCGAAAATGTCCATCGGCTTATTTGCCCCAAGGCAGAGGTGCAGGTCTCCCATTGCGTACAGGCTCATGCGCGCAGAAATTCCGTCACAGTCTTTGTCATCTCGCTTCTCTCCCGCACATCGGCAAAGCGCACATGCTTGCCCGCAAGCGCGGCCAGCGGCGCGGGCGCGGCCACGCCGGTCTTTTCGGCCAGCTGAGAGATAATGCCCGTCCCGGCAGCAAGGTTCTGCTCACCCAGCGCCTGCAAAACGCTCTGGCAGAATTTAAAGGGGCTTGCCGTAGAGACAATGACCATTGGCCGCGGCGCGGTTTCCTTGCCCCGGTATTCTTCGGAGACCTTCCATGCAACCGCCGTGTGCGTGTCGAGAAGATAGTTTTTCTCCTCAAAGACCTCTCGGATGGTCTTTTTCGTCTGCTCGTCATCGCAGAAGCCGCAGGCAAACGCGCGCTGAATTTTTCCGAACGTCTCCGGCTTTACGCTGTATGTTCCCTCTGCGCTGAGCTTTTGCATATAGGCGCTGATGTTCTCTCCCGCGCCCTCGGCCAACGCCAGCATACGCTCAAGGTTCGAGGAGATGAGAATGTCCATCGAGGGAGAAGCTGTCTGGTAGAACGGGCGGTTTTTATCGTATACGCCGGTCGAAAGGAAATCCGTCAGGACGTTATTGGCGTTTGACGCGCACACGAGCGTCTCCACCGGAAGCCCCATGCACTTTGCATAGTAGCCCGCGAGGATGTTTCCGAAGTTCCCCGTCGGCACGCAGAAGTCGATCTTCTCGCCCGGGGCGATGCGCCCCTGCGAAAGAAGGTCACAGTAGGCCGAAATATAATAGACGATCTGCGGCAGAACGCGCCCCCAGTTGATGGAGTTTGCGGACGAGAGGAAATAGCCCTGCTCCGAAAGTGTCTTCCGAAGCGCCTCGTCGGAGAAAATGGCCTTCACGCCGCTCTGCGCGTCGTCAAAGTTTCCGCGCACGGCGCAGACCGAAACGTTTTCTCCCTCCTGACTCACCATCTGGAGCTTCTGGATCTCCGACACGCCGCCATCCGGGTAGAAGACCAGGATCTTTGTCCGCGCCACATCGCGGAAGCCCTCCAGCGCGGCCTTGCCGGTATCGCCCGAGGTCGCGACCAGAATGCAGACCGTCTTCTCCTCGCCGGTCTTCTGAAGGCTTGCCGTGAGAAGATACGGAAGCATCTGAAGCGCCATATCTTTAAATGCGCACGTCGGCCCGTGCCAGAGCTCCATCACATAGCGGTTTTCGCCAAGGTCTTTTACCGGCGCTGCCTTTACATCCTCAAACTTCGTCTTCCCGTATGCCTTTTCCGCAAAGCCCAGCAGCTCCTGCTCCGAAAATTCATCGAGATACTTTTTCATGATCTTTGCCGCCCGCTGCGGATAGGAAAGCGCGGCCAGCGCTTCGAGCTCTCCTGCGGCCAGCTGCGGAATTTCCTCCGGGAGGAACAGCCCCCCGTCAAAGCTGAGACCCTGGACAATGGCCTGCGCCGCCGTGCAGCGGCAGGCGGGATTTCTGGTGCTTACATAGTACATTGTTTCACAACCTTTAAGATAGACTCACTGAAAATATTCTGAATGACCGCCGTAGAAAGCTTCTTTTCTTCAAGCTTCCCTGCAAGCAGTGCGTAGCTCTCCACGCCCGCAAAGCCCGCCGGCAGCACATCGCATCCGTCCAAATCGCCGCCAAGGGCAATGTGCCCCTCGCCGCCAAGCGCAAGAAAATGCGCGATATGACGCCAGACATCTTCAAGCGTTGCCTCGCCCTCGTCCTTTAAAAATGCGCCGTAGAGGTTCAGCCCCGCCGTGCCGCCAAGCTGGCAGAGGGCGCGGAACTGCTCATCAGATAAATTGCGCGCATGGCCGCAAACGGCCTTTGCATTCGAGTGGCTGGCCACGATGGGCTTTTCCGCAATGTCGCAGATATCCCAGAAGGCGCGCTCGGAGATGTGGCTGACGTCGATGATGATGCCAAGGCGCTGCGCGCGGCGGACAAATTCCTTTCCCTGCGCCGTAAGGCCGGAGCCCGTCATGCAGCTTCCTGCCAGCGCGTTTTCAAAGTTCCACGTCGGGGCGATCATGCGGATGCCCCGCGCGTGGGCAAGCTCTAATTTTCCGGGGTCGCAGGCGATGGCCTCCGCGCCCTCGATCGACAAAAATGCGCCGCATTTTCCATCTTCCATCGCGCGCCTGGCGTCCTGCTCTGTGCCGCAGCGGACGATTTTCCCGCTGCTCTCGGAAAGCTGGCGCTCAAAATACGACAGCGCCTTTTCATAGCGCGCCTCAAAATTGTCCTCGTCCTGCTGCCAGACGGTACAAAACGCATAAAACTGCGCATAGCCCGCAAGCGCCTCTGCCCGCCGGATGGAGACGTGCCCCGTATTTTCAGACAGCTTTTCATGTTTCATCCACAGCTCCACCGGCGTGTCGCAGTGGCCGTCAACGACTCGGTATTTCATCAAAATGCATCCTCAATTCTCCGGATTCCGGGGCGCTTTGTCTGCATCCCCTCCGGCGCGTAAATTTCGATCACATCAAAGCGCGGCTGCAAGGCCGTCTCGTGCGCCTCAAGCCAGAGCATCGCCGTGGCGCGGAGCTTTTCCTGCTTGCGAAAGTCCACAAACTCGCGCGCCGCGCCAAATGTGGATGTTTTTCGGAGCTTGACCTCTACAAAGGCCAACACCGCGCCGTCTTCTGCGATAATATCAAGCTCTCCAAAGCGGCTATGGTAATTGCGCGCCAAAATGCGCCAGCCACGGCTTTGCAGAAACTCTGCTGCCAGCGCCTCGCCCCACGCGCCAAGCTGCCCGCTATTCGCCATAAAGCTTCTTTAAAAATGTCCGCCGGTGAATTTCGCACGGGCCAAGCTCGCGCAGCGCTTCATAGTGCCGCTTCGTGCCGTAGCCCTTGTGGACGGCAAAGCCATACTGCGGATACGTTTCGTCCAGCTCTTCCATGAGCCGGTCTCTTGTGACCTTCGCAAGAATGGACGCGGCCGCAATGGAGGCAGACAGGCTGTCACCCTTGACGATCGTCCTGACCGGCAGGCCAAAGTCCTTTGCCCGGTTGCCGTCGATGAGCGCAAGGTTTGGCTTTACTGTGAGCTTCCCGAGCGCGCGCTGCATGGCAAGAAACGTCGCCTGCAAGATATTGATCTCGTCAATTTCCTTTTCATCGGCCATCGCGATGCCGTAGCTCACGGCCTTTTCTACGATCACATCATAAAGCTCGCGCCGCTTTTTATCGGTCAGCTTTTTCGAGTCGTTCACCCCTTCGATCTCAAGCCCCTTCGGCAGAATCACCGCCGCCGCGCACACAGGCCCTGCCAGAGGGCCGCGCCCGGCTTCATCTACGCCGCAGACGATCTCAAAGCCTTCGGCAAACGCTTCTTTTTCATACAGCCAAAGATCTTTTATTTCTTCCCGCTTCATCCCAGTTCCTCCGGCCGCTCAAGCGTAAATTTTCCGAGCTTACAGCTTCGGTATTCGTCGAGCAGGACCTTTGCCATCCGCTCCGTGTCGACCTCGCCGCCGGAGACGAGAAAGCCGCGCTTGCGCCCGGCCAGCTGCAAAAGCGCCCAGCCGTCGATTTCATCCGGAATTTCAAGCTTATAGCGCTCGCGAAGCGCCTGCGGATATTCCCGCGCCAGAAGCTCCATCAGATGGCAGCCCAGCGTCTCGGTGTCCAGAATATCGTCTTTGACCGCACCCGTGTAGGCAAGGCGCATGCCGACCTCCGGGTCATCAAACTTCGGCCACAAAATGCCCGGCGTATCCAGAAGCAGCAGCCCCCCGTCGACATTCACCCACTGCTTGCCGCGCGTGACGCCGGGGCGGTTTTCCGCCTTCGCGCCCTTGCGGCCTGCAATCTGGTTGATAAAGGTCGATTTGCCGACGTTCGGAATGCCCACGATCATGAGCTTCAAAGGCCGCCCGACCTGCCCCTTTTCCGCGTAGCGCTGAAGCTTTTCCGAAAGCAGCTGCCGCACGGCGGGGGCAAAGGTGTTGATGCCCTTGCGGGATTTACAGTCCGTGCGGATGACGGCCATGCCCTGGCGCTTAAAATAATCGCTCCACCGGCCTACCATGTCGGGGTCTGCCATATCGATGCGGTTTAAAATCACCATCCGCGGCTTTTTGCCGCAGATCGCGTCAATGTCCGGGTTGCGGCTTGAAATGGGGATGCGCGCGTCCAGAATCTCGCAGACCGCGTCCACCAGCTTCAGATCCTCCTCCATCATCCGGCGGGTCCTGGTCATATGGCCGGGATACCACTGGATGTTCATGGCGTTTTTCTGTTCTTCCATCTCTATGATACTGCGCCGATGCGGCCGACTCTTCGCCCGCCGACGATATCTCCTTCTTCATTGGTCTGTCTGCCGGGGACGGCGATGAGCAGCACTCTGCCCAGAATCCGCGACTGCTCCACGCAGCCAAGCGGCGCGTAGCGGCTGTCGGCAGAGTGGTTTCGGTTGTCGCCCATGACAAAGACGCTTCCGTCCGGAACCGTCAAAGGATACGAAAGGCCAAGCCCCGCCTCCTGAAAGCTCCGGTAGGTCGGCTCAAAGGCATAGCTTTCTTCCAGCGCCGCACCGTCTACATACACAACGCCCGCCTCAAAGTCAATATCCACCGTCTGCCCGCCGGTCGCGATGACGCGCTTGACGATCGGCCCTTCAAAGCCCGCCTCCTCGGGCGCGCTGATGACAACGATGTCTCCCGCGTCTACCTTGCGGTAAAGAAAATTGCTTTCCAGCACCAGATAGTCCCGGTCGACCAGCGTGGGGTACATCGAGCTTCCGTCCACGCCCACCAGCCGGAAGAAAAAGACAAAGATCAGCGTGACCCCGGCCAGAACATAGACCAGATCATGCAGCATCGCATAAAGCTCAAACTGTTTTTCCCGCCTGCGCGCCTGCTCCTGCGCAGTATCCTGCTCCTGCGCGGCAGCTTCCGTCGGCCCGGAAATGACTTCCTCCGGCTGCCGCTTTTCTTCAAAATCCATCTACAGCACCTCACATGCGTAATCAATTTATATTATACACTTTCCGGCCTCAGAAAGAAAGAGCTTATTTTGAAAAGCGCTGAAAAAGCGTGATCTTCAAAAGCCCGGAAAAGCATAAAAAAGAAGAGCCTTGCGGCTCTTCTTCTCTGGTTTGATGTCTTAGACCTTTTCCTTGACCTTTGCAGCCTTGCCCAGACGATCGCGCAGGTAGTACAGCTTTGCTCTGCGGACTTTACCATGACGGACAGTCTCAACGTTCACAACGTTGGGAGCATGAACCGGGAAAACCTTCTCGCAGCCGACACCGTAGGAGATACGGCGAACGGTGATGGTCTCCTCAATGCCGCCATGCTTCTTGGCAATGATGGTGCCCTCGAAAACCTGAATTCTCTCGCGGGAACCTTCCTTGATTTTGACATGAACACGAACCGTATCGCCGACGTTCATTTCGGGCAGTTCCTTCTTCATGTACTGGCTAGTCAGAGCCTTCATCAGATCCATAATGTTTGTCCTCCTTCAAATTAAGGCGTTCTTGCCGCACGGAAATGCCGCTGCACCGCAGTGCCGGCTGTGGCAGAGGACCGCCCTTTCACAGACTTGGATATTCTATCACAGAGGTTATCTAAAATCAAGCACAATTTTCTAACCTGCCGCAATTTTTTTGCCCGGTTCTGCCGGAAAAATTGCCTGAAAATCGCCCGCGTGCGCAATTGTTCACAATTCTTTCGATTCTCGTTCACAGTTCCGACATGAATAAGGGGTATTCTAAACTCAGGAAATCCAGTTTTCCTCTTTCTTTTCTCTTTTTCTTTTTTCAAACTGCGAAGCCCCGGAGCACAGCTCCGGGGCTTCGTGGCGTATTCCGGGGCTTTTGCCAGCCGGAAGCCAGATTATTTTGTATACTCAAATTCAAAATCGAAGATGCTGACCGTGTCGCCGTCTTCAATGCCCATCTCCTCCAACCGCTCAAAGAGGCCGGATTTTCTCAGCTGCCGGTCAAAATACATCCGCGACTCATAGTCATCAAAGTTGATATCATTCATCAGCTTCATGATCCACGGCCCGGAAACGACCCACACATCGTCGTACTGCTGGATGCTCAGCTCCTGCGCGTCGCCCGCCTCGGCAAGGGGCTTGACATACTCCGGCTCATAGACCGTCACAGGCGGAAGGTTGGCAAGCTTGCCCGCGATCGTGCGCATGAGCTCCTTCGTGCCCTTTGTGGTCGCGGCGGAAATTTCGTAGAACTCATAGCCCTGCGCCGTAACGTGCGCGCGCAGACGCTCTAAATTATCGCTCTCCGGCATCAAAAGGTCAAGCTTGTTGGCTGCCACAATCATTGGCCGCGCGGCAAGGTCAGGAGAATACTGCCGGAGCTCCTCCTGAATTTTTTCAAAATCCTCGACCGGGTCTCTGGCCTCGCTGCCGGAGACGTCCACAATGTGGACAAGCAGGCGGCATCTGTCAATGTGGCGCAGGAAATCGTGGCCAAGGCCAACGCCCTCTGCCGCGCCCTCGATGATGCCGGGGATATCTGCCATAACGAACGACACGCCGTCTGCAACGTAGATAACGCCAAGGTTCGGATAGAGCGTTGTAAAGTGATAGTTTGCGATTTTCGGGTGCGCGTTTGAGGTCACAGACAGAAGCGTTGACTTGCCGACATTCGGGAAGCCAACCAGGCCTACGTCTGCCAGCAGCTTCAGCTCTAAAATGACCTCATGCTCCTCGCCGGGAAGACCGGCTTTTGCAAAGCGCGGCACCTGGCGCGTGGGCGTTGCGAAGTGGGAGTTTCCCCAGCCGCCGCGGCCGCCCTTGCAGAGGACGAAATCCTCGGAGTCTGACATGTCCTTGATGACCTCGTTGGTCTCACTGTCTCGCACGACCGTGCCGCGCGGAACTTTGATGATGAGATTTTCCCCGCGCTTGCCCTTACAGCGGCCTCCCTGGCCGTCCATGCCGCTGGGCGCGGTATATTTGCGCTTATAGCGGAAGTCCATCAGCGTGGAGAGGTTATCGTCGACCCGCAGAACGATCGAGCCGCCGTTGCCGCCGTCGCCGCCGTCGGGTCCCCCCGCCGCGACATATTTTTCGCGGTGGAAGGCAATTGCGCCGTTGCCGCCGTTGCCGGCCTTGACATAAATCTTCGTTTTATCAATAAACATAGGTATCCTCCTGTTCGGTCAGCGGGCGTTTTGTTTACAAAAGGCACATTTGCCCTTATGCCTGTGGTAGTGGTAGTGGGAGTAGGAGTGGGAGCGGTATTATAAAACCCCGAACGCAGGCGTTCGGGGTTTTGCTGCAAATTACTGTTCTGCGTAGACAGAGCACATCTTGCGATCCTTGCCCATCCGCTCGAACTTCACCTTGCCGTCGATCAGCGAGAACAGCGTATCGTCCTTACCGATGCCGACATTGTTGCCCGGATGGATGTGCGTACCTCTCTGGCGAACAAGGATGTTGCCAGCCAGAACGAACTGACCGTCTGCGCGCTTAACGCCGAGGCGCTTGGACTCGGAGTCACGACCGTTCTTGGTCGAGCCGCCGCCTTTCTTATGCGCGAAGAACTGGAAACTCATCTTAAGCATCTTTTGACACCTCCAAAACTTCGATATAATCAGGATACTCATCCCGCAGAGAGCAAAGCGTCAGCATCATGCCGGTCAGAACCGCCTGAACTGCTTCCTCGTTTTCACAGGCTGCGGGCAGGGTCAGAGAAATGCGGGCCTCGCTTTCCTGCTCCCTGGTTTTTGCGCGCTCACCCAGCACGTCGTTGATCGTGCATTCGGCGAGCTTTACGGCTGTGGATACAGCAGCACACACAACGTCGCTGCCCTCTTCCGCATAGCCGCTGTGGCCGGAACAGCTGAATCCGGTGATTCGGCCGTCCTGATCGAAAAATTCGACTCTGGTCATAGCTTACAGAGCGATCTTTTCGATCTGCACCTTGGTGTACGGCTGTCTGTGGCCCTTGAGGGACTTGGAGTCCTTCTTCGGACGGTACTTGAAGACACGGATCTTCTTGCCCTTGCCATTTTTCAGAACCTTCGCCTCAACCTTAGCGCCGTCGACAACGGGAGTACCGAACTTGGAGTTCTCACCGTCGACAACTGCCAGAACCTGATCGAAAGTCACGGTCGTGTCAGCCTCCGCCGCGAGCTTCTCGATGTAGATCACATCGCCCTCTTTGACGTTGTACTGCTTACCGCCGGTAACGATAATAGCCTGCATAGTCATTTGCACCTACCTTTTTTGTAGACTCGCTCGGAAGGCGTGGGCGCAGCCCAGCTTCAGCCTTTTTGATGCGGCCTGTAGATTATAGCACTCAAAAAGCCCTCTGTCAAACACTTTTTTGCATTTTTTCATGGGATTTTTCGTTTTTCCGCCCACCTCTAGTCCAGATGCCTGACCGGCGCGCAGATTTCGCCCAGGCACTCGCCTGCCTCCGTGCAAAGCTCCTCGCGGCGGCTCACATCCGCCAGCGTCAGAACGCCGACCAGCTGCCCCTGCTGCGTCACAGGAAGCCGCCGCACCTGCTCGCGCGCCATCGTGCGCGCGGCCTGCAAAACGTCCTGCCCGGCCTGCGCGCTGATCACGCGGCGCGTCATAACGCTTCCCACGCGGACGCTTCCGGCGCTCCTGTCTGCCGCGATGCAGCGCACAACAAGATCCCGGTCGGTCACCATCCCGCAGAGGCTTCCGTCGAAGCGCCGCACCGGCAGACTTCCAAGATTATACCGCGCCATCAGCCGCGCGGCCACATCCGCGCTCTCAAACTCCCCCACGCTGATCACATGCGTGCTCATACAGTCTCTGACCTTCATGACCGCCTCCATAAAGCTGTAGATTTCAAAGCGGGCCTGCCCGGCAAGCCCCACTTTCTAAGAAAGCCCCGGCGGCAAACGCCGCCGGGACTCTGCGTTTATGGAAATTGTAACCAGTCTTCGGCCATTTAAACCTTATTTGCCGGAAAGCTTGCGGTCGATGGCGGCGGCAGCCTTTCTGCCTGCGCCCATTGCAAGGATGACCGTTGCCGCGCCCGTAACAGCGTCGCCGCCGGCAAAGACGTTCTCGCGCGTGGACATCTCGTTTTCGTCGACAATAATGCCGCCCTTTCTGTTGGTCTCAAGACCCGGCGTTGTCGAGCGGATGAGCGGGTTCGGGCTTGTGCCGAGCGCCATGATGACCGTATCGACATCCAGGACAAACTCGCTGCCCTCGACGGGCTTCGGGCTGCGGCGGCCGGATGCATCGGGCTCGCCAAGCTCCATCTTGATGCACTTCATGCCGCAGGCTCTGCCGTCCTCGCCGCCAATGATCTCCAGCGGATTCGTCAGCGTCATGAACTCGATGCCCTCTTCCTTGGCATGGATGCGCTCTTCGAGTCTTGCCGGCATTTCGGCCTCGCTGCGGCGGTAGACGATGTAGACCTTCGGCGCGCCCAGACGCTTGGCGCAGCGCGCGGCGTCCATCGCGACGTTGCCGCCGCCGACGATCGCAACGGCGTTGCTCACGAGCACCGGCGTGTCGTATTCGACCTGATAGGCCTTCATGAGGTTGATACGCGTGAGGTATTCGTTTGCCGAGCAGACGCCCTTGAGCGCCTCGCCGGGGATGTGCATGAACATCGGAAGACCCGCGCCGGAGCCGACAAAGACGGCCTTGAAGCCCAAATCTTCAAACAGCTCGTCGATGGAGAGCACCTTGCCAATGACCATGTCGGTCATGACCTCGACGCCAAGCGCCTTGAGCTTTTCGACCTCGTTGGCAACGATGGCCTTCGGAAGACGGAATTCCGGAATGCCGTAGACCAGAACGCCGCCAGCGGTATGCAGCGCCTCAAAGATCGAGACCTGATAGCCCTTCTTGGCAAGCTCTGCCGCGCAGGTAAGGCCGGACGGGCCGGAGCCGACCACGGCGACCTTGATGCCGTTGGAGGCGGGCTTTTCGGGCATGGCGTTGACGTTCTCACGATACCAGTCGGCAACGAAGCGCTCCAGGCGGCCAATGGCAACCGGCTCGCCCTTTACGCCGCGCACGCACTTCGACTCACACTGACGCTCCTGCGGGCACACACGGCCGGAGAGCGCGGGAAGGGCGTTGGTATCGGTGATGATCTCGTAGGCCGCGGCGAAATCGCCCTCGGCGACCTTTGCGATAAACTCGGGGATGTGGATATTGACCGGGCAGCCTTCAACGCACTGCGGCTTTTTGCACTGCATGCAGCGCTGCGCCTCGTTGATCGCCATCTCGGCGGTATAGCCCAGCGTGACTTCCTTGAAATTCTTGTTGCGGACGTTTGCTTCCTGCTCCGGCATCGGAGTCTTTGTCATCTGCTTGTTGGCCATGATTCTTTCCTCCCCCTTACTTAATCAGCTCTTCGCCAAGCTTTTCGATGCGGCACTTGTGCGTCTGGCGCACCTGCGCCTCGCGCTCGCGGTATACGCTGTTGCGGTTCATAAGCTCAGCATAGTCGACCTGGTGGCCGTCAAAGTCCGGGCCGTCGACGCAGGCGAATTTGACCTCGCCGCCGACTGTCACGCGGCAGCCGCCGCACATGCCCGTGCCGTCGACCATGATCGGGTTGAGGGAGACGATGGTCTTGACGCCAAAGGGCTTGGTCGTCTGGGAGACGAACTTCATCATCGGAATCGGGCCGATGGCGAGAACCTCGTCATACTGCGTACCGGCCTCGAGCAGCTGCTGAAGCTTGACGGTAACAAAGCCGTGTTCGCCGTAGCTGCCGTCGTCTGTCATGAGGTAGAGATGGTCACAGGCCTCTCTGAATTCGTCCTCCAGAATCACGATATCCTTATTGCGGAAGCCGATGATGACGTCGACGCTGACGCCCGCTTCCTTAAAGGCCTTTGCCGACGGATACGCAATCGCGCAGCCAACGCCGCCGCCAACCACGCAAACGCGCTTTTTGCCCTCGACATCGGTGGGCTTGCCGAGCGGGCCGACAAAGTCCTGAATATAATCGCCCTCGTTCAATGCGCCGAGCATTTCCGTCGACAGACCGACCTTCTGGAAGATGATCGCAACCGTGCCCTTCTCGCGGTCATAGCCGGCAATCGTCAGCGGCACACGCTCGGACATGTCATCCACGCGAAAAATGATGAACTGTCCGGCCTTGGCCTTGCGGGCGACAAACGGAGCTTCGATCTCCATGTATGTGACCGCCGCATTGAGTTCCTTTTTACATACAATTTTGTACATTCTTTTCATCCCTCCAAATGTTTTTCCCCTGGGAAACTGCACCCCTGTGGTACAGTGCGTGTGTCCATACCGCGGACAGAAAAAGAGCTATGCAGGTACATGAAAAATTTGCCTGCAAGCATTATACCACGGGGCATATCATTTTGCAAACCCTCTGCTAGATTTTCTACATATTATCAATAACAATATTCTCCTTTTTTACCATATTCCACAAAAATATACCCTTCAGCTCGTCGAGGCTTACACTTTCTTCCTTTTTCAGCAGTCCGCACCCATATGCCAGACGGCCAAAAATCTGCTCCGGTGTATATCTGATTCGCAGCGCTGCCATGTCAAGATCGCGCTCACGCTTGGACAGTCTCCGTCCGTCCGGCGCAAGCAGCAGCGGCACATGGTAATACGCCGGCTGGGGAAAGCCAAGCTCCCGGCCGAGCCAGATCTGCCTTGGTGTGGAGGAAAGAAGATCGCATCCGCGCACGACCTGCGTTACCCCGGCCTGCGCGTCGTCTGTCACAACGGCGAGCTGGTAGGCGTATACGCCATCGGCCCGGCGCACGATAAAATCGCCGCAGCCGCGCGCAAGATTCTGCGCATACGCGCCCTGCAGACCGTCGGTCAGCGCAACGGTTTCGTCCGGCACGCAGACCCGCCAGCAGGGCGTTTTCGTCTTTGCAGCGCGCGCAGCAGGCGATAGCCTCCGGCAGGTCCCGGCGTAAAGCAGCGTCCCATCCTCCGCATGCGGCGCGGATGCCGCGTGAAGCTCGCCGCGCGAGCAGTAGCAGGGATAGAGCAACCCCTTCTGCCCGAGCCTTTCAAACTCCACCCGGTAGGCCTCTGCGCGCTGGCTCTGGGGCGTCTGCTCCTCGTCCCAGAACATTCCCATCCACTCCAGATCGCGCCGGAGCGTGTCCGCGTATTCCACGCGGCAGCGCGCCGGGTCGAGATCCTCAATGCGCAGAACCATTTTCCCACCGCAGCTTTTGACGGAAAGCCACGCCAGCATTGCCGAAAACACATTGCCGAGATGCATTCTGCCGCTCGGACTTGGCGCGAAGCGCCCCACCTGCTGCATGTCCATTCCTCCTCTGCAAATCCGCGCGTATCGTATCACAAGGGTATATGAAAAGCAATATGGAAAAGGTCTGCATATCACTTTTGATATGCAGACCTATTGTTTTTATATGGTCTTATTCCCTTACAGCGCGTATTTCTGCCGGTATTCCTCATAATAGCGCGCATAGCCCTCAGACTTCATCGCCTTGACACTGCTGAGATATTCGTGCGTGTCAAAGGAATCGGCCTCCAGCTCGATCATGGCGACGGCAATGTTGGAGCAGTGGTCTGCCACGCGCTCGTAATTGGTCAGAAGGTCGTTGAAGACAAAGCCCTGCGCCAGCGTACATGCGCCCTTTTGCAGGCGGTCGACATGGTGCAGCTTCATCTCGTCGCACAGCGCGTCGATCAGCTCCTCAAGCGGCTCAACGCGGCGCGCAAGCTCCAGATTTTCAGAAATAAAGGCGCTTGTGGCGTTATGGAGGATCTCGCGCAGTGCCTCTGTCAGAACGGAAAGCTCATGCTGCGCGTCGCCGGAGAAGGTGATCTCCTTGCGGCTGATCTCCTGCGCCGCCTCGGCCACGTTGAGTGCATGGTCGGAGATTCGTTCAAAATCTGACAGGGTATGTAAAAATTTAGATGCCGCTGCGCTCTGCCGGCTCGTCAGCTCCCGGCCGGTCAGCTTGACAAGATAGGTGCCAAGAATATCCTCATAGTGGTCGATCACGCCCTCCATGCGCGTGACCTCGGCAAAGCCCTCGTCCGTATAATGCCCCAGCAGCTTGAGCGCGTCGGAGAAGTTCAGCTCCGCATCCGCCGCCATGGAGTTGATCGTAATGCGGCTTTGCTCAATGGCCAGCGCCGGGTGCTGCAAAAAGCGCTCTTCCAGATGCATTGCAGCAGGCTCTGCCGCAGGCGTCGGCGTCTTGTCCGGCACAAGGATATTCACGACCGCCTCCACAACATCCGTAAACGGAAGCAGAATGATGACCTTGACAAAGCGGAAGAGCGTATTGAGCAGTGCAATGGACACGCTTGTCATCATCTGCCCCATAAAATCGAAGCAGAACACCGCGTTGGCCAGATAAAAGACCGCCGCCCAGAAGATCACGCCGACGACCTCAATGACAAGGTAGACCATCGCCGTGCGCTTGCCGCCAACGTTCGCGCCGACCGCAGACAAAAGCACCGGCATGGCCGCGCCAATGGCGATGCCCATGATGATCGGCAGCGCCACGGAGAAATCGACCGCGCCCGTTGACGCAATTGCCTGCAAAATACCGACAGCCGCCGACGCGCTTTGCAGAATGCAGGTAAAAAATGTCCCGAAAAGAATGCCGAGCAGCGGATTGGAGAAGGACGTCAGAATCTCCAGAAATACCGGCTCATCGCGCAGCGGCGAGACCGCCCCGGACATGGCCGACATGCCGAACATCAAAACGGCAAAGCCCATGAGGATATCGCCCACATGCTGCTTGACCGGGCTCTTGCAGAACATCCGCAGAATAATGCCCGCCACGGAAATGACACCCGTGAGCGTTGCCGTAGAGAGAAGCTCCACCCAGCCGCCGCCTCCGCCAAGATCGGACAGACAGATGATCCAGCCGGTGATGCTCGTGCCGAGAATTGCGCCCATGACAATGCTGATGGCCTGGCGCACGCGCATCATGCCGGAGTTGACAAAGCCGACCACCATCACCGACGTTGCCGAGGACGACTGGATCACTGCCGTGACCACCGTGCCGAGCAGAAAGCCCTTGATCGGCCTGCCGCTCAGCTGGTATAAAATAACCTCCAGCCGGTTACCCGCGACCTTTTTCAGCCCCTCTCCCATCAGCGACATGCCGAACAAAAACAGCGCAATTCCGCTGAAGAGAGAAATCACATTTGAGATGCTCATCCTACCGCTCCTTCCTGCAAAGCTGTGCATAGTTAGATTTACTATAAGCGGCGAATCTTAAATGTTTTGGCATAAGAATGTTAAATCTATGTAAAATATCGCCGTTAGCGTAGATTTCAGGCGGCTTTTGCGGTAAAGTATGTGTAGAATTTGCCATGCGGCAGGAAAGGCGGCACACACATGATCTATCTTCTGGAGGATGACGAGAGCATCCGCAAGCTTGTCATATACGGTCTGGAAAGCCAGCGCTTTACGGTCTGCGGCTTTGCGCTGCCGTCTGAATTCTGGCAGGCGATGGAGCAGCAGACGCCGGAGCTGGTGCTGCTCGATCTGATGCTGCCGGAGGAGGACGGGCTTCAAATCCTCAAAAGGCTGCGTGCCGCGCCGCAGACACGCAGGCTGCCCGTGATCCTGCTCACGGCAAAGAATACGGAATACGACCGCGTGATCGGCCTTGACAACGGCGCAGACGATTTCGTCTGCAAGCCCTTCGGCATGCTTGAGCTGATCGCGCGCATCCGCGCGGTGCTCCGCCGCGCAGAGCCGGCCCGCGCGCTTCATACCTATCACATCGGCGCGCTCTGCGTCTGCCCGGAGGAGCGCAGCGTCCGCCTCGCGGGGCAGGACGTGCCGCTGACAAACAAGGAATATGAGCTTTTGCTGCTCCTGCTGGAAAATCAGGGGCGCGTGCTGACGCGCCAGGTGCTGATGGACAGAGTCTGGGGCTTTGAGGCAGAGCGCGAGAACCGGACGCTCGATGTCCACATCCGCACCCTGCGCGTCAAGCTCGGCGAGGCCGGGGCTCTGATCGAGACCGTGCGCGGCGTCGGCTACCGCCTGGCAGGCGTATGACGAAAAAGATTCTTCGCAACGCCTATCTTGTGGCGCTGCTGGCGCTGCTTTCCTGCGCGGTGCTGTTTTTTGGCGTGATCTATCGCGGCTATGAGGATCTGGCCTTCTCAAAGCTTCAGGCCGAGGCCGGCGCTGTGCGCCACGGGCTGGAGCAGACGGGCGTTTCCTATCTGCGGACGCTTTCCATCGACGAGCGCGTGACCTGGGTCGACGCAGACGGCGTTGTCCTCTTTGACAACACCGCCGCGCCCGGCGATCTTTCCAGCCACAAGGGGCGCGCCGAGATCGAGCAGGCGCACGCAGAGGGCGTGGGGCGCGCGGCGCGCTATTCCCAGACGCTTTTTACGCGCACCTATTATTATGCCGAGCGCCTTGCAAACGGCACGGTGCTGCGCGTCTGCTGCACGCAGAACTCGCTCCCGTCGCTGCTTTCGATGATGCTGCCGCCCTTTTTTGCCATCGCGGTCGTTGTGCTGATGCTCTGCGGCTTTCTCTCCTACCGCCTCGCGCGCCAGATCACAGAACCCATCAACGCCATCGACCCCGAAAGCGCAAGCCCGCTCACGGTCTATCCGGAGCTTACGCCGCTGACCGATAAGCTGCGCGAGCAGAAGCGCACCATCACCGCGCAGATGAACGAGCTTCAGCTGCGCCAGCGCGAGTTTACCGCCATCACGGAAAACATGCGCGAGGGCTTTTTGCTGGTCGACGGCAAAAAGCGCATTCTCTCCGGCAACCACAGCGCCAGCGCCCTTCTGGGCGCAGACGCGCAGAAGCCGGGGCAGACGCTTTGCCCCGAAAGCTGCCGGGCTGAGCTTCTGCGCGCGCTGGATACGGCGCTCTCCGGCTCACACGCAGAGCTTCTTCTGCTGGTCGACGAGGTCAGCTGGCAGGTGCTGGTCAACCCCGTCATTGCAGACAGCCAGGTCGCGGGCGCAGTCATTTTATGCATGGACGTGACCGAGCGCGAGCAGCGCGAGCGGCTTCGCCGCGAATTCTCGGCCAACGTCTCGCACGAGCTGAAAACGCCCCTGACCTCCATCTCCGGCTTTGCCGAGCTGATGAAGGAGGGGCTGGTCGCGCCGGAAAGGATTCCCGAATTTGCAAGCGATATTTATAAAGAGAGCCAGCGCCTTCTCGGCCTGATCGAGGACATTCTTCAGCTCTCCCGCCTCGACGAGACCTCCGCGCAGTTCCAGCGCGCGCCGGTCGATCTTCTGCCGCTGGCGCAGGGTGTGCTGAACTCTTTGCGCCCGGTCGCAGAGCGCCAGAATGTGACGCTGCTGCTCGATGGGCAGCATGCTGTCATCTGCGGCGTGGAGCAGCTGCTCAAGGAAATGCTCTACAATCTCGTTGACAACGCCATCAAGTATAACGTGCCGGGCGGGCGTGTGTGCCTTGCCATCCGCCAGAATGAGACCGAAGCCTCCATCCGCGTCACAGACACGGGCATCGGCATCCCCTATGCCCATCAGCCGCGCGTGTTTGAGCGCTTTTACCGGGTGGATAAAAGCCACTCCAAAGAGGTCGGCGGCACGGGGCTTGGCCTTTCCATCGTCAAGCATGCCGCGCAGTACCATGACGCGCAGCTCTCGCTGCGCAGCCAGCCCGGCCAGGGAACAAGCATCCACGTGCGCTTTCCGCAAAGGCCGCCCGCCTAAGGCCGCGCGCCGCATTCTGAAAAGAGAGGTGCTTTTCATGCACACCGCACACAAAAAGCAAATCGCCGCTGCGTTTCTGGCGATGCTTTGTCTGCTCCCGGCCTGCAAGGCCGCGCCCGCACCAAAGGCTTCGGCTCTACAGGCGCAGGAGGCGCAGAGCCCGGAAGCGCAGCTCTCAGCGCTACAGCCTTCGGAAACACAGCCCCCAAAAGCGCAGGTCTCAGCGCTACAGCCTTCGGAGGCAGCGCCCGCCGCCGCGCAAAGCTCCGAGCCGCAGACCGCTGAGCCGCAGACCACTTCTTCTGCCGCGCAGGAGGCCGACGCCCCCCTGACGCTTGCGCGCTACCAATGCAGCCAAACCGGCCACACCATGGCGCTCTGCGGCTATGACGGGCAGGCGCAGACGCTGACGCTTCTGTTTGACGAGCGCACGCTTGTGACCGTCTACCGCTGCATTTATGAGCCAGACTTTGGCGCAGACAGTGCGCTATATGAGGGCTTCTCCACGCCGGAATCCGGCGATACCATCGACCTTTTATATTACCCGCAGGAGGATCGCTATCAGGTCTCTCTGGGCGTTGGCGGCATCGTGCTTCTTTATGAAGACGCCGACTACAGCGGAAGCTACCTTCCCGCCGGAGAAGCTGCCCTCCCGCGCGCCGCGCTGGCGGCCATGCTGCCCGCCAGCCCCACCCGGGCCGCCTCCGCGTCCTCTCCTGCCACCGCTGTCTGCCGGGTAAACGGAAGCTGGAGTCTGTATCTGAACCCGCTTGAAAGCCAGAATCTTCTCATCTTCGCCGACGGCACATTCCTTCTGACCCGCAACGACTCCGGCGAGATCAAAAACGCGCTTGGCGGCACATACGAGATCATTGCCGACGACGGCGAGGCGCAGACCCTCCGCTTCACAAGCCTTGATGACCCGGCAGACACCTGGACCGCCAGCCTCCGGCAGACGACATATCTGGATGAAGGCGGCTTTTCGCACACCGCGCTTGTCTATGTCTCAGAAAGCGGCCAGAGCAGCGTCTACACCGGAATCCAATGGGAATAACGCAGCAGCGCGCCGAAACAGTATTTTCGCCCCGGATACCTCCGGGGCGCTTTTATTCTGCCAGGCCAGGGAGAAAGACAGCCGCGCGCTTCCCGCCGGAAGCGCGCGCCAGAAGCCGCCAGAGCCGCGCCAAAGCGGCCACAAATCAGCATGCACCGATGCGCTGTGCGGCCATGGCCGGAGCGCATCGGTGCTCTTTTTTATTTTGTTTAACCGGGCAGACGCTTACTCCGCAAGCTTTAAAAGCTTCTCGCCCGCCTTATACACATCGCCCGCGCCGACGGTCAGGATCAGATCGCCTGGCTGCGCGATTTTTGCCAGATACTGCGTCAGCTGCGGAAGGCCGGGGCAGTAGACGCTCCCCGGAATCTGCTCAGAAAGCTCACGGGAGCTGACGCCGACCATGTTCTGCTCGCGCGCGGCATAAATATCGGTCAGCACCGCAAGGTCGACCACCGACAGCTCCCGCACAAAATCAGCAAACAGCGCCTTTGTTCTTGAGTAGGTATGCGGCTGGAAGGCGCAGATCACGCGCTGATAGCCCATCGAGCGCGCGGCCTCCAGAAGTGCATGCAGCTCACCGGGGTGGTGCGCATAATCGTCGTAGACATCCGCGCCATGATACCGCCCCTTGAACTCCATTCTTCGCCCCGCGCCATGGAAGCTTTCCAGCGCGCGCGCACACGCCTCCGGCGCAATGCCAAAGCGCCACGCCACCGCACACGCGGCCAGCGCATTGAGCGCGTTGTGCCTGCCAATGACGCCAAGCGAAACATGGCAGTAAAGCGCCCCGCCGCAGATGACATCGAAGCTGTGATAATCCGGGCTGAAATTCTCGCCGCGCACATCGTTGCCCGCGCCAAAGCCAAAGCGCAGATATTCCAGCCCCGCCAGCGCGTCGCGGGTGTTTTCGTCGTCTCCGTTTGCAACGATCAGGCCGTCCTTCGGCACAAGATCGACAAAGCGCCGGAACGAGCGCTCCACATCCTGAAGATCCTTGAAAAAGTCCAGATGGTCGGCGTCAATGTCCAGCACGACCGCCGTTGTCGGGAAAAAGTTCAAAAAGGAATTGCAGTATTCACAGCTTTCCAGAATGATCGTGTCGCCATGCCCCACGCGATGCCCCGCGCCAAGCAGCGGCAGTGTGCCGCCGATCATCACCGTGGGGTCCCGCTGCGCCTGCATGAAGATGTGCGTCAGCATGGAGGTCGTGGTGGTCTTGCCGTGTGTGCCGGAAACGCAGATGGCGTGGCGATAGGCGCGCATAATATGCCCCCACGCCTGTGCCCGCTCAAAAATCGGAATGCCGGATGCGCGCGCGGCGGCAATTTCGGGGTTGTCGTTGTGGGCGGCGGCAGTGCGGATAACGCAGTCTGCGCCCGCGATATTTTCTGCGCGGTGGCCAATGCTGACCGCGATGCCTTTGGAAATCAGCTCGTCGGTCGAGACCGACGCATTCATATCAGAGCCGGAAATCTGCATGCCCATGCTCCGGAGCACAAGGCCAAGCGGGCGCATGGAAACGCCGCCGATGCCGACCAGGTGCGCATGCATACCGGGCTTGAGGTAGTCGTTGATCTGGAAGCTTGGAGTCTGCTGCATGATAATGCCCTCCGGATACGAAATGATTGTCTGCCCGCGCCGCCTCTGCCCGCCAGAGGGAAGACCCTCCGTGCAAAGCGCCCGCATCAAAAAAGCATCCACTTTTCAGCCAGGGCGCGGCAAGCCGCAGAACTAAGCTATTATATCCTGTATTTTCTCATAACTCAAGTAAAAAATTCCGCAAAAAGCAAACTTTCTCCGCCCGGCAGCGGCAAAACGCCAACGCGCCCTGTGGCCGCGCCACTCAGATCGAAACCGTAGCGAGCACATAGGCCACATACAGGCAGAGCATGAGCGCGCCCTGGAGCTTTGAAAAACGCCTGCGGATGAGCGTGGGGATGACGGCGATGGCCGTTTCGAGCACGCAGATGGGCATGTCCAGATAGACCGTCTGGCGCACAGACTGCGCCGCGATGTTCAGCCCGCCGCCGGAAATAAACGCGCACAGGGGCAAAATGATCGTGATATCGATGATATTTGCGCCGAGAATGTTGCCGACCGACATGGAGGCCTGCTTTTTGACGATCGCGGTGATAGCCGTGACCAGCTCCGGAAGCGACGTTCCGATGGCGACCATGGTAACGGCAATGATGCGCTCCGACACGCCGAGCAGCTGCGCCAGAATCGTGCCGTTATCGACCAGCAGATTCGAGCCCAGCACAAGACATGCCGCGCCAAGGACAAAAAGCGCCAGATTCTTCAGAAGCGTCTTACGGCTTTTGTCAACATGAACCGCCTCCTGCGCGCCCTCGCCCGCAAGCTGCCTTGCGCTTCGGATGTTTTCGTAAATAAACAGCGCGAAGAGCAGCAGGATCACAAGGCTCTCCGGCACATTCAAAACACCGTCCCGGCACAAAAGCCAGAGCGCGATGGTGCTCACGACCATCAAAGCGCCCTTCACAGCAAACTGACTGCGCTGGATAACGCCGGGCATGAAGATCAAAGAAATCGCCATGATAAGCCCCGTGTTGGCTGTGACCGAGCCGATGGCGTTGCCGATGGCCATGTCGGTGCTGCCTTCTGCGGCGGCCATGGTCGAGACAATGATCTCCGGCAGCGTCGTTGCCACGGAGACGACCGTTGCGCCGATCAGAAACTGCGGAAGGCCGGAGGCCTCTGCCATCCAGGTCGCGGCGTCTACAAACCAGTCGCCGCCCTTGACGATCAGCAAAATACCAAGGACAAAGAGCGCAATGGTAAATACGAGTGAAGTTTCCATTTGTAATTCCTCCCTGAAGCGTCTCAAAAGGGATGAAAAAAAGACCCTCTGCACCCGTGGTGCAAAAAGTCTCGTTCCTGTCAACAGGCGCATGGCCACCGGCAAGGCCGGGAAATGTTGACCGTGCGATTATAACTACTCCCTCTCAGCAAGAATAGTATATCCCATTTTCTCTGCCGCGTCAAGGAAAAATTTCTCTTTTGCGCGCCTGCGCCGCGCCGCGCCGGAAGCGGCAGAGAATTTTTCTGCTTTTCAAAAGTAATTGTTGACTTTCCCCCACCCCTTCTGCTATAATATTCTGGCACGGAGGCTTAGCTCAGCTGGTTAGAGCGCCTGCTTCACACGCAGGAGGTCGATGGTTCGAGTCCATTAGTCTCCACCAAAACAAAAACGACAAGCTTTTGCTTGTCGTTTTTTGTTTTGGTGGCAGGCTTTGCCGTTGGCAAAGCTTGCGCTGCGGCGGGAATTGAACGCGAAAGAGGCGCTGCCCCGCCAGCGTTCCGCAGAAAATTTTCTTCTGCTGCCGGAGCGTCAACAAAACAGAAACAATTGCATGCTATCATAGCGGCACATCTGATGCGCTGCCACGCACGCAGCACGCGAAGGAGGTTATTGGCATATTTCAGATTCTTGTTGTTGAGGATGACCGGGCGCTCAACCAGACGGTCTGCACCTTTTTAAACAGCCGTGGCTATCAGGCGACCGGCTGCCAGAGCGCCGGCGCGGCCTACGACGCGCTGTACGAGCGCGTTTTTGACCTCATCATCTCAGACATTATGATGCCGGGCACAGACGGCTTTGAATTTGCCCAGACCGTGCGCGAGATGAACGCCGAAATTCCGATTCTTTTCATGACCGCGCGCGATGATCTTGCCGCCAAGCAGCGGGGCTTTCGCCTCGGCGTAGACGATTACATGGTCAAGCCCATCGACCCTGAGGAGCTGCTTTTGCGCATCGGGGCGCTTATGCGCCGGGCAAAGATCGCCGCGTCGAAAAAAATTGAGCTGGGAAGCTTCGTCATGAACGCCGACGAGCATACGGCGCTGCTTGCAGGTGAGCCGGTCAATCTGACCAGCCGGGAGTTTTCCATCCTTTATAAGCTGCTCAGCTACCCGAAGAAGACTTTTACGCGCACACAGCTGATGGATGAATTCTGGGACGCCGACACACAGAGCGCCCCAAGAGCCGTAGACGTGTATATGACAAAGCTGCGCGCAAAGCTCGCCCGCTGTGACGCGTTTGAGATCAAAACCGTCCATGGGCTTGGCTATAAGGCGGTGCTCAAATGAGCGGCGGTGGCAAATGGCAGAAGCTTCTGCGGGGGCTTTATCACTATGCGCTCTTTTTCCTGCTGGTCGCGTTTCTGGTCACCTGCACGATGCGTCTGTTTCTCAACACGCTTTCCGCCGATCTTGGTCTGGTTCTGACGGGCGAAAATCTGAACCGCGCAGCAAAGCTGACCTTTTTGAACGTGATCGTGCTGAGCGTTCTTTTTACGCTCCTTGACCTTCTTCGCCGCAAGCTCACCACCGAGCGCATTACAAGGCACATCACCCGCGCCGCAAGAGAGCTGATGAAGGGCAACTTTGACGCGCGCATCACGCCGGTCGGTCAGGTGCTCACAGACGGAAATTTTAGCGAGATCATCGACTGCTTTAACAAAATGGCGCAGGAGCTTGGCGGCCTTGAGACTCTGCGGACGGATTTCATCGCCAACGTCTCGCATGAGATGAAAACGCCGCTGGCCGCGCTGCAAAACTACGCCGCGCTGCTACAGACGCCCGACCTTCCTGCGCCGCAGCGGCTGGAATACGCCAGAGGCGTGGCAGAGCTCACGCGGCGGATGGCCGATCTGATGACGAATGTTCTAAAGCTCAACCGGCTGGAAAATCAGCAGATCTTTCCGCAGGGCGAGCGCTTTGACCTGGGCGAGCAGCTGCGCGAATGTCTTTTGCAATATGAGCCTGTGTGGGAGGGTGCGGAAATCGAGCCGGAGGCACAGCTCGAAGAAAACGTCACCGTGCAGGCAGACCGGGCGCTTTTAGCCCTTGTCTGGAGCAATCTCTTTTCCAACGCCTTTAAATTCACGCCGCCGGGTGGGCGCGTCCTTGTAACGCTGCGCGCAGAAGCAGATTTCGCCGTCGTCAGTGTAACGGATACCGGCTGCGGTATGAGCGCAGAGGTCGGCAGCCACATCTTTGAAAAATTCTATCAGGGTGACCGCTCCCACGCCACGCAGGGAAACGGCCTGGGTCTGGCGCTTGTCAGGCGGGTGGTCGACATTTTGAAGGGCGAAATTCTGGTGGAGAGCACCGTGGGCGTCGGCTCTACCTTCACCGTCCGGCTTCGGAGGGCGTAGGATGAAATGGAAACAGCTTGCGCGCGCGCTCCTTTTTCCGCCGCTGGCGGTGCTTTTCCTGCTGCCCGGTCTGAGCGCGGCGCTTCTGGTCTACAGCATGCGCGCGCTTGAAGAAGAGAACCCGCTTCGTATCGCCTCGTATGTGCTGGCCTTTTATGCGCTCAGCATCTGCTGCGCCCGCGCGCCCGCGCTTTTTCGCCGTTTGCAGCGCTTACGGCAGGAAAACCGCCATCTCGCGCGCTGGCGCGCCGACGCCCGGCTGCGCGTAAATGTCACGCTGGTTGCAAGCGCACTCTATAATGGCGCGTATGCCGCCTTGCAGCTGGCGCTCGGCCTTCGCCATCATACCGCGTGGTTTTATTCTCTGGCCGCCTATTATGCGCTGCTTGCGGCAATGCGGCTTCATCTGGCGCGCCACACTCTTCGCCACAGCCCCGGCGAAAGGCCACAGCAGGAGCTCCGGCGCTACCGCGCCTGCGGCTGGGTCTTTCTTCTGACAAACCTCGCCCTCAGCGCCATGATTTTCTCCATGCTCCATGCCGCACGCGCCGTGCGCCACCATGAGATCACCACCATCGCTCTGGCGGCCTATACCTTCACCTCGCTGACGATGGCGGTCATCAACGTGCTTCGGTATCGCAAATACAACAGCCCCGCCTTCTCGGCCTCCAAGGCCATCTCGCTGGCCGCCGGGTGCGTATCAATGCTGACGCTGGAAAATACCATGCTGCAAACCTTTCACACGGAAAATATGACGCCGCAAACGGCGCGCCTGCTTCTTCGCCTGAGCGGCGGCGCAATTTCTATTTTTATCATCGCCATGGCGCTTTGCATGATCGCGCAGGCGAACCGAAAACTGAAAAATCTGGAGAACGAACAATGAAACAAAACAGCACCTTTCAAATGACCTATTCCGCCCAACAGCAGCAGGAGCTTACCGCCCTGCGCAAAAAATACATGCCGAAGGAGGAAGACCGGATGCAGCGCCTGCGGGCACTGGACGCCGCCGTCAGCCGGAAGGCCACGCAGGCGGCGCTTCTTCCCGGTATCCTTGGCGCGCTCATTCTGGGCTGCGGCATGAGCCTTGTGATGACGGATTTTGGCGCCGCACTCGCGGGCGCGGCGCTGCCGGTCGGCATTGCCGTCGGCGCAGGCGGAATCGCGCTTCTGGCGCTTGCCTACCCGGCCTACACCCGGACGCTTCAAAAAGAGCGCGAAAAGGCCGCACCGGAAATCCTCCGGCTGACCGACGAGCTTCTGAAATAATCGTGCAGTGATCGTGGCAGGCGTCAAAGCCATTTGCCACAAAAGCAGGCGGGGCGAACCTCGTTCGCCCCGCCTGTAAGCTTTCTGCTTCCCGCTGATTATGCCTGCTTCTTTGCGGCGGCCTCCCGCTCGCGGCAGATCTCTGTCCAGCTCGGGATCTTTTCCAGCCGCGCGGCAAAATCCTGCATGGCGGCGGGCACGTCGATCTTCTGCGGACACATCTGGCTGCACTGCCCACAGCCGACGCAGGCCGACGGGCGCTTGTCTTCCGGCAGCGCCTCAATGCGCATGCCGGCATTCACCACCGGCGAGATGCGCACCTCATTGTAAATGCGCAGAAGCTCCGGAATATCCAGCTCCATCGGGCAGCCATCACAGCAATAGCGGCAGCCCGTGCAGGGAACGGAGTCCTTCATTCCCTCGGCCAACTCCAGAAGCAGCGCGTTTTCTTCCGCAGAAAGCGCCTTTCCCCCGGAGAAGGTTTTGACATTATCCTGCATCTGCGCCATGTTGGACATGCCGCTGAGCACCATCTTCACATTCGCAAGCCCCTGTAAGAAGCGGAAGCCCCATGCAGCCGTCGATTCCTCCGGCCGCAGCGCCCGGAGCTTTGCCTCCTCTGCGTCTGAAAGCTTTGCCAGCTTTCCGCCGCGCACCGGCTCCATGACCCAGACGGGGATGCCCCGCTCGGCAAGAAGCTCATAGCGCTCCTTTGCGCCCTGCAAGGTCCAGTCGAGATAGTTGAGCTGAATCTGGCAGAACTCCATATCCTCGCCCACCGCATCCAGAAAGCGTTTGAGCGTGGCGTAGCCCGCGTGGCTGCTGAAGCCAAGATGGCGGATGCGGCCCAGGCGCTTTTGCTCTTTAAAATAGTCTACAATGCCCCACTTCGGGTCAAGGTAGGTCTCGATGGATTTTTCATAGACGTTGTGCAGCAGATAGAAGTCAAAATACTCCACGCCGCACTTTTCCAGCTGCTCCTCAAAAATCGGGCGGGGGTCATAGCCGTCGCTGAGGATCTGGTGGCCGGGGTACTTGGTGGCAAGGTAAAAGCTCTCTCTCGGGTGCTTTGCAAGCGCCTTGCCGATCGAGCGCTCAGACTGGCTGGCATGGTAGGGGTAGGCGGTATCAAAATAATTGACGCCGTGCGCCAGCGCATAGTCGGTCATCTCCTGCACCTGCGCCTGGTCGATTGTCCCGTCCGGCAGCGTTGGAAGACGCATCGTGCCAAAGCCAAGCAGCGAAAGCTGCTTTCCCTGAAATTCCGAATAGATCATGTGTTACACTCCTTTTCCCATCTCATATGCCTGGCGCGGATAGTCGGTCTTCTCGACCTCGCCCGCCCCATACACGCCTTTTCCGTACAGCACGCCCATTTCCTTCGAGCCCTCAAGACATGCGGCAAGCCCGCGGAAGCATTCGAGCGTGCAGTCCATGACCGTGCTGCTTTCCTCGGCGGCGGTCATGATGTAGTAAAATTCCTTGTTCTTCAGCTTCGTCCACTGCGCCAGCGTCCGGTCGATCAGCGCCTTCATCTGCGCGTCGATGGAGTAGAAGTAGACCGGGCTTGCCATCACGACCACATCCGCCCAGTGCAGCTTCTCCAGAATCTGCGCCATATCGTCCTTGATTGCGCACACACCGCTCTCGCGGCAGGCATAGCAGGCTCTGCAATAGCCGATCGTCTGGTCGCGAAGAAAGATCTTCTCGACCGTATGCCCCGCCTCGCGCGCGCCCTGCGCGAACGCGTCGCAGAGTAAATCTGAGTTTCCCCGCCGCCGGGGGCTTCCGGAAAGAATCAAAACATGCTTCATAACAGCTGCGCTCCTTCTTGCCTTCTGAAAAAGGCTGTGATATACTGCCATTATACCGTCCGGTAGTAACTCCCGGTCAAGGGGAAATATCCACAAATCGGAGCTGTTTTTTATGTACACAATGAAGCAGGCCTGCGAAAAAACAGGTCTTCGCTATGAGACACTGAAATTCTACTGCAATCAGGGGCTTGTTCCAAACGTCCGGCGCGACGCGCAGAACCGCCGCATCTTTTCCGCGCGCGACATCGCCTGGATCAATTCCCTCAACTGCCTGCGAAGCTGCGGGATGGGGCTGCAGGAGATGAAGGCCTACATTGCCCTCTGCCTGTGCGGCCAGCGCTCGATTCCGGAGCGCAAGTGTATCCTCGCCGAAAAGCGCGGCCAGCTCACGCAGGAGCTTGCCAGAATCCAGTCCTGCATCGACTACATCGACCACAAGCAGCAGTTTTATGACAACGTTCTTTCCGGCAAAACGCCCTATGTCAGCAACCTGACCGCGCCGGAGGAGGATGACGGTTGAGCACAGCTCTTCTCCCCGGCTTTTTGAAGCTTTTTCTGGACTTTTCCGCCCCGGTCTGCTATGATAATAGCAGACTCCGCCGCGCGGAGCAATATTTTATTTCAGGAGATTGCTGTTTGAAGAAAAACAACACCTTGGAGATTGTGCGCTGACCGGGAGGTTTGCGTCAATACAGTCTCACACAAGCCTCCCTGTATTGCAGTCAACAATCATCAGGAGGAAAAATAATGAATAAAAATGACTACATCATTCGTTTGGAGCGAGAAGACGAGCATCGCGAGGTTGAAAATCTGGTCAGAGAAGCATTCTGGAACGTTTACCGCCCCGGCTGTCTGGAGCATTATGTGCTCCATCAGCTGCGCGCCGACCCCGCCTTTATCCCGGCGCTGAATTTTGTGCTGGAAGTGGGCGGCAGAATCGTCGGGCAGAATGTCTTTGTCCGCGCCGCGATTCAGGCAGATGATGGCCGCGAGATTCCCATTGCCGCGATGGGGCCAATTTGCATCGCGCCGGAGCTTCAGCGGCAGGGCTATGGAAAAATTCTGCTGGATTACTCGCTTTTGCAGGCGAAGCAGGCCGGCATTCAGGCCGTCTGCTTCGAGGGAAACATCGATTTCTACGGCAAAAGCGGCTTTACCTTTGCCAGTAACTTTTCCATCCGCTATCACGATCTGCCGGAGGACGTGGATTCGTCCTTCTTCCTCTGCAAGGAGCTGACAGAGGGTTATCTCTCCGGTGTGCGCGGTGAATACACCCCGCCCGCGTGCTATCTTGTCGATGCACAGCAGGCCGAGCTTTTCGACCGCACCTTCCCGCCAAAGCAGAAGCTGACGCTTCCGGGTCAGCTTGTCTGAGCCAAACATGACCAACGCCGTGCACGCGCAAGCGTGCACGGCACTTTTTTGTGCGGCTACTGGCCGAAATATTCCAGAATGGTCTGCATGCGCTGGCTCTGCGCCACATGGAAGGGGCATCTTCCGTCGCAGTAGCCGCAGGCGGTGCAGTCGCCCGCTTTTCTTTCCAGCGTCAGATCGTGCTCACGCGCCAGCGCAGGCGAATGAGACGGGAGGCCAATGTAGCGGAGCATGCCCTGCTTTTTCTGCGCCGGGCGGCAATTTTTTCTTATTATAAATCCATTTTTCGCGCAGTCAAGCCCTTTGATGCACCAAAACAGCCGCCGGCGCTCTCGCGCCGGCGGCTGCAACTTTTCAGTTATTTCTTTTTCTGGTCTGCCTCCGGATGATAGAAGCATCTTCCGATTGCCATCACGACCAGGAAGAACACGAGGAAGCCGATGCACTGCTTTGCGCCGTAGCCAGACCAGATGGCATAGCAGAAGAACGCGCAGCAGCAAAGCCCCAGCCCCGGCAGAATATAGCGCTTGAAAACGCCAAGATCCTTGGCCTTGACCATCAGGCCGATCATCATCGGCATGTACATGAGATACAGGCAGATGATGCCGATCTCGTCCGGCTCCCAGGCCAGATACTCAATGCTGTGAACCGAGGCAAACATGCCAGGGCCGCCCATCCACATCATCGTTGTCCATGCATACCAGAAGCCGCTGAGCATCATGCCAACCACAGAGGACTTGATGACAAAGTTATTCTGATGGTCGATATCGCGGAGGAACTCCGGCTTCGGCCCGTGGCCGCGCACGGCGATGGAGTACATGCCGCGGCAGGAGGACATGATGAGGCCGTTCATCGTGCCAAGGCAGCTGACGGTGATGAAGACATAGACAATCGTTCCAATGACGTTTCCAAAGAGATTGGAGAACGCGATGCGCGGCAGCGCCTCGCCAAACGGCCACGTTGCGATGATCGTCTCCACGTCGCCGACCGAGCTCATCGCGAAAATGTAAAGCGCATAGATCACGATCGTTACAATCGAGCCCAGCACCAGCGCAATCGGAAGATTGCGCTTTGCGTTTTTGAGCTCTGCGTTGATAGACGTCGCCAGAATCCAGCCCTCATACGCAAACGCAAAGCCAACGACCGCGCCAAAAAATCCGCTTGTACCGACCGGGGTATAGGCCGGGGTATTCACATAGTCCAGAACCTGCATCGAAGAGCCGTTGACAAGACCCGCAATCGTGCCGACAACGCCCATCAAAAGCAGCGGAATGAGCTTGATGACCGTCATGCCGACCTGCAACTTACCGGCCAGCTTCGGGCTGAGGGCATTGATGCCAAAGCCGATCATCAAAAAGCCCGCGCCAACGCCGATCGCCACAGGGTTGATCTGCCCGTTGACAAAGTCGACCGCCGAGATGCCAAACAGCTGCAAAAACATCATTGCCGAGAAAAACGCCAGCATCGCACACAGCGCGGGCGTATAGATCGTCGTCATAAACCAGCCGACATAGTATGCATACTTTGGGCCAAGCGCGACCTCCGCATAGTCGACCACGCCGTTGACCTTTTCATACCGCGCGCCAAGCTCTGCAAAGACCAGCGAGCAGATGATGCAGATCAGACCCACCACGCCAACGACCAGAACACCCTGGAGCATATTGCCGCCTGTCAGCGAGAGCACCTTGCCGCCCTTGATGAACACGCCGGAGCCAATGACAATACCGACGACCATCGAGATAGCCGTTGGCAAGCCAAATCGCTTTTCCATTTTCTGTTCCATTCTTCTTTTCCCTTTCCATATACTCGCGCAGCTTTGCGCGTCGCCGCAGGGCATGGGCGCTTGCAGCGATTTAAATTACTATACAAGCCACACAGTCACTTGTCAAGCAATGGCAGACATTTTTCGCGCAGATATGAAAATTATCCTTCCTTCATCAGCTTCCGGCGGGCAAGATTGATCGTGCCCTCCTGCATTGCGCCGATCCACTCGAGGCTCTTGCCGCAGCCAAGCGCGACGCAGGAGTCTGCATCGTCTGCGATGGTGCAGGGGATCTCGGTGCGCTCGGAGATAAGAAAGTCAAAGCCATAGAGCTGGCAGCCGCCGCCCGTGAGGACAATGCCGTTTCTTGCGATGTCGGCGACAAGCTCCGGTGAGCTCATCTCCAGAACCGCCAGAACCTCGTCCACGATCTGTCTTGCCGGGCGCTTGAAGGCCTCCATCAGCTCCGTCGAGGAGATCATTTCCTCCTTCGGAAGACCGGTCTTGAGGTCTCTGCCCTTCACGAGCATGCTCACTTCCTCCGGCCGGTCATAGACGCAGCCGATTGTGATCTTCACCTCTTCGGCAGTGTTGAGGCCAATCATCATACCATAGCGCTTGCGCATGAAAGCAACGACCGCCTCGTCAAACGTATCGCCCGCGATTTTGATGGAGGACGAGGTCGCAATGCCGCCAAGCGAGAGCACTGCAATATCCGTCGTGCCACCGCCGATGTCGACCACCATGTGCCCGTCCGGGCCTGTGATATCAAGCTTCGCGCCCAGCGCCGCCGCATACGGCTCTTCGATAAGGTAGACGCGCCTGGCGCCTGCCTCCATCGTCGCCTGAATGACCGCGCGCTCTTCGACCTCTGTCACGCCGCTTGGCACGCAGACGATCACGCGGGGCTTGATGAGGGAGAATTTGCTGATTTTCTTTAAAAACTGGTCGAGCATTTTTTCCGTCATCTCATAGTCAGAAATGACGCCGTCGCGCAGCGGGCGCACGGCCACGATATTGCCCGGCGTTCTTCCCAGCATGTTTCTTGCCGCCGCGCCGACCTGCAAAACCTTGCCCGTGTTCTTGTCCACCGCCACGACCGACGGCTCACGCAGCACGATGCCCCGTCCCTCTTCGTATACCAGAATATTTGCAGTACCAAGGTCGATACCGATATCTCTTGAAAGCTTCATGTGGTCTCACCTTTCATCTGTTTCGTTGCGCGGCGAGGCAAACAGGCCGCACACCACGCGCTTTGCCCCCGCAGTTTTCAGTACCCGGCAGCATTCGGAAAGTGTCGCGCCGGTCGTTACAATATCATCGATCAGAAGGATCTCTTTCCCGGCGAGGCTCGCGCCGGGGTACGCGGAAAACGCGCCCTGCGCGTTTTCCCTTCGCGCTGCCGCGTCATGAAGATGCGACTGCGGCCCGCGCTCGGCATGCTTTTGAAGCGCCCGCACGAGCGGCAGCGAAAGTTCCTTTGAAACTTCCCTTGCCAGAAGCTCCGCCTGATCGTAGCCGCGCCTTCGCAGGCGCTTTCGGCTGACGGGCACCCAGCTGACGCAGTCAAATTCTGCGCCAAGCGTTTCTCTCACGCGCCCGGCAAGCCATCTGCCATAGGTATCCGCATAAAAATCGCAGCCGGAAAATTTATAGCGCAGAAAAGAATCCCGCAGCGCCCCTTCGTAGAAAAACGTCACCGAGATTGCGTCGCAAAAGGAAACCTCCGGCGCAGCGCCCTCGAAATTTGGAAGGCTCTCAAAGCAGTCTGCGCAAATCTCCTGCTCGCCGCGCGCTAAAAGCTTCTGGCAGATGACGCACTTGGGCGGATACAAGAGCGCAAGCAGCCAATCCAGCGCCCGCATCATCCGGAAACCTCGCCCTGCTCCAGACGGAGCTTGAGCCCGCTGTAGCGCCGCTGCTGGCGGTCGTTGCGCGTCATGAGCGCAATGACCTCTTCGTTGCCCACGATGATGAAAAGCTCCCGCGCGCGGGTGATGGCGGTATAAAGAACACTTCGCGTGAGCAGCAGCTGTGAGCCTGCAAACGCGGATAAAATCACCGCCCGGTACTCGCTCCCCTGACTCTTGTGGACGGTCATGGCGTAGGCCGGCTCAAGCTCTGAGAGCATGTCGAAGCTGTACTCTGCCACGCGGTCATCAAAATCGATCGTAACAAGCTCCGTTTCAAAGTCGATGCGGCGGATTTTTCCGATGTCTCCGTTAAAGATGCCCGTCCCGGCCCCAAGGCCGTCATATCTTTTCCACATTATATCATAGTTATTGCGGATTTGCATTACCCGATCGCCCTCGCGGAAGGAAAAATCTCCGTGCTTTTTCTCCCGCTTTCCGGGCGCGGGCGGGTTGAGGACTGCCTGCAAGGCAAGATTCAGATTCCGCGTCCCCGTCTCGCCCTTTCTTGTCGGCGAGAGCACCTGAATGTCTCCCGGCGTAATGCCCATGTTTTTCGGAAGCCGCGCCGCGCAAAGCTCCTGCACGGTCTGCACGAGCTTGTCCGCGCTCAGCCGCCGCAGGAAAAAGAAATCCTTATCCTTGCGCGAAAGATCAGGAAGCTGGCCGCAGTTGACCGCGTGCGCGTTCATAACGATCAGGCTCTGCTGTGCCTGCCGGAAAATTTCCGTCAGGCGCACGGCTGCAATGCGCCCGCTTCGGATGAGATCTGAAAACACATTCCCCGCGCCGACCGAGGGCAGCTGATCGGGGTCGCCCACCAGAATGAGACGGCAGCCCGGCTGCAATGCCCGCAAAAGAGACGCCATCAGCTGCAAATCGACCATCGACGTCTCGTCCACGATCACAGCGTCGACCTTGAGCGGCTCGCTTTCGTCGTGATAAAAGGACATCATACCGGTCGCTTCGTCAAACTGCGCCTCCAAAAGCCGGTGGATGGTCGACGCCTCGCGCCCCGTGACCTCAGACAGACGCTTTGCCGCGCGCCCGGTCGGCGCGGCCAGCTGCGTTTTGAGCTTCATCGCGTCAAAAAGCGCCAGAATGCCGGACATGACGGTGGTCTTGCCCGTGCCGGGCCCGCCCGTTACAATGAGCAGCTGGCTGGAGGCCGCCATACGGATGGCCTCGCGCTGCAAGGCAGCATAGGTGATCTGCTGCTCGGCCTCTATTCCTTCGAGCAGCTTTTCAAGGTCTTTTGGCGCAGAAACGGTTTTCTCCGCCATTTTCAAAAGTCTGCCCGTCACATAGCTCTCTGCCTCATAAAATTCCGGCAGATAGCAGGCCTTTAAGCCCGCGATCGTGTCTGTGACCATCCGCTCCTGCTCACAAAGGCGCGTCAGCCCCGCCGAGACCGTCTCCCCGTCCAGATTCAAAAGCGCCGCCGTGGCCGCGCAGAGCTTTGGCTCGGGGATAAACGTGTGGCCATTGGAAAGATTATAGGAAAGCTCAAATAAAATGCCCGCCTCCACGCGCCGCTCATCGTCCGCTGCCACCTCAAGCTCCAGCGCAAATGCATCGACCAGCGAAAAATCCGCATGGAAATAGGGGTCTGTCAAAAGATACGGGTCATCGCGCAGAGCGTCGGTCGCAAGCTCACCATAGACTCTGTAGAGCCGCACGGCAAGCTCCGGCGGCAGATGGTGCGCCGTCAGAAATTCAATGAGCCTGCGGATGCCGGACTGGCGGCGGAAGCTCTCGCTCATCTCGCGCGCCTTTTTTTCCGTGATACCCGGAATTTCCGTCAGACGCTCCGGCTCATTTTCCAGAACATCGAGGCTGGACGCGCCAAAGCGCGCAACGATTTTTTCCGCCGTCTTCGCGCCAATGCCCTTGACAGCGCGGGAGGATAAAAAGGCAAAGATCTCCGCCTTCGTCTCCGGCATGAGGCGCTCTAAAAACTCCGCCTCAAACTGCGGCCCATGGTTTGGATGATGCCCCCAGTGCCCGGCGATGACAAGGCGCTCGCCGACGATCGTCATGGGAATCGTCCCCACGACGCTCACAAGCTCACCCGCTTCCGTGCGGAGCTTCAGGACGCTATAGCCGTTCTCCGGATTTTGAAACAGCACGCTCTGCACCGTGCCGCGAATCATCTCTTCCTGCACCGTCATATTGACTCTCCAATTTTAAAATTGCGCACAGCTGCGCCCCCGTTACGGGCAAGACCTCTGCATGCTGGCGTGAAAACGCCTCGGCCTCCTGCCTGGCTGCCTCCGGCAGCCCATCTGTCAGCACGTAAACGCGCCCGCGCATCATGCCTGCCGCGCGCAGCAGGCAGTTTGCCCGCAGCTCCCGCTCCAGTGCGCCCGCCCCGCCATCCGGAAGCAGAACCGTGATCTGCCGCTCAGAGAGCGGAAACAGACACCATGCGCCCAAAGCCCAGATGAACAATAAAATCCCGGCGCACCAGAGCGCGCATAAAACCACCTGCCAGAGCATCTTCCATCACCTCGCGCCATTCTACGCGCGCGGTGCGCCGCTTGTGCCTCTATCATACAATATTTCGCCCGCTTTTTCCATACAAAGCGGAAAAAATATCGAAAAAGCCACGCCCCGGCACAGAAACAGTAAAGGAGGATGCCGAAGCACCCCCCCTTTTTACAGCGTATCAAAAAGCCTCGAGCCGTTCGCGCCTTTGGGCGCGAATCAAATTAAATCTAAAATTTCCGGGGACATGCGCATCGGACTGGACAGCCGTTCGCGGCTCTGCCGCGTTACGGATGTCGCGTGCCCCTTGCGGGTAAATTTTACTTTACAGCCCGCAAACGTGAATTTTGGCAGCGAAGCTGCCAAAACTTTGCGCTGTAGCGGGCTGCAAGCTTTTTGTCAAAAAACTCTTTCGGAGTTTTTTGACAGGCTTAAAAAAGAGGATGCCGAAGCA
>CAZXIW010000005.1:0-48015 GCA_964640905.1 uncultured Oscillospiraceae bacterium
TGTTGTAGCATTCCGTCACAACGGCATTGCCTGTTCCTAAAAATGTAAGCTTCATAGTCCCATTCCCTTCCCTTTTTCGCCCGGGGCGAAATACTTTTTGTATCATAGCAGCTTTTTGCCGCTTCTTCAAGCACTTTTGCCTTTTCCCCTTCCCTTTGCCGCCGGTTTGTGTTAAACTATGAGAAATAAGAACCAGATCAAGGAGTATTTGAATGATTACCATCTCGAACCTTGCCATGCAGTTTGGCGGCAGCGTGCTCTTTAAGCAGGTCGAGCTGCAATTTACCCCCGGCAACTGCTACGGCGTCATTGGCGCAAACGGCGCGGGAAAGTCGACGTTTTTGAAAATTCTCTCCGGTGAGCTTGAGCCGACCTCCGGCGGCGTGTTTTTAAAGCCGGACGCGCGGATGTCGATTCTCAAGCAGGATCAGAACCAGTATGACGCGTACCCGATTCTCGATACTGTCATCATGGGAAACCAGCACCTCTATGACATCATGAAGGAAAAGGACGCGCTGTATGGAAAGGAGGATTTCTCCGAGGCAGACGGCATGCGCGCCAGCGAGCTTGAGACCGAGTTTGCAGAGCTTGACGGCTGGGAAGCAGAGTCAGACGCTTCGCGGCTTTTGCAGGGGCTTGGCATCCCGGTGGAGCTTCACTACGACCTGATGGGAAATACCGACCCCCGCCTCAAGGTCAAGGTTCTGCTTGCGCAGGCGCTCTTTGGAAAGCCGGATATCGTCATGCTCGACGAGCCGACCAACAACCTTGACATTGAGGCCATCAACTGGCTGGAAAACTTTATTCTGGACTATGAAGACACCGGCCTTGTGATCGTCGTCAGCCATGACCGGCATTTTCTTAACACCGTCTGCACGCACATCGTCGACATCGACTACGGCAAGATCAAGATGTACGTCGGCAACTACGACTTCTGGTATGAGTCCTCGCAGCTCATCCAGCAGCTCATCCGCAACAAGAATAAGCGCAACGAAGAAAAGATTGCCGAGCTTCAGACCTTTATCGCCCGCTTCGCGGCCAACAAGGCCAAGAGCAAGCAGGCAACCTCGCGCCGCAGACTTCTCGACAAGCTCTCGGTCGAGGAAATGCCGGCCTCTTCGCGGCGGTATCCGTTCGTGGGCTTTGAGCGCGAGCGCGAGGTCGGCAAGGACATCCTCTTTGTGACGGAGGTTTCCAAGACCGTTGATGGCGTGAAGCTTCTCGACAAGGTCTCCTTCATCGTCGGCAAGAACGACAAGATCGCCTTCGTCGGCGAAAACGAGCTGGCGCAGACGACGATGTTCAAAATTCTCATGGGTGAGCTTGAGCCGGACGAAGGAAGCGTCAAGTGGGGGCAGACCGTCACGACGAGCTATCTTCCCAAGGATAACTCCGAATATTTTGACGGCCAGACCGAGAGCCTTGTCGACTGGATCCGCCAGTTCTCGGCCAAAAAGGATGACGTTTATCTGCGCGGCTTCCTTGGAAGAATGCTTTTCTCAGGCGATGAGGTCTTTAAGCCTGTGAACGTTCTTTCCGGCGGCGAGAAGGTCCGCTGCATGCTCTCGCGCATGATGCTCTCGGGCGCAAACGTCGTGCTGCTTGACCAGCCGACAAACCACCTGGACATGGAGGCCATTCAGGCCGTCAACAAGGGGCTTTCGGCCTTCCCGGGCAATATCCTTCTGGCCTCGCATGACCATGAGCTGCTCCAGACCACCTGCAACCGCATTATTGAATTCCAGCCGGACGGCAAAATCATCGACCGCCTTGGCACATATGATGAATATCTGGAGTGGAAGCTTGCCAGGTAACTGGTAAAAAATCTGCACCGGTGCAAAGAGCCGGAAATGGCTCTTGCATCGGTGCGTTTTGCTGTGCAAAAATCAATCCGCCGCTGCTGCCGGCGCGTCGACGGCCTCAAGGTAGAAGCTGACCGGGCGGAAGCCGTCGTTGCAGGAGATCATGGCCGAGCGCGGATTTTTCATCCAGCCGTCAAAAAAATTCCCGCCGCCCTGCGCAAGCGTCTGCACAAAGCCGGCCATGCTTTCCCACGCGCTCTGGCAAAGTCCGACGGGCTTTTCGCCATGCAGGGAGAACCAGACCTGCCCCGGCGTGACCTCGCAGGCGTTTTCAATGGGATTTTCGTACTGCGCCATCAGGTCCGGATAGCTGGTCTGGCGGATGGCCTGAATTCTAACCATGGAAAATTCCTCCGAAGCGCAAAAATGGTGGGCGGCGGACGGGAACGTGCCGCGCAGATTGATTGTAGCACCTGCGCAGGCGGCGCGCAAGGGGAAAGAATGGGCAAAATTTGCGATAATATATCAAAAAATACATAGAGATATCTGTTTTTGATATTTCCTGCGGCTATACAGGATATGGTATAATCATTTAAACAGAAAAAGTAAAAGGAGGAAGAAGACAGCAATGAACTATGAACTGCTCGATAAGCTGATCCAGCAGAAGCGTGCGGTCTTTGCGGCTGCGGCCGATGAGATCTGGGGCTTTGCGGAGATGCGCTATCAGGAGCATCAGTCTGCGCGGCTGCAAAAGGAGCTTTTGCGCGGCGAAGGATTTACCATTGCGGAAAATCTGGCGGGCATCCCGACGGCCTTCAGCGCAAGCTTCGGAAGCGGGCATCCGGTGATCGGCATTCTGGGAGAGTTTGACGCGCTGCCGGGGCTGTCGCAGAAGGCGGATGTCACAGAGCCCTCGCCCATTACGCCCGGCGCGCCGGGGCATGGCTGCGGGCATCATCTGCTTGGAACGGGCGCGATGCAGGCGGCTGTGGCACTGAAGGATTATCTGCTGGCGCAGCCCTGTGCGGGCACGGTGATCTATTTTGGCTGCCCGGCAGAGGAGGGCGGCGCCGGAAAGGCGTTTATGGTGCGCGGGGGCTGCTTTGATGGCTGTGATGTGTGCCTGGCGTGGCATCCGTATTCGGCGAACTTCGGCTGTGTGTCGTCGCTGGCCAACGCCCGCATCATCTATGACTTCACCGGAAAGGCGGCGCATGCCGCAGCAACGCCCCATCTTGGCCGGAGCGCGCTGGACGCGGTGGAGCTGATGAACGTCGGCGTCAACTACATGCGAGAGCACATGATTCCGGAGGCCAGAGTCCACTACGCCGTGACCGATACCGGCGGAGACGCGCCCAATGTTGTGCAGGCGCATGCGCAGGTCATCTACGCGGTGCGCGCGCCGAAGACCGACCAGGTCTATGAGCTTGCCCAGCGCGTACACGATATCGCGCGGGGCGCGGCGCTGATGACGCAGACGAAGGTTGAGATCCGCGTGGTCAGCGCGTATGCGGATGTTTTGCAGAATCAGACGCTCGACACGCTGGTCTTCCAGCATATGAAGGAAATTCTTCCGCTTTCTTATACGCAGGAGGAAATGCAGTACGCGCAGAAGTTCCACGAGGCAGGTGAGCCGGGCGACTGGAAAACCTATCAGGCGCTGGCCGCCAAATATCTTGGCGAAAAGGGGCGGGGGCTGTTCCAGGGCGCAATGGCCGACGCATGCTTCCCGCCGTCGCCGATGAAGACCGGCTCGACGGATGTTGGCGATGTCAGCTGGGTCGTTCCGTCCACGTGGTTTGGCTCGGCCTGCTTTGCGCTTGGAACGTCGGCGCATTCGTGGCTTGCCGTGGCGCAGGGAAAATCCTCCATTGCCCACCGCGGCATGACGGCGGCGGCAACGATTCTGGCGCGGACGGCGCTGGATATTTTCGAGCAGCCCGCGCTGGTTGAGCGCGCACGGGCGGATATGGAAAAGGCCAAAAATGGCGCGCAGTACCGCTCGCTCATCCCCGACGAGGTCAAACCCGGCAGCTTCTAAAAAATAATAACGCAGGAGGTTTTGTAAAACCATGGACAAAATGTATTCCTTTGTTGCCAACAGCAACACCATGCTTCTGTTCTGTTCCCTGGCGATCATCGTGGTTCTGATTCAGGCGGTTGTCTTCATGCGCACGGCATGGAAGCGGGCGCTTGAGCTGGGCTATACGAAGAAGGATCTTCTGAAGGTGGTCAAAAGCAGCGCCATCTTCTCCATCGTCCCCTCGCTCCCAATTATCATCAGCTACATGATCCTGCTTCCCGCACTGGGAAAATACTTCCCCTGGCTTCGCCTTTCCATCATCGGCTCGGCAACCTATGAGACGATGGCGGCCAATATGGCGGTCACGTCCTTCGGCTATTCCGGCCTCGGCACGGCGGACTTTTCGCCCGATGTATTCGGCTCGCTGCTCTGGGTCGTGACAATGGGCATTTTCCTCTCGAGCCTGTCTTCGCTGCTGCTCAAGACGTTTGACAAGAAGATGCAGTCGGTCACCTCGAACCCCAACAGCTTCGGCAAGGTCGTGCCGAACATCATGTTTGTTGGCATGATGGCAACGATCTCTGCGCCGTATCTGGTTGATGTGACGAATATTCCCTCGGTGGTAACAATCATTGTCTCTGCGGCGGCGATGATCGGGCTCAATGCCCTTGGCAAAAAGCGCCCGGCGCTGAAGGAATTTGCATTCGCTTTGAGTATGGTTGCCGGTATGGCTGCGGCCTGCGTGGTCACGGCGCTGCTGAAGTAATTGAAGGAGGTATCGATCATGAGTAAAGAACATAAAAGCGGTTATACCCTCAGCCCCTTTGACAACAAGATCCACCGCATGGGTCTGATCAGCACGATCGTTGTCTGGTGCTTCTTCTTCCTCGTTCCCATCGGCGTCAACGCCGTATATGGTCTCAAGGTCGACTGGGCGCTGACCTTCAAGGCGGCGCTGCCGATCATGCTGATCTTCGCCGTGACGGGCGTTTGCGAAAAGCTGTCGATGTCGCCGGTCATCGGCCCGGGCGCAGTGTATCTGGCCTCGTCGACCGGCAACGTGCAGAACATGAAGCTTCCTGCCGCACTCAATGCAATGAACATCATGGAGTGCGAGGAGGGAAGCGAAAATGGCCGCGTGATCTCCATCATCGCCGTGGCAACGTCCTCGTTCGTGACGACGCTGATCGTCTTCTGCGGCATGGCGTTCCTTGCGCCGATCGTAACGCCGCTTCTGAGTAACCCCGCTGTCGCCCCGGCCTTTGACAACATGTTCCCCGCGCTGGTCGGCCCGCTGGTCATTCCGGTTGTAATTAAGAACTGGAAGTCGGCCTCGCTGCCGGTCGTGCTGGCGATCGTGCTGGCAATCGTGTGCGGAAGCCTGTACTCTACGTTGCAGTCGGTTCTGATGGTTGTGGTCATCGGCGTCTCCATCGCCGCCGCGTGGCTCTCCTACCGCAAGAAGGCGAAGGCCTCCAAATAAGAAATCCATAACCGTAATAAGTAAGAAGAAAAGCAGGAACGGTCTCCGGCCGTTCCTGCTTTTTTGTGGGTAGAGGGAGAAAATGACGGTTTCCGCGAGAATTTTTTAAAAAACGAAAAATTTTTTTAAAATCCTGCTGAAATGTTTAATATCTTATGATATAATGACGAAAACAGTCAAAACAAAATGGCGGCGGAAAACAGAAGGCCGGGCACTTGCCCAGCGCGCAGGAAGAAAGGAACGGTGAATCGTGTACCGAGTTGTGATCGTGGAAGACTCCAGGCTGCTCCGGATGGGTCTGATCCATACGCTGAACTGGCAGAGCATGGACTGCGCAGTGGTTGGCTCGGCCGCAGATGGGGTCGAGGGGCTGGAGCTGATCTGCGCGACCCAGCCGGACATTGTCATGACAGACATCCGGATGCCGGGGCTGACGGGGCTTGAGATGATCGAGGCCGTTCACACGCGCGGCTTTGACCCGGCGGTGATCATCGCCTCGGGGTATGACAGCTTTTCCTACGCGCAGAAGGCGGTGCGTCTGGGTGTGGTGGAGTATCTGGTAAAGCCAATGGAGGACGCGCAGACCTACAGCGCGATTCGCGCGGCCTGCGCGCGGGTCGATGCGCAGCGGAAATTCCGGCAGCTGCAGGATCGGCTTCAAAACGTGGAGCAGAGCAAGATCCAGGTCTTTCATGGCTATCTGGACAGCTCCGATGACATCAAAAGCGAATACACCCGCCAGGCGCTGGACTATATTGAGGCGCACTATGCAGAGGAAATCAATGTCCGCTCCATCGCGCAGGCGCTCAGCATCAGCGAGAGCCACATGAGCAAGGTCTTTAAGGATACACTCAACACGACGATCGGAGACTATCTGACCAATTACCGCGTCAGCCGCGCCTGCGAGCTTTTAAAGGACGCGCAGAACCGGATCTATGAGGTGGCGGTTCGCTGCGGGTATCAGGATCAGCGCTATTTCAGCGTGGTCTTTAAGCGGATCATGGGTATGACGCCGAATGAATTTCGCAGGAAAAGCGCGAAGGCACAGGCGGCTACAGGAAGGGGTGCTCGTTGAGTGCGCGGCGAAGCTCTGGCCAGTGGGGCAGGAAGGCGCGCAAAAGCGCCTGAAACTGCGCGCCATGGTCAGAAAAGCGCAGATGCGCCAGCTCATGGACGATCACATAGTCGAGGCAGGCCGGGGGCTGCTTGACAAGCTGGAGATTGAACCAGAGCTTCTTTGTCCGCGTGTTGCAGGTGCCCCAGCGGGTCTTCATGTTTTTGATCTGCCAGTCTGCGCAGAAAAGCCCCATCCGCGTCTGCCAGAGGGGCAGGCGCGCTTCCAGCTGGGCATGCAGCTGCGCGCGATACCATTCGTTGAGAAGCGCCTCGCGCTGCTGGCTGCAATCGCCCGGCAGGACAGATAAAACGAGCTCCCGCCCGCGCAGCACGGCGCATCTTCCGCGCCGGACATGGTTCAGGCGCAGGCAGTATGTCTCGCCCCAGAGATAGACGCTCTGGCCGTCCTCGTATTCCGGGCTTGTCTGCCGGGGGCGGGCGGCAAGCAGCGCCTGCTGGTGCGCGATCCAGGCGCGCTTTTCGCGCACAAAGTGCGCGACGGTTGACTCAGGGGTATGGTGGGGCGCGGTGACCTGCACGACGCCGTCTGGCGGCAGAACGCGAAGGTGCATGCGCCGGATGGGTTTATAGACCAGCTCTACCGAAAGAGCATCAATGTTCAGCTGCATAGGCATAGATCAAACTCCAGATCGTAGGATTCTGAGAAAACGGTTCAGGACACTGCGCGGCGCACAGAAAGGAACGATTTCATTATCGTTTGTATGCGCGAAAAAATCAAGCCGGGCAAAGGAGAAATGGAAGGAGAAAATGAGGGCAGGATTTCATGCAAATTTAATAATTGCCCGCTATCTTTTTTAATACACGGCTGATATGATAATCATGCAAGAAGCGATACTTTTTTTCATTTTCCTCTCTTTAGACAGAAACCCGTAAACAGGCTGGTCACCTGCTTACGGGTTTTCTTTGCGTGCAGGAAGACCGGGGATACCCTTGCAGATGAAAATACTTTGCAGCAGACAAAAAAACACGCGGACGCCCGATGGACGCCCGTGTGTTTTTTGTGAAAGAGAGGAGATTTGGTGAAAGCATTTTATGAAGAAACAGAGTGGCTGTTGCCTGTTTGCGGGGATTCCCGCTCACCAGCTTCCCTGTGAGTATAGGATACTTTTTTTCGGGGGAAAGGTGGTGAACAGACTGTAAACGAACCATGAAGATTTCTTAAAAAGCGTATACAGAGTTTAAAAAAGCGCGAGGCCGGGCGCGTCAGCGAAAGCGCCTTGCATAGCCGCAGCGGCGGCAGAGGGACTGCGTCAAGTGGCGCGCGGCAAAGCCTTCGCGCATGGCGCGGGCGCGCGGTGAGGCGAGAATTTCAGAAAGCTCCTGCGTGAAAAGATCACCGAGGACAAGGTCGCCCTCGTGGTCAAGGCAGCACGGCACGACCGCGCCGTTTGAGAGGACGGCGATTTGATCCTTCAGGGCGCGGCAGGTGCCGCGCACAGCTTCTTCGGCGCGGGAAAGCTCCGGCCAGTCGAATTTTTCCGCGTAGTGAAGAAAAACACGGTCACAGAGGCGAAAGCCCCAGGTGTTTTTTGCCCAGGGCTGGGGAAAGCTTTTTTCCAGCAGGCGAAGGATGTCGGCGTTTTTTTCGTTCTGCCCCTTCGTTTTTGCGCCGTCAAGATTCCACAGGCGAAGGTCGACCAGCTTTCCGGCCGCGCCCGCCACGCGGGCAAAGCGGAAGCAGGTGGTGAGATAGTCTTCAAACGAGCCGCCGGCGTTTGCCTCAAAGGAATGAAGGCTGATGCTTACCTTGTAAAGCGCAGGCTCGGAAAGAAGCAGCGTCTGCCGGGAGGAAAGGAGCGTTCCATTGGTGGTCAGCACGACGCGAAAGCCAAGCGCCCGGCAAATTGCAAGGATCTCAGCCAGCTGCGGGTGCATGAGCGGCTCACCCATGACATGGAGATAGAGATAGTCACAGAAGGGGCGAAGCTTTTTCGCCAGAAGGGAAAACTCCTCCGGTGTGAGCGTTTTTGCGGCGCGGGCGGTTTTGGGGCAGAAGCTGCACGAGAGATTGCAGCGGTTGGTGATCTCAAGATAGACTCTGGAAAAGCGCATAGAAAGCTCCTTTGCAGCACGGACAGGTGTTAGTCGGCGAGGCCGACTTACGGCTATTGTATCATATCAAAATCTGCTTGAACAGCGGCAGGTGCTGTGCTATCATAAAGAAAAAGCAAAAAAATAAGAGAATAAAGGAGAAAGAAGCATGAGCTACGGTGAACGCGCAAGAGAGCTGTTTCAGGAAGGGTACAATTGCTGCCAGGCGGTCTTTCTGGCCTGCACGGATGATCTGGGGCTGGATACCGAGACGCGGGCAAAGCTCGCCTCGACCTTTGGCGGCGGCGTTGCAGGCATGCGGCAGGTCTGCGGTACGGTGAGCGGCATGGCGCTGGCGCTGGGGCTGCGCGAGGGCTACAGCAGCCCGGTGGACAAAGAGGGCAAGGCCGCGCAGTACAAGGTGTTCCAGACGCTGGCAGACAGATTCAAGGATGAAAACGGCTCGATCATTTGCAGAGAGCTCCTGGGGCTCGATGAAAACTGCAAGCCCAAGCCCCCCGAGGAGCGGACGGAGGCGTATTATAAAAAGCGCCCGTGCGCGGAGCTTTGCGCCGTGGCTGCGCAGATTCTGGAAGACTATCTGGCAGAATAAACTGCCCAAAAACTCATTTGGAGCTTAATGATTTCAACTTTTTTGCGCCCAAAGGCGCAAAGCTCTGCGAGGCTTTAAAAGCGTTGCCCGCCCGGAGAAAATTCCGGGCGGGCTTTGTTTTGTAAATTATTTTGTGTCGGGGTCTTGTGTGTCTTCCTGCGGGGCGGCCTTTGCGGCGGCCTTTTTCTCGCGGCGGGTCTTTGCGTGGCGCAAGAGCTTTCTGACGCCAAGGAAGCAGACCAGCACGATGAGCACAAAGAGGATAAGCCCCGGGAGCATCGAGACAAGGTCAATGCAGAAGTACTGGATATTTCGCACGAAGCGGTTCCAGCCGCTTGAAAGCGCGTCGGCAAGCTTTTCGCCAAAGCTTCGCTGGACGGGGACAGTAGGCGTGTAGATTTCAACCTCCTCGAGATTTAAGGTCACGGTCGAGTAGGAGATCTGCATGTCGAGATTTTTAAGGTTACGCTCGATGGATTCCAGCTCATACCGGACATCAGACAGGCGCTGCTCAAGGGCAATGAGGCTTTCAACGTCCTCGCTCTTTTCAAGCATCGAAAGAAGGCGCTCTTCCTGCGTGCGAAGAGAAGAAAGGCGCGCTTCATAGTCTGTGTACTGCGAGGTGACGTTTTCCGCGTAGCGGCTGAGGGAGGTCACGTTTCCGATGCCCTCGGTCTGGCGGAGGAATTCTTCAAAGCGGGCGGCCGGGACGCGGATGACGTAATAGGCCCAGCGGTTGACGATTCTGGCAACGCCGTTTTCGTCATAGTTCGTGTCGCCGTTGACATCCGAGCGCTCAATGAAGCCGCCGAAGCTTGCGATCTGCGCGTCGAGCGTGGCGATGGCCGCGTCAAAGTCGGTGGTCTGGGCAAGAAGGTCGGCAGAGTAGATGATCTTGGAGGAAACATCCGTGGTGGATGCGTCCATTGCGCCGGCCTCGGTCACCTCGGTGGTGGTCGCAAAGGCAGCGGAGTCTGCAACCGCTTCTTCCACGGCCACTTCCTCTTCCAACTCTTCCAATTTCATCTCGGCGGGCGCTTCGGCGGCGGTGGTGTTGGCGTAGTAGACGGCGGCTTGGGTGCTTTTGGAATCGGCTGCGCCGCAGGCGCAGAGCGAGAGGCCAAGCAGCGCCAGCGCAAGCAGCAGCGCCAGCAGGCGGGAGAACTTTTTCATATTTCTTGCTCCTTTCATTTGTAAAGGGTGGTCATCTATCCAGACGGAAAAAGCGGGGCGTGGTTTCAGGAAAATGAAAAAATTTTTACAGCGCCGGGATTTCCTCCGGGAACTCTGCCTGCATGGCAGAAAGCTCATAGGCGGTGCGGGTCTGGCTGCCCTCCGGGAGAATTTTGACATAGCTCCGGCTTTGAAGCCGCCCGGTCAGATGCACGGGCGCGCCGACCGGCGCGCTTGCAGCAAGCTTTGCGCTGCGCCCCCAGAGAATGCAGGGGATGTAATCGGTCCGGCGGTAATGGCGCGGGACGGCAAGCATCAGGTCGCAGATTTCGCGGCCAAGGGGCGTCCGGCGGTAGACCGGGGGCTTGCAAATAGAGCCAAGAAGCTCCGCTTCATTTTGCGCTGCGGCGTCGGTGGTTGTGATGTGCTCTGCGTAGGCTGAGAGGATGAGCCGCCGCCCCTCCGGCGCGCGGTTATTAAACGAGCGAATCTGGCCGGTGACGGCGATGCGCTCGCCCCGGAAAAGATCGGCCTGCTCCAGAACGTCTTCTGCGGCCAGAACGGGCAGCGTGTCGACTGCGCCGGACAGGCGCTCGACGGCAAGATAGAACCGATAAAATTTTCGCTCATGATTGGTGTGCGAGTATTCGGGCAGGGTATCGAGCGCGCCGGTAAGCGCGATGCGGTTGGCCGTGTGTTCCATTCTTCCACCTCATTTAGTTCGTATGGAAGAATATATGACCGGCGCGGCGGGATTAGTACCGCCATAAGTGGCTTATTTTCTGCCGGGGCGCGGGGAAGAAGGCTTCTGTGCGGGCTTTTTTGCCCCGCGCGGCGTCTGTGATGCAGGCTTTGCAGATGGCTTCCCGGATGGTTTCCGGCCGCGGTTTTGCGCGGGTGCGGATTTTTGGGAATTTGCGCGTGGGGCGGGCTTTTTGCCGTCCTGCTGTTTGGCTTGCGCGTGGCTGCCCGGTGCTTTGCCGTTTGGAGCTTTTCCGGCCTGCGCCTTTCCAATCTGGGCGTTTGCGCTTTGCGATTTTTTGCTCTGTGACTTTCCGCTGGCGGGCGCTTTTGCACCTGGCGCGGCTTCGCCCTTTCTGGGGCGGATGAGGCATTTGGCGTCAAAGCCGATGAGATCTTCGCGCCCGGCAAGGGTAAGCGCTTCCAGCACGAGCTTATAATTTTTGGGATCGCGGTACTGCATGAGCGCGCGCTGCATGGCCTTTTCGCGCGGGTCTTTGGGGACGTAGACCGGCTGCATTGTCCGGGGATCAAGGCCGGTGTAGTACATGACGGTCGAAAGCGTCGAGGGGGTCGGGTAGAAGTCCTGCACCTGCTCGGGCTGGTGGGAAATATCGCGGAGGTATTCTGCGAGCTTCACCGCGTCTTTCATCGTGCAGCCGGGGTGGGAGGACATGAGGTAGGGCACAAGGTACTGCTTCATGCGCTCCTGCTGGTTGAGGGCGGCATATTTTTCTGCAAAGCGCAGGTAGACACTGTGGCGCGGCTTTCCCATCTTTTCAAGCACTGCGTCTGAGACATGCTCCGGCGCGACCTTGAGCTGGCCGGAGACATGGTAGCGGACGAGCTCTTTGAAAAAGACATCGGACTCATCGGCCAGCACATAGTCAAAGCGGATGCCGCTGCGGATGAAGACCTTTTTAACGCCCGGGATGGCGCGGAGCTTTCTAAGAAGGGCGAGATAGTCTGAGTGATCGGCCACAAGGTTTTTACACGGCGTGGGGAACAGGCACTGCCGGTTCTGGCAGGCGCCCTTTGTGAGCTGCTTTTTGCAGGCGGGCTGGCGGAAATCTGCCGTCGGGCCGCCGACATCGTGGATATAGCCCTTGAAATTGGGGTCGCGCGTCATGGCGCAGGCTTCTTTTAGAAGCGATGCGTGCGAGCGGGACTGGATGATCCGGCCCTGATGGAAGGTCAGCGCGCAGAAATTGCACGCGCCAAAGCAGCCCCGGCAGGAGACGAGACTGAACTGAATTTCAGAGATTGCGGGCACGCCGCCAAGCGCTTCGTAGCTGGGGTGATAGGTTCTGCAATAGGGAAGGTCGTAGACCGCGTCCATTTCCGCCTGCGACAGGGGCTTTTGCGGCGGGTTCTGGATGACAAATTCATTTTCCAGATACGGCTCGATCAGGCGCTTGGCAGAAAAGGGGTCGGTGTTCTGGTACTGGATGTAAAAGCTCTCGGCGTAGGCGCGCTTATTTTTCACAAGCTCCGGGTAAGAAGGGAGCTTTTTGTAGGGAAGGCTCTCGTCCAGCGCCCTTGCGCGGAAGACCGTGCCGTCAATGTAGGTGATATCGCGCACGTCCATGCCGTCGTTGAGGGCGTCTGCGATCTGGACGATTGCGCGCTCGCCCATGCCGTAGATGAGAAGGTCTGCCTGCGCGTCGAGAAGCACGGAGCGCTTGAGCTTATCCGACCAGTAGTCATAATGCGCCAGACGGCGCAGGCTTGCCTCGATGCCGCCAATAATAATGGGCGCTTTTTTATATTTCTGGCGAATGAGATTGCAGTAGACCGTCACGGCATAGTCCGGGCGCTTGCCCATCACGCCGCCGGGGGTATAGGCGTCGGTCTTCCGGTGGTGGCGGGAGACGGAGTAATGGTTTACCATCGAGTCCATGTTGCCGCCGCAGACGAGAAAGCCGAGCCGGGGTTCGCCGAGAATGGCGATGGACTCCGGCGTTTTCCAGTCCGGCTGGGAGATGATGCCGACCTTGTAGCCGTGCGATTCGAGAACGCGGGAGATGATCGCGTGGCCAAAGGAGGGGTGGTCGACGTAGGCGTCGCCGATGATATAGACAAAGTCGCACTGCGTCCAGCCGCGCGATTGCATGTCGTTTTTTGAGATGGGCAAAAAGTCTGCCATAGAAGCCTCCATGCGGTGTAGTTGATGCCTGCCGCGGGCGGGCAGGTTTTTTCGCTGGCCTTGGAAGGCCAGCGGGGAAGCTGCCCTTTTCTTTCTTTTCGTCGGAAGAAACTCCATATCCCTCGCTTCCGCGCAAGCGCGAAAGCTCGTCCATTCCGTTCTTCCTCCTCTCCCCACGAAATCCTTCGATTTCGCGGGGCCCCCCAAGAAAAGGGCGAAAAGAAAGAAGATCATATAGGGAAAACCAAAGGTTTTCCCTACGACCCTTTCCTTTACAAAGGGGTTGCGACCCCTTTGAGACCCCAAGGCCGCCCGGTTCGTGTCTGCGTTCCGCGCGGCCTCCAGCCGGGGGCGGCGGGACACATAGATTCCGCCCTACGCCGAAAACGCAGGCAACCCTGTAGGGGTCGATGCCCACATCGACCCGAAGATATTTTACCGGACGCGAACGCGGGCGGATGTGGGCATCCGCCTCTACGCAGTGTCTGCGTCCCGTGTCCCCGGGGAGTCAGAGGGGGCGCGCCCCCTCTGTACTTTGGAAGGAGTCAAGAGGAAACCTTTTGAAAGGTTTCCTTTTGGCAATTTCTTCTTGACGGCCGACGCCGTTCTTCTTTGCGCAGCTAAGAAGAATGGGGTCGGAAAATGAACCAGCTGGCAGGTCTCTGCCAGAATCACTCTGGGCATTCCTGCCCACGGAAAGCACGCCTTTGCGAAAAGACAGCCTGGCAGGTCGCGGCCAGAAGTCAAAGCTGCTCCCGCAGTGCGGCGATATATGCCTGCGTAAGCAGGGAACAGAGCTGTATTGGGAGATGCAGCAATTATGTATGATGCGAATGGGAGGCCGATTGCCCCCAGCATAGCTTGTATTCCAATACATGGCTTAGGAGCTTCCGGGGTTCTACATGGAATTTCGCGGCAACGGCAATCAGTGTGTCATCGATCAAATGCAAATTTGCCTCTTCGCACTGTCGGATTTCCTCTTCGCTGTGCAGAATGAACTTGGAAATGCCATTTGGCCTTGCACCCAGCTTTTCAAACAAGCCCTGGCTTGCAAGATTGGTCGGATCGATTCTCACTCTGAAATCAACTGTGCCCAAACGCTCTTTTATGGCATCCAGCATCGCGGAAATGACGGCAGAGCCGATACCCTGGTGTGTCCATCCGGGCAGCAGCTCAATGGCGATTTCCCACGGGTCTTTTGATAAATCCTTGATACCGCAATAACCGATATATTCGCCATCTTTCAGGATAGAGAGCGTCAGGGCTGTATGACCGGCATGGTCACGCCAAATCCTTTCGCAATTTTGATCGTCCTTCAGGAGAGAACGCAGGGAAGAATACGCCCACTGTAGCTGGAGATAACCGTCTTTGTCGTGGCCCAGCACATCCCGCAAAAGCAGTTCTCCGTTTTTGCACGAGATGTTGCCAAAACGCCAGAAGCGGTTTTTGATTTCCTGCCCGGCAGCATCATCCTGAGCGGCTTTCTCTACTTTTTCGGCAGGTGGGTCAGCCATAAATTGATTGATCTGAGCAACGATTTCTTCCGGGGTGATTGCTTTGTTCTCGCTTGCATCGATCATACGCAAAATTTCGTCAATCATTGCTTTTGCCTCTGCACGCTTGACATGATCTGTGACGCTGTCATGACTCATACATTACACCTTTTTTCGTGCGCAGAGCAAAAATTTACATTTGCGCTGCTGCATTTTTGATTTGTTCAATTGCATACAGCGGCACATTCAGAAGCCACTGCTCCGGTCTAACGTCTGCCATAGAGGTGCGGATGGAAATTTCGGGAGAAGGCCGCTTCTGGGAAGAACACTTCGGAAGTCAAAGCTGCGACCGGAGCGCGGCGATATACGCGGGCGTTGTGCCGCAGCAGCCGCCAAGAAGCGAAGCGCCTGCAAGATAGAGCGATTTCATGTGGCGGGCAAAGTCTGTTTCGTTCATGGAGTAGACGGCCTCGCCGTTTTCGAGGATCTTCGGCATGCCGGCGTTCGGCTTTGCGATGATGGGAAGCGAGCAGCAGCCTTTAAGCCCCCGGATGACGCTTTCAAGCTGGTCCGGGCCTGTGGCGCAGTTGACGCCGACGGCGTCTGCGCCAAGGGCTTCGAGCATTTCGGCTGCTTCAAAGACGCTGCCGTCAAAGTAGCACTTGCCGTCTGACTGGCATGAGAGCGTACACAAGATGGCAATGTCACTTACCGAGCGGATGGCCTCGACAGCGGCGAGGCATTCGTTTACGCCCATCATGGTCTCGGCCACGATGAGATCAGCCCCGCCTTCAATCAAGGCCTCGGCCTGCTCGCGGTAGGTGTCGAGCAGGAGCTGATAGCCTGCGGCGTCCTCCGGGTCGGCGGGCTTTCCGGTGGTGGTCATGTCGCCCGCGACGAGCGCGCGGCCAGCTGCCGCCTCGCGCGAGAGCGCGACGAGTGCGCGGTTCATGGTCGAAAGCTGATCTTCCAGACCGTAGCCGCCGAGGGCGATGCGGTTGGCACAGAAGGTCGGCGCGTAGACGATGTCGCTGCCGGCATCCACATAGGCGCGCTGGAGGCGTAAGACAGCCTCCGGGTGCTCGAGCGCCCAGCTTTCGGTGCAGACCCCGCGCGGAAGCCCCATTTTCATGAGATTGCTGCCCGTTGCGCCGTCTAACAGGCGCGGACGGGCGGCTGACCAGAGCCTGAATTCTGCCCGGTTCATAAGCGCTCCTTTCGGCTAGACGACCTGCGAAAGGACAGAGCCGATCGGGTCGCGGAAGATGAGATTTGCATAGGTGTCGTAGGGTGTCTCGTCGCGGTTGATGAGGACGAGCCGCTGTCCGGGGTAATACTGAAGCAGCCCCGCGGCGGGGTAGACGGTAAGCGATGTGCCGCCGACGATGAGAAGATTGGCGTTGGAGATGGCCTTGATCGCGCCCTCTAAGCATGCGCTGTCAAGCCCCTCTTCATATAAGACAACGTCGGGCTTAATGAGCCCGCCGCAGGTGCAGCGGGGAACGCCGGAGGATTGGCGGATGTGCTCCGGGGTGAAGAATTTTCCGCAGCGCTGGCAGTGGTTTCGGTAGACAGAGCCGTGAAGCTCAAAAATGCGTTGGTTGCCCGCCTTCTGGTGAAGGCCGTCGATGTTCTGCGTGACGATGGCAGAGAGCTTCCCGGCCGCTTCCAGCGCGGCCAGCGCGCGGTGGGCGGCGTTGGGCTGGGCTTCCAGGGGGAGCATTTTCTCGCGGTAGAAGCGGTAAAATTCCTCGGTGTGCTGATAGAAAAAGGTGTGGCTCAGAATCGTTTCCGGCGGGTAGTCGAACTTCTGGTGATAGAGGCCGTCAACGCTGCGAAAGTCCGGAATATTGGACTCGGTCGAAACGCCCGCGCCGCCAAAAAAGACGATTTTGTTACTTTCGGTAATCCAGGTTTTTAGGGTCTCGAGTGCGGAATGCATCATCTTCTGCCTCCAATTCTGCGATAAATTTTCGCTCAGCGCGCGTTTTATAGGGGAAGCGGAGCTTCTGGAACATATCCGGCCGGCGGCGCATGGTGCGCAGGATCGACTGCTTTTTGCGCCAGCGGTCGACCTTTTCATGATTGCCGGAAAGAAGCACCTCGGGAACGGAGAGGCCATGCCACGTTTCGGGGCGGGAATACTGCGGGTATTCCAGAAGCCCGTCCCAGTGGCTTTCGTCAGTAAAGCAGACCTCGTCGCCCAGAACGCCGGGGACCAGGCGGCAGACAGCGTCGGCAATGACCATGGCCGGAAGCTCGCCGCCGGTGAGGACAAAGTCGCCGATGGAAATTTCCTCGTCCACGCATTCGTCAATAAAGCGCTGGTCGATGCCCTCGTAATGGCCGCAGACAAGAAGGATGTTTTCATGCTGCTTTTGAAGCTGACGGGCTTTTTCCTGCGTAAAGGTCTGGCCGCAGGCAGACAGGAAAATGGTATGCACCGGCGCGCCAACCTCGTCACACACCGCGCACCAGCAGCGATAGAGGGAATCACACTGCAAAATCGCGCCGCGCCCGCCGCCGTAGGGGTAGTCATCGACCTGATTCTGGCGGTTTGTGGTATAGTCGCGAATCTGGTGGGTGCAGATTTCAATGAGTCCCTTTTTTTCTGCGCGGCCAAGGATGCTTGTGTGCATCATGGCATCGACCGCGTCGGGGAAAAGTGTCAGAATGTCAAAGCGCATCGGTCTGCATCCCCTCTATGAGCCTGACGCGGATGAAGCCCTCGTCGATGTTTCGCTCCAGAATAAACTCCGGCACGGCCGGGATCATGTATTCATGCGCGCCCTTGACGTAAAAAACGTCGTTTGCGCCGGTGGAGATGACCTCCTTGAGCTTGCCAAGCTCTTCGCCGTCTGCAAAAACGGGAAGGCCGAGAAGATCCTGAATGAAAATCGCGCCGTCTTCGAGCTCGACATCATCGCGCGAGATCGAAATGACCTGGTCACGAAGCTTTGCTGCATCTTCGACCGAGTCGACGCCGGAGAGCTTCATGAGCACGCACGTTTTCTGCACACGCGCGTCTTCCACGGCATATTCCTTTGCGCCCAGAAAGACCCGGTCAAATTCCAGCAGGAACTCGGGGCAGTCTGCCCAGGGGAGAATTTTGACCTCGCCGCGCAGGCCATGGGTGGAGACGATCTTTCCGGATTCCAGGTACTGTTTTTTCATCGCGTTTCCTCCGCGTTTTTTCAAAATGTGCCGAAAGGCATACTTATTTAGAATAGTATACCGAAAAAGTGCGCGCCAGACAAGAGGGAAATCTCGTCTGGCGCGTTTTTTGCGCAGGGGGATGCTTCTGATATGGAGATACAGAGGCCAAAAAGCCGCGCAGGCCGGTAAAAAGCCTTACGGAGCTTCGCCCGAAGAGGCCTGGAGGCGGGCAGGAGGCTTAGAAAATCTGAAGGATATAGCCCTTGAGGTAGAGCGACTGCTCGGCGCACAGAGCGGCGGGATGGTCGCGCGACTGCATGAGCGCCTCGAGAAGCCGGACGTCGCGCCCGGCGTCGCGCGCGGCCTCGCGGAGCATGGAAAGAAAAAGCTCCGGCGTCATGAACTGGCTGCATGAGCACGAGACAAGAAAGCCGCCGGGGCTAACCATCTTCATGCAGCGAAGGTTCAGCTCTTTATAGCCGCGATAGGCGGCGTCGAGGGCTTTGCGGCTTTTGGCAAAGGCGGGCGGGTCGCAGATGACAAGGTCAAACCGGCGCGCTTCGTCAGACCAGGATTTTGCAAGGTCGAAGACGTTGGCGCAGACGGTGGTGATCTTATCTTCGACGCCGTTCAGGGCGGCATTTTCGCGCACGAGGGAAAGGGCGCTTTCTGAAACGTCGACGGCGGTGACATGCTGCGCGCCATAGAGCGCGGCATGGATGGAAAAGCCGCCGGTGCAGCAGCAAAGGTCGAGCGCGGTGCGGTCTTTGCAGTAGGGGCGGATGCGGCCACGGTTTTCCTGCTGGTCTAAAAAGTGGCCGGTCTTCTGGCCGTGCGGAATGGAGACGAGCATGCGCGCGTCATGCTCACGAATCTCGATGCGGTCGGGCACGTGGCCGTAGACACAGCCGGTCAGGAGGGGAAGCCCCTCTTTTTCGCGGACGGGAAGATCGTCCCGCTCGTAGATGCCGGTGGGGTGGAAGAGGTCACAGAGAATTTCGGTGATGACGCCCTTCCAGGCCTCAAGGCCGAGGCAGACGATCTGAAAGCTCAGGAAGCTGGAAAACTTATCGACCGTCAGGCCGGGAAGACCGTCGCTTTCGCCAAAGACGACACGGCAGGAATCGGAAAAGCCGAGTGCGCGGCGGGTCTGCCAGGCCTTTTCAATGCGCGCGCGGAAAAATTCGCGGTCGATGGGCTGGGCTTTCTCGCGCGTGAGGACGCGGACGGTAAGCCGGGAGCGGGAATTGAAAAAGCCACGGGCGACGAAATGAAGCTGCTCGTCGAGCACGTCGACGATGCAGCCGTCGAAGCAGGTGTCGTCTGCCCAGTCGAGCTCGTTATCATAGATCAGGCTCTGCCCGGCGCGGACGCCGGAGGCCTCGCCGCGGCGGAGACATACATTTGGATAGGTCATGGAAAAGCTCCTGAAAAAAGATTGCCGAAAAACGGCAAAACCATTATACCAGATGCCGCCGGGGCAGACAAGAGGCGGGAGAAAAAAGAAAATTGAGAAAATTTTCCTGAAAGTTGCCGGAAAGCGGGCAACTTTAGCCCGTTTGCGGCCTATGGGTGAGAGGACTGTGCTTCGGCGGAGCGCGGGGAAGAAAAGGGGTGAGAGGTTGGCACAGGAGCAGAGGACGGATTTGCAGAGAATCAGAAGGCAGCTGCGGAAGATGGCCTTCGGGAAGTCGAATGACTGCGTGAAGCTGGCGCTGTGTGAGGATGTGGACATTGAGAAGCTGGATCTTTCCATGCTGACGGAGATCAAGCGAAGCGAGAAGGGAACGGTGGAGATCAAGCTGCTGGACCGGACGAAGGTGCTTGACCAGCTGGCGGCACTGGCACAGAGCGATGAGGACGGAACACAGCGCTTTTTACAGGCGCTGGCGCAGGAGATGGAGAGTCAGGATGCAGATTGAGTTTTCGCCAAAGCAGCGCAGAGCCATGGGCTGGTGGATGGCAAAAAGCCGCGACAGGGACTATGACGCAATCATATGCGACGGGGCGGTACGGTCGGGAAAGACGCTGGCAATGGGGCTGGGGTTTTTCCTCTGGGCGATGAGCTGCTTTCAGGGCAGGCGCTTTGCGCTGTGCGGCAAGACGAGAAGCGGTGTGCGGCGCAATGTGGTGCAGGAGCTTCTGCCGTGGCTGGAGCGGCTTGGGATGCAGGTCTCTGAGCGGCGGTCGGAGGGGCTTTTGCAGGTGAGGCTGGGGCGGCGGGAAAATACGTTTTATCTTTTTGGCGGAAAGGATGAGGGCTCGGCGGCGCTGATTCAGGGTGTGACGCTGGCGGGGATTTTTCTTGACGAGGTGGTTTTGATGCCGCGCTCGTTTGTAGAGCAGGCGTGCGCGCGCTGCTCGGTGGAGGGAAGCAGGCTGTGGTTCAGCTGTAACCCCGAAGGGCCGCAGCACTGGTTCTACCGCGAGTGGATTTTACAGGCGGAGAGGCGAAACTGCTTGCAGCTGCACTTTACCATGCAGGATAACCCGTCTTTGAGCCAGACGGTCAGGCGGCGCTATGAGCGGCTTTACACGGGCGTTTTCTACCGGCGGTTCATCCTCGGACAGTGGTGCGCGGCGCAGGGGCGGGTGTATGACTTTTTTGACACGGCAAGCGTCCGGCCGCCGCCGCAGGGCGAGTGGGAGAGATGGGTGATCTCATGCGACTATGGGACGGTGAACCCGGCCTCCTTCGGGCTATGGGGGCGGATGCGGGGCATATGGTATCGGGTCGATGAGTTTTACTTTGATTCGCGCAGAGAGGGCAGGCAGATGACGGACGCGGAATACGCCGAAAAGCTTCGGCAGCTGGCAGGGGGACGGGCAATTCGGGAGGTGATCGTTGACCCGTCGGCGGCAAGCTTTCTGGAGGTTTTGCGGCGGGAGGGCTGGCGGGTGCGCAAGGCGGACAACGACGTGCTCTCAGGCATCCGGAAAACGGCAGATGCACTGCGCGCAGGAAGGATCGTGATCTGTGAGCGGTGTACGGACTGCCTGCGGGAGATGGAGCTTTATGTATGGGACCAGACGGCTGGGACGGAGCGGGTGGTCAAGCGGAATGACCACGCGATGGACGATATGCGGTATTTTGTGACGGGCGTGCTCGGCGGGCAGACGGAGTTTGGCGTATGCGCGCCGACGCGGCGGAGAAATTGACGATGAGGTGAAAAAATGCGGAAAGGAAAAGCGGGCGCGAGCTGTAAGGCCGCGCAGATGAGAAGCGGCGCACAGCATCCGTTTGGGATGCTGACGGCGGGCAGGGCGATGGGAGGGGGTGAGCTGGAGCTATACCGGCAGATTCGCAATGCCGTACCGATTCTTGACGCGGCAGTTGGGAAGCTGGTGCGGCTGACGGGCGGGTTTACGGTGCGCTGCGGCGAGCGGCAGGCGGAGGCGGGCTTGCAGGCGTTTTTGAAAAATGTGCCGACGGGGCGCGGGCAGTTTGGCATTGACAGCTTTCTGGCGGCGTATTTGCAGAGTCTTCTGACCTACGGAAGAAGCGTTGGAGAGATGGTGGTTTCGGGTGATGAGATCACGGCGGTTTTGTGGGGCGATGTGACAAAGCTCTATGTGAAGGAGGGGAAGACGGCGCTGGAATATGCGTTCGGACAGTGGCAGGACGGGGAGGTGAAGCTTTTTCCGCGGCAGAAGCTGATTCTCTTTTCCGCGTGGAATCCGGATGAGGAAAGCCCGTATGGCGCGTCTTTGTTCCGGAGCATGCCGTTTCTGGTCGATGTGCTGCTGAAGATCTACAGCACGATCGGGACGAACTGGGAAAGAGCGGGAAATGTGCGCTACGCGGTCGTCTACCGGCCGCAGGATGAGGCGGGCACGATCGACGCGCAGGAGCGCAGCGAGCAGATCGCAGGAGAATGGTCACAGGCGATGCAGGAGGCGCGAAGCGGCGTGGTAAGGGATTTTGTGGCAGTCGGCGATGTGCAGATCAAGGTGATCGGCGCAGACGGACAGATTCTGGACTCGGAGGTGCCGGTGCGGCAGATTCTGGAGCAGCTGGTCGCAAAGACGGGGCTGCCGCCGTTTCTGCTGGGGCTGAGCTGGGCCTCGACCGAGCGGATGAGCGCGCAGCAGACCGATCTTCTGACGTCGGAGCTCTGGGCCATCCGGCGGACGGTGCAGCCGGTTCTGGAGCGGATTTGCAGGCTGTGGCTCAGGCTGCATGGCTATGGCTGCGAGGCGCAGATCGAATGGGATGAGATCAGCTTGCAGGATATTGTGGAGCAGGCGCATGCGCGGCTGTATCAGGCGCAGGCGCAGAAGCTGGAGGAAGAACAGGAGGAAGCGGAGTGAAAATTACAAAGGAGGCCGGTGTGATCGCAAGCGGCGCGCCGGATGCACAGCAGCTGGAAAAGATCAACCGGTTTGCAAAGAGCAGGCTTCGGGCGGAGGAGGTGTATGTGTTTGCGGTGCGGCTGTGCGACGATCAGCCCGACCGCGACAATGAGCGCTTTTCGCCTGAATGCATTCAGGAGCTGGCGGAGCTGTTTGTGGGAAAGACGGGCGTGATCGATCATACATGGTCGGCAGAAAAGCAGGTCGCGCGCATTTTTCAGACGGCAACAGAGCATGAGGCGGGGGTGATGTATCTCAAGGCGTGGGCGTATATGCTGCGCGGCGAGGCGGACGAGCTCATCCACCAGATCGAGGGCGGCATCAAAAAGGAGGTCTCGATCGGCTGCGCGGTGGGAAGAAGGGTCTGCTCGGTCTGCGGGGCGGAGTATGGAAGCTGCGAGCACCGGAAGGGAGAGCAGTACGCGGGCGAGGTCTGCACGGCGGTTTTGTGTGAGGCAAAGGATGCATATGAGTTTTCATTTGTGGCCGTGCCGGCGCAGAGGCAGGCGGGCGTTTTGCAGAAGGGCGCGGGCTTTGGCGCGCCGGAGGCGGCGGAAATGAAGCAGCTTCAGCGCGACGCGGAGCTTGGAAGACTCTACCGAAGGGAGCTTACCGCCCGCACGGTGCGGGCGGCGGGGCTTTTGGAGCTGGGGCTGAGCACGGAGCTTTTGGAGAGCATCACACAGCTGCTTCCGGCGGAGCAGCTGCGGCAGCTGGCAAAGAAGCTGGAGGAAAAAACGGCAGAGCTTTTTGCGCCGACGCCGCAGATGACAGTGGAGAAGGAATTCGCGTTGGAGGAAAACAGCGCGTTTCTGATTTAAAAATTTTTCAGGAGGTAAAGGTATGGCAATTTCGTTTGAGGCAATTGGACAGACGCTCGTGACGTTTGCAGCGGAGGCTACGCTGGAGGCGGGAAAGGTTTGCAGGGTCACGAAAAACGGCACGGTCGGCGCATGCGAGGCGGGCGAGAGCTTTTGCGGCGTGGCCGCGCAGGTGCGCGGCGGGCTGGCAGGCGTTGTGACGCAGGGGTATGTGGAGCTTCCCTATTCCGGCACTGCGCCGACGCCGGGCTATGCGGCGCTGGCAGCCGATGCAGAGGGCGGCGTATGCACGCAGGAGGGCGGCAGAGAGCATCTGGTCGTGCAGGTGGATACGCAGAACAAGATCGCAGGACTGTTTTTATAAGGAGGATGCAAGATGGGATTTGAAAATGTAAAGCTGGAAAAGGGCATGTACCGCGAGAGCGGCAAGACATTTACACAGGTGCTGGAGGCGCTTGACCCGAGCGAGGGCTATAAGGGCACGGCGCTGGAGGGAACGGACGCGTTCCAGCGCCAGCTCAAGCGCTTTGACATCCACGCCAGGGGCGCGTACTCGGACCCGGTGGAGAAATTTTTCCGGACGATGGACTCGAGCGTCCTGTTCCCGGAGTATATTGCGCGCGCCGTCAGACAGGGCATGGAGGAAAACAATGTGCTGCCCAAAATCACGGCGAGCACGACGACGATCGATGCGATGGACTACAGAAGCGTTTATTCGGTGGCCTCGGAGGAGGAGAAAATGCTGATGCAGGTCACGGAGGGGGCAAGCATTCCGGCGACCACGGTGAAGACAAAGGCGAATCTTGTCAAGCTCCACAAGCGGGGCAGAATGCTGGTGGCATCGTATGAGGCGATTCGCTTTCAGAAGCTGGACCTGTTTTCGGTCACGCTGCGGCAGATCGGCGCGTATATCCAGACGATGCATCTGCACGACGCGGTCGAGGTGCTGGTAAAGGGCGACGGGAACAGGAATGAGGCGAAGGTGCTGACGATCGGCGCAAGCCCCATGACGGGCACGAAGGGGAAGCTTTCGTATGAGCAGCTGGTGGAGTTTTGGGCGCAGTTTGAGCCGTATGAGCTCAACTGCTTTCTGATGAACACGGGTACGATGGTCAGGATGCTTGGTCTGCCGGAATTCCAGAATCCTCTGACGGGGCTTAATTTCCAGGGAACGGGCGCGCTGTCGACACCGCTGGGCGCGGAGCTTTTGAAGGCGGCGTGTGTTGAGGACGGGAAGCTTATCGGCCTTGACAGACGCTATGCACTGGAAATGGTACAGGCGGGCGAGGTGACGGTCGAGTATGACAAGCTCATTGACCGCCAGCTTGAGCGCGCGGCCATTACCTCCATCTCGGGCTTTGGCAAGATCATGCCGGACGCGGCAAAGCTGCTGGTGATCTAGGATGGCGCTGGAAGAACGGATCTATGAGGCGGCGGCGAAGGCCGCCCCTCCCGGCGCGGATGAGCAGACGCTCAGAATGCTCTGCCGCGCGGCAGAGGCTCTCTGGCGGGCGCGGCTGAGAAAGGACGTTTCGGAGGCGGACTGCGCGGACGCATTTGTCTGCGCGGCGGCGTGGACGGCGCTGGGCACGCTTCTGACAAGGCCGCAGATGATGGCGCAGAGTGTGGAGTCGTTTACGGTGGGTGAGATCAGCGTCCGAAGCGCGGCCGGTACAGGCAGCGCAGAAGCGGCAACAAACGGCTATTTTTCGCGGGCAGAGCGGCTGATGCGCCCGTTTTGCACGGGAAGCGGGTTTTCCTTTCTGGGGGTGCGCGGATGAGAGAGCTGATCGAAAGCGTTCTGGCGGGCTATGGCGGCATGGTTACGGCGCAGGCGGGCGCGGAGGTAAGAAGCTTCCGGGGCTTTGTGCAGCCGGTGACGGAGCAGGGGTGGAGCAGCACACAGAAAATCATCGCGTCGCTGGGAAGAATTCCGAAGGAGTGCTATGTGCTCATTGCGCAGGCGGACGCGGCGCTGCGGGAGGATGAGATCGTGACGGCCAGAGGAGAGCGCTTTCTGGTGCGGCGGGCGGAGCGAATCTTTTTTGGCGATGAGGCAATGTACAGCTGGGCGCTTTTGACAAGGGCAGGAGGCGAGGCGGCATGGAGCAGATAATTGAGGCGATGCTGCGCTGGCTGAAGGAGGGTGGCTTTCTGGTGGTGCGGCAGATGCCGGAGGGACTCTGGCCGGAGGGAAAAGAGGCGGTCGTGGCCGTGGGCGCGGCGCAGGCGGAAATGAAGCAGGCGGGGCTTTACTGCTATCTGGGGCAGATGGAGCATGGCGGGAAGCTGGTATCGGTCTATGGAAGGCAGCTTCTGGCGGCACTCTCGCTGGAGGTCATCTGCGCGCGGACGCTTGGGGCAGAGGCATGCAGGCGGGAGGCAGACCGGCTTTTGACGGCGCTTTCCGGAAAAATTCCGGCGCTGGCGGTCTCGAAGGTCAGCATGCAGGGCTGCCGGTATGACGGGCAGACGGACTGCTTTGACTGCGGGCTGCGGGTCGAGGTGCAGGCGTATCTTTATGCGCTGGCAAATGAGGATGAGACGGAATTTACGGACTTTATTTTGAAGGGAGTGGTCAGATGAGTCTGACATATCATGAAAGACCGGGCGTGTATTCGAGCTATGACGCGTCATCGATTGTTGCAAGAGGCTCGACCGAGCGCGTCATCGCGCTCATCGGACAGGCAGAGGCGAAGGCGGGGCTTTACACGCTCAATTCCTATTCTGAGGCAAAGGAGGCCTTTGGCGCGCAGACGGAGCTTGGCCGGATGGCAAAGCTCGCCTATCAGAATGGGGCGGGAACAGTTCTGGCAAGCCCGGTGGCAGAGGACACGCTGGAGGCTTACAAGGCGGCCATGGCGCTGGTGTTTGCGCAGAAGCAGGCAAGCTTCTGCGTGGTGGCCAGTGCGCAGGAGGCCGTACACAAGGCGCTGCGCGACGCGGTGGAGGAGGCATCGAGCCAGAGAGGCGAGTGCATCGGGCTGGTCGGGCTGAAGGAGCCGGAGCTTCAGACGCTCACGGAGCGGGCGCTGGTGCTCAACTCAGAGCGCATGGTGCTGCTTGCGCCGGATGTATTTGTCTGGGGCGAGGAGGAAAGCGCGGGTGGCTTTATGGCGGCGGCTGCGCTGGCAGGCGCGCTGACAGACCAGTCTGACCCGGCGCTGCCGCTCAACGGACAGGTGCTCTACGGGCTGACGGGCGTGAGCAGGATGTATGAGGAGACGCAGATCGATGCGCTGATCCGGGGCGGTGTGACGATTCTTGAGTGCTACGGCGGGAAGGTCAGTGTGATGCGCGGCATCACGACAAGAACCAGAACGGGAGAAAGCGAGGACGCGACGTTTCGCGAGCTGGGGACGGTGCTGGTGATGGACGACGTGATCCCGGCGATCCGCAGGAGCCTGCGCGCAAAGTTTGCGCGGGCAAAAAACAATGCGCTGACGAGAAACGCGATTCGCAATCAGGTGATTGTGGAGCTGGAGGACCGCATCAGCCGCGAGATCATTGAGGGGTATGACAATCTGAGCGTGAGAGCGCTGGAGGCAGACCCGACGACGTGTCTGGTGGAGTTTGAGTTTACGGTGGTGCATGGACTCAACCGGATTTTTCTGACGGCGCACATCAATATTTAAGGAGGGACGGGTATGGCAATTCGGAAAATTCCGACAACGGCGGATATCTATCTGGAGGTCAACGGGGTGCGTGTGGCGGTGGTGCAGAGCTACCGGGTAACGGCCAGCCGCGAAAGCAAGGCCATCTACGCCTTCGGGCAGACAGAGCCGGTCTCGACCATTCGCGGCCAGAGCCAGTATACGCTGGAGCTGACAAGAATCTACGCGACCGACGAGGCCATCCGGGACGGGCTGAGCTTTCAGGAGCTTGACGAGTTTTCGCTTGTCATCTGCAAGCCGGACCGGAACGTGATCTACACGGGCTGCCAGTGGAAAAGCTTGCAGGAGAGCGCAGAAGTCGGCGGGAATGTGCTGGAAAAGGTCACGGTAGAGGCTGGACGGCGCATTGAAAATCTGTTATGACGAGCTGGCTTTTGACGCTGCTTGGCGGAAGCGGACGGCAGGCGCTGGAGGGCGGAATGGAGCTGCGCGTAGTTCCGGCGATGGAGGTTTTGCAGGCGCGGCGCGAGGCAATGGAAAAAAGTGGGGACGATGCACAGGCGCTTGGCATGTGGATGAATGCGTGCCTTCTGGCAAGGGCGGTCTATCAGGATGGAAAGCGGGTCTTTGCAGACGGGCAGGCGCTTTTGCGCGCGGTCACGGCGAAGCGGCTGAGCGACTGGGCACAGCGCTACGCGGCGCTCTGCGAGGCGGAAGAGCCCGCTTGCAGCGCGGAAAACGCGGAGCGGATGAAAACGGCACTGGCGCAGACGCCGCAGGAGCGGCTGCGGTGGCGGATTTTGCGGGAGTTTGGCGTTTTGCCCTGGGAGGCGCGCGCCAGAGCGCTGCGCGAGCGGGACTATCTCTACTGCGCGGCGCAGATGATGCTCGATGAGGAGGAAAAGCTTGCGGGCATGTGCCCGGCCTGCCGCGCGGAGGCAGAGAGCGCGCACTGCACGGTCTGCGGCGCGGCGCTGGCGGAGGAAAACGCGGGCTTTGACGAGAAACGATTTGAGGAGCTGAGGAATGCTCGAGTATGTGAAGAGGCTGCTTCGGATGCAGCAGGAGCTGGCGGCGCGGTTTGAACCCGCGCCCCAGCCGGAGCTTCCGCCGGAGGCGGCATTGGAAAGGAAAAGGCGGCAGCTGCCGGAGGATGCGGCGGCGCATGAGGCCGGGCAGGAAGCAGAAATTGCCCGCGATGAGGCGCAGGAAGCAGGGGAACGGCCGGGGCAGACGGCGCAGGAGCAGCTTGCCGGAGTGCAGCGCGCGGCGGCGCAGATCACACGCATGCAGATGCAGCAGGCACTGCGCCGCGCGCAGACGCAGGCCGCACAGCAGCAGCGGCAAATCCGGCAGGTGCAGCAGCGGCAGACGGTCGACCTTACGAAAAAAACGCCGCAGAGCATGCGCACCGAGCCGGGCGGAATCCAGGCCAGCCGAAGCCGGACGATGGAAACGGCGGGCGTGGTCTCGGCGGCGGCGCAGTGGTCCATGCAGGAAATTTCGCGCTTTTTTGAGCGCGACGCAAGACGCTATGGATAAAGGGGAGAGGCAGAATGCTGAAAATGAGATATGGCTCTTTTGTGTGGCCAAACAATCCGCGCACCTATACGCTCAGCTGCAAGCGGCAGACGGCGGTGCATAAAATCCCGATGGGAGGGTTTGTGGTGCAGGATCTGGGGAGAAACGCGGCGGTGCTGCGCGGCGAGGGTGAATTTTTCGGGAAGGACGCCTACGCGGCCTTTCAGGAGCTTTTGACGGTTTTTGAGGCGGGCGGCGCGCGGCTGCTGGTGCATCCGCTCTGGCAGACGGCGGGGGCGTATTTTACGGAGCTGGCGCTGACGCAGGAGCCAAGAGACGAGTATGTAGCGTACCGGTTTGAATTCTGCGAAGCGCCGGACGGCGGGCTTGCGCAGACAGGGCGCGCGGCCACGCAGAGCGCGGGGAAAAAATACTGTGAGCTGGCCGCGGGGCAGACGCTCTGGGCGCTTTGCGAGAGCCTTGGCATGAGCATGACGGCGCTTTTGCAGCTCAACCCGCAGATCGCAAGAATCGGCGCGGTTGCGCCGGGAACGCAGGTGCGCGTGCAATGACGGGCGTTGTGGTGAGCAGCGCGGGAGCAAGAAAGCAGCTTCCGGCGCTTTTGCAGTGGAGCGTCAAGCGGACGGACGGAGACCCGTGCGACAGCTTCAGCGTTCAGTTTGTCTGCACGCCGGAAACGCGCGCGCTTCTGGAGCAGGCGACGGAGTTTCAGGCGTATGTGGGCGCGCGGGTCGTTTTTACGGGAATCGTGGATGATTTTGAGCTGCGGATGGATTGTGGCGGCGTCCTTGCAGAGCTGACAGGGCGCGGGATGGCGGCGAGGCTTATGGACATGCAGACGCCGGCGGCGGAGTATGTGAGCGCGCAGCTGGAGGATATTCTGGCGGCCTATGTCAGACCCTGCGGCATTACGAAAATCGACGCGGAGGCAATGGGCGCGGTGCAGAATTTCGTTGTGCAGACGGGCGGCACGTGCTATCAGGCGCTGGCGGGCTTTTGCAGGCACAGCGCGGAGATCTATCCCAGGTTTCTGGCGGATGGAACGCTGGTGCTCCGAAAGGAGAAGGCCGGGAAAAGCATCCGTCTGGCGGGCGGAATTCTGGAGGCGCAGTATGTCAGAAACCGCTATGGCGTGGCGGCAGAGCAGGTGCTCATCAACACCAGAAACGGAAGCTTTGAGACGGCCAGCTATCCGGAATTTAGGGCTCTGGGCGGGACGCGGGTGCAATATGCGGGAAGAACGGGCGATAAGATCCGCGCCAGCTTCCGAACCGCGCGGCAGCGGCTTGATGACACAAAGCGCGATGAGCGGCTTTTGACGCTGACGCTGGGCGGAAGCTTTCTGGCAGAGCCGCTCGACCGCGTGACGCTTGCGCTGGAGGCGCTTGGGCTTGACGGCACATGGACGGTGCAGGAGGCACAGTCGAACTGCGACGAGACGGGCGAAACATGCAGACTGATTTTGAGGTGAGGGATATGTGGTTATCAAAGCGCGTGATGCGCGGGGAAAATCCGGAAGACCCGGCGGCCATCGGCACGGTGACAATTGGCGGCGACGAGCCGGCTGTGCTCACGGACGCGGAAAAGCGGCGGGCAGAGATCGTTTCGCCGGGCGGGTATTGCTGGAATCCGGCGGCGACGGACTGCGCGCTGGTCTTTAAGGGAAACGAGCTTTATCTGGCGGGGATGCCGCAGACAAGAACGCGGGAGCTTGAGCCGGGGGAGGTTCTGGTGTATTCAAGGAGCGCGCAGATGAAGGTCGGAAACGATGGGGCGCTCCGGCTTACGGGCGATGTGTATGTGGAGGGAGACCTCTATGTGAACGGGAAGAAGATGGAGGTGCCGTGAGTGGAAAATTTACTGCGTGACGGCGATTATGTGCCAAATGGCTTTGGCGGCTTTACCAGGCTGACCGGGACGCAGGAGCAGCTGGCCAGGGCGCTTTTCAAGCTGAGCTGCCGGCGTGGCGCGCTGCCATTTCTGCCGGAGCTTGGAAGCAGGCTCTATGAGCTTGGAAAGGAAAAGCCCGCAGGAAGAGAGGCGCTCGCCCGGCAGTACTGCGCGCAGGCGCTCTCCGGCATGGGGCTGGAAATCGAGTCGGTAAGGGTCACAGAGCTGCCGCAGGGACACGCGAGAGTCGAGGTATGGATGACGGCGCAGCAGGCGCAGGAGGTTTTGGAGGTGGAGATTTGAAGGAGGTCAGCGAGCTTTACGGGCAGATGCTGACGGTTTTTGAGGAAAAAACCGGCTTTACCATGGACGATACGGCAGACCTTGCGGTGCGGCTGTACGCGGCGGCCGCACAGGTGCAGACGCTCTATGCCTATGCCGACTGGGCGATGGGGCAGAGCTTTCCGCAGACGGCGACGGGCGTGTATCTGGACTATCACGCGGCGCTGCGCGGCATTACAAGAAAGAGCGGAACAAAGGCGAAGGGCGTTTTGCGCTTCCGGATCGAAAGAGCGCTGGACGAGGCGCTGCCGATTCGCGCGGGGACGGTCTGCGCGACGGCGGGGCTTGTCCGCTTTGTGACGCAGAAGGACGGCGCAATTGCGGCGGGGGAGCTGTATACGGACATTGAAGCGCAGGCCGAGCGCATCGGGACGAGCGGAAACGCGGGCGTGGAGACGATCACGGTTCTGACGCGCGCGCCGGAGGGCGTGGTGGGCGTTCTCAATCCGCATGCGTTTACGGGCGGCAGCGGGACAGAGGATGATGAGAGCCTGCGGCTTCGGGTGCTTGACAGCTTTATCCGCCTGCCGAATGGCGCGAATGCGGCCTTTTATGAGCTTAGAGCGCTGAGCCACGCGGGTGTGGAGGCGGCAGTGGTCATTCCGCGCATGAACGGAATCGGGACGGTCGGCGTGGTGATCGCGTCGGCGGAGGGCGCGCCGCCGGAGAGCCTGCGCCAGGCGGTGCAGGACGATCTGGACGCGGTGCGCGAGATCGCGGTGGACGTCACGGTGCTTTCGCCGGAGCTTTGTCCCGTCCCGGTCACGGCGCGAATCCGCCCGAAGGCGGGCGTGAGCTTTGAAGAGGCCAAGCAGGCAGCGGAGCAGGCCATCAAGAGCTGCTTTTCCGGCGCGATTCTTGGAAAGAGCCTGTACCGGGCGGCGCTCAGCAGCGCGGTTTTTGCGACGGGAAAGGTGGAAAACGTGGTGCTGGTGCAGCCGGAGGCAGATATCACCGGCTCACAGAAGCAGCTGGCGCAGCTGGAGAGGCTGACGATCACGGAGGATGAGACGCAATGAGCTATGCAGACGAGCTGGTAGGGCTTTTACGGCCGCTTGGCGTTTACAGCTTTCGGGAGGGGAGCTTTTCACTCGGCGAATTGCAGGCGCTGGGTGCGGTTCTCGATGAGGCGGACGCGGCGCTGAGCGCGGCGCAGAAGGAGACGATTGTGATGACGGCGGAGGGCGAGGGGCTTTCCAGAATGGAGGCGCTTTTCAGAAGCCGCCCTGCCGCAAAAAGCATTGCGGCGCGCCGCGCGGCAATTGCGGGCTTTTTGCAGATCAGCGGCGACAGCTTCACGCCGCTGGCGCTCAACCGCTGCCTGCGCGCATGCGGCGTGGCCTGCCAGGTCGATGAGGTCGGAAGAGTCAACCATGTGCGGGTGTGGTTTCCGGGCGTGATGGGAAGGCCGGAGGGCTTTTTGGAGATGAAGACGATCATCGAAGACATTCTGCCCTGTCAGCTTGGCATCGAATACTGGTTTCGCTACTGCACCTGGCAGGAGACGGAGGACTACGGCATAACCTGGGGGAAGCTGGATACGATGAGCTGGTACGGATGGGAGACCTACTGCGAGGAGCTGTAGCGCGGAAGCTTTCGGGAAGGGCTTTTGCGCGGGGGTAAAGTTTTAACGCATGGTTGACGGTGTGCGCTTTTTTCTATATACTGTCTTTGAAGGAAACGGATGAAATGGCCGGACAGGCGCGGCTGAAGAAATGGAGGAAGCGACATGAATTATATCTGTGTAAGGTGCGGGAAAAGGGTATCTGCCCGGGTGCGCGCGCCAAAATGCGAATGCGGCGGGCTGTGGGAGCTGGATTTTACGCCGCCTGCGTTTTCGTTTGATGAGATCGACCGGGATGAATGGAGCATGTTCCGCTACCGCAGGTTTATGGCGGTTGCAGAGGACAGCTGGCGGGGCATCTCGCTCGGCGAGGGAATGACGCCGGTCGTGCGGCTGGATGCGGACGTGCTTTTGAAGATGGATTATTTCATGCCGACGCTTTCCTACAAGGATCGCGGCGCGGCGGCGCTGATCGCGCATTGCAGGGCGATCGGGGTCGAGCGCGTGGTGCAGGACAGCAGCGGCAACGCCGGAAACAGCGTCGCGGCCTACTGCGCCAGAGCGGGAATCGGCTGCGAGATCTTTGTGCCGGAGGGAACGTCTCCCAAGAAGATCGACATGATCCGCGCGCATGGCGCGGTGTGTACGGTCGTGCCCGGCTCGCGTGACCACTGCGCGGAGGTCTGCCGCAGTAAGGTCGAGCAGGAGGGCGTCTATTACGCGAACCATGTGTACAACCCGTTTTTCTACGAAGGTACGAAGACATATGTCTATGAGGTGCTGGAGCAGCTGCACAGAATGCCGGAGCATCTGCTGATCCCGGTTGGAAACGGGACGCTGTTTCTTGGCGCAATGATGGCGCTGGAGCATCTGCTGGCAAGCGGCGTGATCGATCATATGCCGCAGGTCATTGCCGTGCAGAGTGAGCACTGCGACCCGATTTTGCAGGCGGCTGCGCGCGGCGAGGACCAGCCCGTCAGCCTGACGCCGAAGCCGACCATTGCCGAGGGCATTGCCATTGGCGCGCCGATGCGCGGGGCGGAGATCCTCGCGTATGCAAAAAAGCATGGCGTCCGGTTTGTCCATGCGCCGGAGGATAAAATTCTGGAAGCCCGGGCGGCGCTGGCCAGACAGGGAATCTACTGCGAGCATACAACTGCCGCCAACTATGCGGCGTATCTGCACTACTGCGCGCTTTACGGCAAAGCGCAGGACTGCCTGATCACCATGTGCGGCGCGGGGCTGAAATCCGACCACTGAGGCTGTCAAAAACTCTGAAGGAGTTTTTGACAATAAAGTGCCCGGACAGACGAAGGTCTGTCCGGGTACTTTTGGGTTATGGGCAGGGGTCAGTCGATAAAGCTGACCGGGTCAATGCTCTCGCCGTTTTTCGTCACGGCAAAGTGGATATGCGACCCGGAGGCGGATTCCAGAAGCGCGGTCTGGCCGACCGAGCCGATGAGATCGCCTGCGGTGAGCCTGTCACCGGCTGCGACAGTCGGCATGGCGGCAAGGTTGGAGTAGTAGGTCATATAGCCCTCCGGGTGTGAGATGACGACGGTCGTTCCAAGGTAAGCGTCGTCGTAGACGGCAGTGACCGTCCCGGAGCAGGCAGCCCTGACGGGCGCACCGGCAAGCGCGCTGAGGTCTACCCCGTCGTGGGTACGCCAGTCCTGTGTGGTGGCGTTGTAGGAAAGAGACTGCATGGCGTAGGCGGCGATGCGCTCACCGGAGACCGGCCAGACACGCACCGAAAGCGTCTCTGCGGCGGTCTGCTGCCGGGGCGCGGCTGCGGCGGAGCTGGCGGGGCTGGATGCAGCCGGAGCTGACGCGGAAGCCTTTTTGCCGGATGCGGCGGAAGAGGACGCGGCAGACGACTGCGGCGGAAGCTGCGCGCTGGTGGCCACAGACAGCGACGCATCGTCCAGAGCCTTCTTTTCGGCTGCGGCGCCGGACAGGAAAATATAGCCCGAAACGCCGACGGCCAGGACGCACAGGAAGAGGATCATGTAGTAGCCCTTTTCCTGAAAGAATTTCCTGAGGCCTGCTGATTTGGAATTTTCATTGTTTTGCATGGTTTGCACCTCCTGAGCCTAGTATCGCCGGGAGACTGGGAGGTTATACCTGCAAAAGAAAAAATTGAAACGGAAAAGCACGCCGCGCTCAGCGCACGCCGGCGGCCTCCGGCTGATGGGAGAAATAGCGGTCGAGGCAGTATTTTAAGATGCTGCTTCGGGTCACGATGCCGATGAACGCGCCCTTGTCGTCAACAACGGGGACGAAGTTCTGGTCGGCGGCCACAAGCACAAGGTCTTCAATGCGTGTGTCGACGCGGACGGGATGAACCTCCCGCCGGGGCATCAGCTCGCTGATCGAATGCTCCTCGGTCTGGCGGACGTCCATCACGCAAAGACGCTTGAAGGCCCACAGGAGGTCGCCCTCGGTAATGACGCCGCAGTAGCCGCCGTCTTTGCTCAGAACGGGAAGCGCGGAGAAGCCGGTGCTCTCCATGCGCTCCATGGCCTGGCGCAGAGTTGCGCCCTCTTCAATATATGCACAGACCGCCTTTGGGGTCAGAAAAAACAGAATGTTCATGGGGACTCCTTTTCGGATATGATAGGAACACACAAAGAATACTGGATTTGTGTGGAATGTTCTTTGCTAAGTTTACCATAACGTTTAGAAAAAGAAGTGAAAAAATTGTGAATAACGCAAAGAAAACAAATCCGAAAACATTTTTCTTGAAATTTTGCCCCGGGTTCGCTATGCTTAACACAAGAGATATGATGAAGAGGAGGGGCAGACGATGACACTTGATGAGGTGCGTACCGGCGGCCGGGTGCGGATCACCGCCGTCGGCGGCGAGGGAATGCTGCGGTGCAGGCTGCTGGATATGGGGCTGATTCCGCAGACGCTGGTCTCGGTGACAAAGGTTGCGCCGATGGGAGACCCGATGGAGCTTTTGCTGCGGGGCTACAGTCTGACGCTGCGCAAGGAGGATGCGCGCAGCATTGCGGTAGAGGAGGTCGCGGGATGATCTTAGCTTTGGCCGGTAACCAGAACTGCGGCAAGACAACGCTTTTTAACCAGCTCACGGGCTCAAACCAGCATGTGGGGAATTTCCCCGGCGTGACGGTCGAGCAGAAGAGCGGGCAGATTCGCGGGCAGAAGGGCTGCACGGTGGTCGATCTACCGGGCATTTATTCCCTGCGGCCATATACGGCGGAGGAGATCGTGACGCGCGATTTTATTCTCAACCAGAAGCCGGACGGGATCATCAATATCGTTGACGCGACCAATCTGGAGCGCAACCTCTATCTGACGCTTCAGCTTCTGACGCTGCGCGTGCCGATGGTGCTGGCGCTCAACATGATGGATGAGCTGACGGGCAATGGCGGAAGCGTGAATGTCCCTGAAATGTCCAGACGGCTGGGGATTCCGGTCGTTCCGATCTGCGCGGCCACGGCAGACGGCGTGTCTGAGCTGATCGGCGAGGCGCTTCGCGTTGCCGGGGAAAAGCTTCAGCCGCAGGTCTATGACTTCTGTGAGCCGGGCCCGGTTCACCGCTGCATCCACGCGGTCTGCCACCAGATTGAAGACCACGCCCAGGCGGCAGAGCTCAACACGCGCTTTGCCGCGACCTGGCTCATCGACGGCGACGAGCGGACGGCGCAGAGCCTGCGCCTTGACCAGAATGAGAAGGAGCTGATCGAGCACGCGGTTTTGCAGATGGAGCAGGAGCGCGGGCTTGACCGCAACGCGGCGCTGGCAGACATGCGCTACGGCTTTATTGAGGCGCTCTGCCGCGATACGCTCGTCAAGCCGAAGGAGAGCCGGCAGCACAAAAGAAGCGTCCGGGTCGATAAAATTTTGACCGGAAAATACACGGCGCTGCCGATTTTTATCGGCGTCATGTTTTTGATCTTTTACTTAACGTTCAACGTCATCGGTGCATTTTTAAGTGATCTTCTGGCGCTGGGCATTGAACGGCTGACGGCGCTGGTCGACGCGGCGCTCACGGCTTATGGGCTGAACCCGGTCGTGCAGAGTTTGATTATCGACGGAATTTTTGAGGGCGTTGGAAGTGTACTCAGCTTCCTGCCCGTGATCGTGACGCTCTTTTTCTTCCTGTCCATTCTGGAGGACACCGGCTACATGGCGCGTGTGGCGTTCGTGATGGATAAGCTTTTAAGAAAGATCGGCCTTTCCGGAAAATCCATTGTGCCGATGCTCCTTGGCTTTGGCTGCACTGTCCCGGCGGTCATGGCGACAAGAACGCTTCCGTCTGAGCGCGACCGGACAATGACCATTTTGCTCACGCCCTTTATGAGCTGCTCGGCCAAAATCCCGATCTACGGCTTTTTCGCGGCGGCATTTTTCCCGGAGCGGGCGGCGCTGGTCATGATCGGGCTTTATGTGCTCGGCATTGTGACGGGCATTCTGGCGGCGCTGGTTCTGAAGGGAACGGCCTTCCGCGGACGGCCTGTGCCGTTTGTAATGGAGCTTCCAAATTACCGGCTGCCGTCGGTCAAGAGTGTGGCGCTGCTGCTGTGGGAAAAGGCAAAGGATTTTCTCGAGCGGGCGTTTACGGTCATTTTCCTGGCAACGATCGTCATCTGGTTTCTGCAAAGCTTTGATGCGCGGCTGAACGTTGTTGCAAGCAGCGCCGAGAGCCTGCTTGCCGCCATCGGCCAGTTCCTCGCGCCCATCTTTGCGCCGCTTGGCTTTGGCGACTGGCGGTGCGCGACGGCGCTGATCTCTGGCTTTATTGCAAAGGAATCGGTTGTAAGTACGCTTGAAATCCTGCTTGGGACAAGCGCAATCACATCGCTTCTTACGGCAAAGAGTGCGGTGAGCTTTCTGGTCTTTACGCTTTTGTATACGCCCTGTGTGGCGGCCATCGCCGCCATCCGGCGCGAGGTGGGCTCGGCGCTTCGCGCGGGGCTGATCGCGCTGATGCAATGCTGTGTGGCGTATCTGGCGGCGTTCGTGGTCTTCTCGCTTTTGTGTTTGTAAGGAGGCTTGGATGGGCGTTTTGATTCTGGTGCTTCTGGCGCTCTGGGTTCTTTTTGCGCTCCGGTGCGCGAAAAGGCAGCGCGCGGGCTGCGGGTGCGGCTGTGCGGGCTGCACACAGGAAAACGGAAGCTGTAAAAAATAAGCGGCATGGACCTCCCCTTCTTCCCATATGGATGGAGAAGGGGAGGCGTTTTTATGGGGGCATTTTTAAAACGGAACGGAAGACTTTTGCTGGCCTTTGGCGTCCTTGCGCTCTTTTGCGCGGCGCTGCCGGGGCTGTTTCTTGCGGGGCAGGCGATCGAGACCGGCTCCTGGGGGCTCAGCTTTCAGACGGAGGGAAAGACGCCCATCGGCAACGCAAGCCGGCAGGCGCTCAGCCGCTATGACGCGGTCTATGTGGGAGACGAGGGGGAAAAGGTTCTCTATCTGACCTTTGACGCGGGGTATGAAAACGGAAATACGGAAAAGATTCTCGATGCGCTCCGGGCGCACAATGCACCGGCGTGCTTTTTTGTGGTCGGGAACTATCTGCAAACTGCGCCGGAGCTTGTCATGCGGATGAAGGAGGAGGGGCACATCGTCGCAAACCACACCTTCCACCACTACGATATGTCGAAAATTTCGGATGCGGCGGTGTTCTCGCAGGAGCTTTTTGATGTGGAGGCGCTTTATGAGTCCATCACGGGCGAGAAAATGAAAAAGTATTACCGCCCGCCACAGGGCGTTTACAGTGAGGAAAATTTAAGGCTGGCGCAGGAGCTTGGCTACCGGACGGTTTTCTGGAGTCTTGCCTATGTAGACTGGTATCAGGATGACCAGCCGAGCAAAGAGCAGGCCTTTTCAAAGCTTCTGCCGCGCGTGCATCCGGGGGCGATCGTGCTGCTGCATTCCACATCCAGCACGAACGCGGAAATTCTCGATGAGCTTCTTGGAAAGTGGGAGGCGCTTGGCTACCGGTTTGAAAGCCTTGACGCACTCTACGGTGAGCGCGCGGAGGCGTAACCATTTTTCCCGGCGGGCATAACATGGAATGAGCGGGCAACAGACGCTACGTTATATTTCAGGAGGTTTCGTTATGTCTTGTAATTCTTCCGGGATCTGCGCGTTCGGCAACAGCTGGTGGTGGATCATTGTTCTGGTCATTATCTTTGTGCTCTGGAACGGCAACGGCAATAACTGCGGCTGCGGGTGCGACAGCTGCTGCTGAGGGCTACTTAAAAGGGCGGCTTTGCCGCCCTTTTAAAAATTTCACAAAAATGCACGCATTTTTGTGAGGTTTGCAGCCCGCTAGCCTCGCAAAGTTTTGGCAGCAGAGCTGCCAAAATTCACGTTTGCGGGCTGAGAAGAATTTTTACCCGCAAGGGGCACGCGACATCCGTAACGCGGCAAAGCCGCGAACGGCTGTCCAGTCGTGCCGCGCATGTCGCCGCAAAAAATAATTCAGATCGCATCCAAAACCGCCTGCGAAGTGCTGTGCGCTTCGCGGGCGGAGAGGAGAAGCAGCGAAGTGGATGAGCTTTCGCGCCCTCGCGGAAGCGAAGGATATGGAGCTTGCTTCGACGAGTCTGCGAGGCTTTTTCTTGCACTTTTCATGCGGCAGCGATATAATACGAAGACCATACATTTGTGAGGAAGCGGACATGAAAAACTTTTTACTGCGCGTATTTGTCAAAGACTATGCCAACACGCAAAGCCCCGCCGTGCGAACCCGATACGGCACACTGGCCGGGTGGGTCGGCATTTTCTGCAACCTTCTGCTGTTTGCGGGGAAGCTGATCGTCGGGACACTCTGCAAAAGTGTCTCCATCACGGCGGATGCTGTCAATAACTTATCAGACGCCTCCAGCTCCGTCGTGACGCTCATCGGCTTTAAGCTCGCGGGAAAGCCCGCCGACCCGGAGCACCCCTATGGGCACGACCGGATGGAGTATCTTTCGGGGCTTGTGGTGGCGGCGATGATTCTGCTCATTGGTGTGGAGCTTGTCAAGACCTCAGTAGCGAGAATTTTAACGCCAGAGCCGGTTTCGTTTTCGCTGGCGATGGTGCTTGTGATGCTTGGCTCGATCGCGGTCAAGTTCTGGATGGCGGCCTTTAACCGAAGCCTTGGAAAAGCCATCGACTCCGCGACCCTTGCCGCGACGGCGGCAGACAGCCGGAACGATGTCATTTCAACGGCTGCGGTTTTGCTTGCATGCCTCGCGGGGAAGCTTTTTGATGTGATGATCGATGGCTGGATCGGCCTTGCCGTGGCGCTTTTTATCATCTGGTCCGGTATCGGCATTGCAAAGGATACAGTCGACCCCCTTCTTGGCTGCGCGCCGGACGGGGAGCTTATGCGGAAAATCACGGCGATGCTGCTTGCGCAGCCGAAGGTTCTGGGTGTGCATGATCTCATGATCCACGACTATGGCCCGGGGCGGCGCTTTGCAAGCGCGCATGTGGAGATGGACTACCGCGAGGATGTTCTGGACGCGCATGAGCTGATCGATGCGCTTGAGCGGCAGGTGCGGCGTGAGCTTCTGGTGGAGCTTGTCATCCACTATGACCCCATCGTGACAGACGATGAGGAGCTGCGCGCGGTGCGCGAGAAGGTGCAGGCGATTTTGAAAAAGGCTGATGCGTCGATTGCGATTCATGATTTTCGTATGGTGCGCGGCCGGGCGCATACGAACGTGATCTTTGACATGGTGATTCCGTTCTCGCTCGACAGCAGACGCCAGGAGCTGCGCAGGCTGGTGGAAGATGGGCTTCGCGAGGAAAATCAGCAGTATTTTGCCGTCATCACCTTCGACGCGCAGGCCTTTAACGAGCCGATGGCAAAGCCCTAGCGGCAGTGTACGCGCAGCAAAGCTTTTCTGAAAAAAGTGCTTTACTTTTTAAGCCGTGTGTGCTATTCTAAATAGGCTGGCGCACTGCGCCGCGATTCCCTTTCTCAGTTGCGGGAGACCGCCTGGTTTTCACACGGGCATTCTGCCATACCCCCAACTTAGACAGCGGAAAGAAATATTTGAAAGGTGGAAACACAACTATGATGCGCAAAGAAGAAAAGACTGCTATCATTGAGCAGTACGCAACCCATCCCGGCGATACCGGTTCTCCCGAGGTTCAGATCGCTGTTCTGACCTCCAGAATCAACGAGCTGACCGAGCACCTGCGTGTTCACAAGCACGACAACCACTCCCGCCGCGGCCTTCTGATGATGGTCGGTAAGCGCAGAAGCCTGCTTGACTATCTGGCCAAGAAGGACATCAACCGCTACCGCGCGATCGTTGCAAAGCTCGGCCTTCGTAAGTAATCGCACCGGATTTGTAAACCAGAAAAGGCGGTCGCAAGGCCGCCTTTTTTCGCAGATGTTCCATTCAAAGGCCTGTGTGGGAGCTTGCTTTAGCAGTTGAAAGCACTGCCGATGTCCGGCGGCGGTTTCAAGTGCTAAACCTCCCATGCAGAACACAAAAATACAGGAGGTAACAATTTATGATTACGCACAAGCAGTACCCGAACCATCACATTTTTGAGACCGAGATCGGCGGCCGTACCTTTACGGTCGAGACCGGCAAGGTCGCTGAGCTCTGCAACGCAGAGGCCATCTGCCGCTATGGCGATACCGTCGTTCTTGTTACGGCTGTTGCGTCCGCGCTTCCCAAGGCCGGTATCGACTATTTCCCGCTGACCATCGAGGTCGAAGAGCGCATGTACTCCGTCGGCCGCATCCCCGGCTCGTTCAACCGCCGCGAGGGTAAGCCCTCTGAGCGCGGCGTCCTGATCTCCCGCCTCATCGACCGCCCGATGCGCCCGCTGTTTGACGAAGAGCTTCGCAACGACGTCGTGCTGACGAACACCGTCCTTTCTCAGGACTATGATAACCCCGTGGAGATCGTCGCTTCCATCGGCTCTTCGCTCGTTATTGCCTATTCCGACATTCCCTGGAATGGCCCGACTTCGACCACCAATGTCTGCTACCTCGACGGCAAGTATATCGTCAACCCCTCGCAGGACGAGCGCAACGCCTGCCAGTGCTTCGTGACCATCGCTTCGACCCACGAGAAGGTCGTCATGATCGAGACCGAGGCCAACGAAATTAAAGAAGACATCCTGCTCGCGTGCATCAAGCTTGCGCACGAGACCAACGTGAAGGTCGTTGAGTTTATTAACCACATCGTCGAGACCATCGGCAAGCCGAAGTTCACCTTTGAGAAGGCCGCTGTCAACCACGAGATGCTCGATGATCTGTGCGAGTACGGTCTGGACAAGATCGCCTACGCCCTTGACACCGACGACAAGAACGTCCGCGAGGCGCGCATCACCGAGGCTGTTGTGGACTTCAAGGAGAAGTTCGGCGAAAAGTACGCCGATGACTGGGATATCCAGATTGACGTCTGCCTTTACAAGATGCAGAAGAAGATCGTCAAGAAGTGGCTGCTCGAGGGCAAGCGCGTCGACGGCCGCACGCCGGACGAGATCCGTCCCCTTGGCGCAGAGGTCGGCGTTCTGCCGCGCGTCCACGGCTCGGGTCTTTTCACCCGCGGCCAGACGCAGGTTCTGTCCATCTGCACGCTCAACACCCTTTCTGCCGCGCAGAAGCTCGACACCATCTACGACGAGACTGAAAAGCGCTATATCCACCACTACAACATGCCGCAGTGGTCGACCGGCGAGGCGCGTGCAAGCCGCTCCACCTCCCGCCGCGAGATTGGCCACGGCGCGCTGGCCGAGAAGGCACTGCTGCCTGTCATCCCGTCTGTTGACGAGTTCCCGTATGCCATCCGTGTGGTCTCCGAGGTCGTGTCCTCCAACGGCTCGACGTCGCAGGCCTCCATCTGCGGCTCAACGCTGGCGCTCATGGACGCAGGCGTTCCTATCCGCCGTCCGGTCGCCGGCATTTCCTGCGGCCTGATCTCCGACAAGGAGACCGGCACATGGAGAACCTTCACCGACATTCAGGGCGTGGAAGACTTCCACGGCGAGATGGACTTCAAGGTTGCCGGTACCACCGAGGGCGTTACCGCCATCCAGATGGATCTCAAGAACGACGGCCTGACGATGGAGATCATCGCAGACGCACTTGAGCGCTGCCGCAAGGCGCGCCTTGAGATTCTCAACGAGGTCATGCTTCCGTGCATCGCGCAGCCGCGCGCAGAGGTCTCTGAGTTTGCGCCCAAGATGCTGACCATGAAAATTGACGTGGACAAGATCCGCGAGGTCATCGGCAAGGGCGGCTCGATGATTCAGAAGATCGTCGCCGAGTCCGGCGCGCAGGTCGACATCGACGACGACGGCACGATTCACATCGCTTCTCCCGACGCCGCCTCCTGCGACGCGGCCAAGAAGATGATCGACGATATCTGCTTTGTGCCGGAGGTCGGAAAGCTCTACTACGGCAAGGTCGTCCGCATTCTGCCCATCGGCGCGTTCGTCGAGCTTGCCCCCGGCAAGGACGGCATGATTCATATCTCCAAGCTCGAAAACCGCCGCGTGGAGAAGGTCGAGGATGTGCTGAACATCGGCGATATGACCTGGGTCAAGGTCACCGAGATCGACGAGAAGGGCCGCGTCAACCTCTCGCGCAGAGACGCGCTCAGAGAGCTTGCCGCGCAGGATAAGTAAGCGCTGTTTTCCCGATACGAAAAGCTGCTCCCGCTGGCCAGAGGCCAGCGGGAGCTTGTTTTTGCAAAAAGGCTTGATGGCAAGAGCGCGCCGTCAAGCGCCGTGCGCGGCTTCGCGCCGGGAAATCCAGCGGTCAAGAAACGCCATCTGCTCCGGCGTATGAAACCAGTGCTCGCCGTCTTCCATCACGGTAAGACCTGCGCCGTGCGCGGCTGCAAAGGCGAAGATGCTCTCGCGGCTCGTCAGATTGTCCTGCCCGCCGTAGAGAATTTCGGTTGGAACGCGCCACTGCGGCGCGTGCGCGCGGACATGGGAAAGATACTCCCACGAGAGCGTTTCGCCGAAGCCCGTTTCAATCGTCCCTTTTTCGCGCAGCTCGTCCTCCGTTACGCCTGCCCAGCGCATCATGTCGCAGATCAGCCGCTCCATATCCACAATGGGGGAGATGAAGTAGGCTTTTTCGAGCTTTTCCTGCGGCAGCGCGCACATGGAAAAGTATGCGCCGATGCTGTTGGCAATTAAGATCACGCGCGAATAGGGCGCGGCCAGCGCCTCAAATGCGGGCGGAAACTCCGCCCGCGCCTGCCAGGGCGTCTGCGCCTGATAGGCAAACCCGGCCAGATCGCACCCGGGGAAAAGCGGCTGATAATGCGCGGCCTCCTGCGCAGAGCCGCCCTTGCCGTGAACGTAAAAAATCAATGTGCTGTTTGGCATGCTTCAAATGTCACCTTCTGTTCCTTTTATTTACTGCCCTGCCGGAGAATGATCTGGAAAAGCAGCGACAGCGTAAGGCAGACAAGCGCCGCCGGCAGTGTCCATTCCCTCTGGTATTGAAGCAGCGACAGGCAGATAAAAATAATGCCCGCCACATTCAGGCCAATGCCTGCAATTCTAAGCAGCTTCTGCAATGTGGTATCCATGGTTTATGCTCCTTTCCTTTTGCGGGTCGATCACGACCAGTGCCTGATTACGCATTGCTTTTCTTTCCTTTGAGCAGCAGCATCATTGCCGTAAAATCCTGCGTCAGCATCTGCGAGATTTCTTCGCCGGAAAAGCTCCATGCGCCCGTGGCGCACAGCGCGCCGATGCCAAAGGTATGAATCCAGACGTGCTCAAACAGCGCCTGCGCGTCTTCGGCGCAGAGGCCGTAGTCGGCCTCGATGGCGCGCAGCGCCTCGTCTGCCACATGGCCGAGGCTGGCGTAGTGGTTGGCAAAGGGCGTCGCGCCGCTGCCTTGCGACATGAAAATAAGCTGATAAAGGCGCGGCTCTTCCTTGGCAAAGAGAATCATCTGCATGCCGACCTGCTTAAAGGCCGGAAGCTCACCTCCGGCTCTGTGTGCGTAAGACTCAAAGCGCGCCATCGCCGCCAGCCTGACGGCCTCCTGCACCTGCTGCATGGAGTCGAAGACGGTAAAAATGGGGCTGGTGGACATGCCGAGCGCCTTTCCAAGCTCCTTGGCGGTCAGCGCGTCGATACCCTTTTCCGACACAACGCCCAGCGCGGCGGCGACGATCTCTTCTTTGGTATACTTTGGTTTCGGCGGCATAAGCACCCTCCTTCGATGATAATTATATAATGCTCGTTACATAATTCCTGATTTATTATACACATTTTTTCCGCCCTGTCAATACGCCGGGCGAAAAATGCGCCGCGTGGCCGGGCTTGACGCGGGCGTGTTCTTTTTGTAGAATAGAGAAAACAAACGGTGCGCCATGGGCGCAGGAGGAAGCATGTTCAAACGACTCAAAACGCAGGGCGCGGCGCGCCGGGGCGAGTTTACCTGCCCGCACGGGACGGTGCAGACGCCGGTTTTTATGAACGTCGGCACACAGGCGGCCATCAAGGGCGCGCTGTCGGCAGAGGATTTAGAGCACATCGGCACGCAGGTCGAGCTGTCCAACACCTACCATCTGCATCTTCGCCCGGGCGACGAGGTCGTAAAGAAGCTGGGCGGGCTTCATAAGTTCATGACGTGGGACGGGCCAATTTTAACGGATTCGGGCGGCTTTCAGGTATTTTCGCTTGCGGGTCTGCGCAAGATCAAAGAAGAGGGCGTGACCTTTGCCTCCCATCTGGACGGGCATAAGATCTTCATGGGTCCGGAGGAGAGCATGCGCATCCAGTCGAACCTCGGCTCGGATATCGCAATGGCCTTTGACGAATGCATGGAAAACCCGGCGACGTATCCGTATGCAAAGGCCTCGTGCGAGCGCACGGCCAGATGGCTTGCAAGATGCAAAGAGGCGCTGGCAAAGTATAATGCCGAGCCGGACGCCGTAAATCCCGGCCAGCAGCTCTGGGGCATCAACCAGGGCGCAACGTTCAAAGACCTTCGCATCTGGCACATGAAGGAGATCGCAAAGCTCGAGCTTCCGGGCTACGCGATTGGCGGCCTTGCCGTCGGTGAGCCGACCGAGGTCATGTATGAGATCATCGAGGCCGTTGAGCCGTATATGCCGCAGGATAAGCCCCGGTATCTCATGGGCGTTGGCACACCGAGCAATATCATTGAGGCCGTGGCGCGCGGGGTCGACTTTTTCGACTGCGTCATGCCGGCCAGAAACGCCCGTCATGGCAAGCTCTTTACCTGGTCTGGCGCGATGAACATGAAAAATGCAAAGTATGAGCTCGACGAGCGCCCCATCGACCCTGCGTGTGACTGCCCCGTGTGCAGGCGTTATTCGCGGGCGTATATCCGGCATCTGTTTAAGGCAGACGAGATGCTTGCCATGCGCCTGAGCGTGATGCACAACCTCTATTTTTACAACCAGCTCACCGCGCGCATCCGCGCCGCGCTGGACGAGGGGACGTTTGACGACTTCCGCGCGGAATACAGCCGGAAGCTCGACGAGCGAATTTGAGAAGAATTTGTAAATTTGGCTGCGAATTTGCCCGTTTGACTTGCAAATGGGCGCGCAGGCCGCTATAATAATCAAAGATTAAATTTCGGAGGAAAATGTAATGGTTCTGTTCTTAACTTCCACAGACGGCTCTGCGGCTGGCGGCATGTCGATGTTCGTCATGATGATCGTCCTCTTCGCTGTTTTCTACTTCTTCATGGTTCGCCCGGAAAACAAGCGCAAGAAGGAAGCGCAGGCCATGCGCGACGCGCTGAAGGTCGGCGACAATATCACGACCATCGGCGGCATCATCGGCGACGTTGTTTCGGTCAAGGATAACTCCCTTGTGGTCGAGACCGGCGCAGACCGCGTGCGCGTGGAGTTTGCCAAGTTTGCCGTGTCCACCAACAACACCGCTGAGAAGGAATCTGCCAAGCAGAGAGCGGCGGCCGCTGCGGCGCGCAAGGAAAAGAAGGCAAAGAAATAAAATCAGCGGAAAAGACCTGCCAGCGGCAGGTCTTTTTTGCATTTTCTCTTGCACATTTCCGGGCAGTGGGATATAATAGAGGGCAAGTAAAAAACTGACAAGCGCCCCGGGGCGCTTGCATCAAGATTTTGGAATCTTGATGAGGCTTTTGAAACTGACGAAAGCGGGGAATCGATATGAAAAAACGACTTTTGAGTATGCTTCTGGTGCTGGCCATGTGCGCGGCGCTGCTGCCGACCATCGCGCTGGCAGATGCACCGGCGGTTATTACGCTGACGCAGGACAGTTTTGATAATGCGACGGAAAGCACAAATCCCCAAAAAATAACGGAGACTACCTGGCCATTTGAGTCCTATTATGTGCTTCCCTCCGGCATCTACAAGCTGGACAGCAATGTAGAGATTGAAGAAGATATCAATATTAAGGATGACAGTCGTGTGACCCTTGATTTGGCGGGGTATAAGCTGTCCACAACCCATGGGGGTTTCCTAATAACGCTTAATGGAGAAACGGCATCGCTGACGCTGAACGACAGCAGCAGCGAGCAGAGCGGTAAACTTGTCGGTAGCGACTATGCAGTTTATAATCGATTGGGCACGTTCATCCTGAACGGCGGCCAGCTCACGGCAAATGACATTACGGTGGCGAATGGCGGAACGCTGCATCTGAACGGCGGCGAGATCGGTGGGATGGGTACTGCCATCGACAATGGCGGTAGGATTCTTGTCGACGCGGGCAAGGAAGGCACGCGCGTCGAGGGGAAGGTTAAGAATATGGGGACAATTGAGAGCGGCCGCTTCGATGGAGAGGTTGAGAATGGTGAAGACTGCCTGACAAGTGGACAGCCCGAAATTAAGGGCGGCAGCTTCTATGGAAAGGTAACAAATTATGCATATGCTGGCGGTGGGGCGATGCCTGTAGGAAAGAAGGCAAAAATCTCCGGCGGCGTGTTTTACGCAGAGGTGGTAAACAACGCGGATGGCGCCAGCCCTGAAATCACCGGCGGTGTGTTTTATGGCAACGTAGGGGACGGGGCTAAAATCACTGGCGGTGTGTTCTGTGGCGGAGCAGGAGAAATCGATCTCACCGATGCACCCGAAGTGACCTATGATTTTGGCGGTGACAATACGATTGGCCGCGTTGTCGGCAGAAAGCTCTCCCGCCCCGAAGACCCGACACGCCCGGACGATACCTTCCTCGGCTGGTACTGTAACGGAAAGAAATGGGACTTTGAGAACGACGAAATTCCGGAAGGCACACAGAAAATCAAGCTGCAAGCAAGATGGGAATCTGAGGCAGAGGGCGAAGACTTTGTAATCGCTGGCGGTCTGCTCTCCGGCATTCTGGAAAGTGCGGCAAGCGCCTTGGAAGAAACGTTCGTGGACGTTTCGCGCGGCGCGTATTACTACAATGCCGTTCAGTGGGCGGCGGAGCGTGGTATCGCGGGCGGCGTGGACAAGAAGCACTTTGCCCCGGACGAGAGCTGCACACGGGCGCAGGCCGTGACCATGCTGTGGCGCGCGGCTGGCTGCCCGGCAGTCTGGACAGAAAATCCGTTTGAAGACGTCGATGCAGACGATTATTACTATGAGGCGGTTTTGTGGGCAGTGGCCAACGGCATCACGTCGGGCGCAGACGAGACCCACTTTAGCCCCGACGAGCCTTGCACCAGAGGCCAGATCGTGACCTTCCTGCATCGCGCAGAGCGCTGCTATGACGCGCATGACGATTTCGGATTTGTTGACGTGAAGACAGGCTCTTATTGCGAGGACGCCATCAACTGGGCAGTCGAGAATGCCATTACCAATGGCACAGATGTTGGGGCGTTCAGCCCGGATGATACCTGCACCCGCGGCCAAATCGTGACCTTCCTCTATCGCAATCGATAAGCAATTTTGCACCGCCCAAAGGCCTCCTGTGTAAAGGGCAGATTCCCCCTGCAAGGGGCGGCTTGCCGCCCAAAGGCCCCCTTGTGTAAAGGGGGCTGGCTCGGCGTAGCCGAGACTGGGGGATTGACACCGTGGCGCGAAGCGCCAGAGCGCTCTGCCGCAAGGCAGAAGTGCCTGCCGCGGCCAGGTATGGCCGTTATACTCTGGCGCAAGCCAGAGGGCTTGTCCATTTTCCGACCCCATTCTTCTTAG
>CAZXIW010000006.1:0-45878 GCA_964640905.1 uncultured Oscillospiraceae bacterium
ATTATATTGCATTTTGCCGCAAATGAAAAGAGGCACTTTTCTGCACAAGCGCAAAACCGGCGGCGCTTTGCGCCGCCGGTTGGTTTTATCCGCTCAGGGTCTGTGCTCTGCCTGGATGCACAGGGCGGTTGTGAAGCTTTCGTGCGGGCCCAGGCGGCGCAGTGTGCCGCGCGCGGCCTCGGCATGAACGCCCTCGGGATGGCAGTTGGAGGGCTCAAGCCCCGTGACGTAGTTCCCCGCGTCGCGGCACTTCCAGTGGATGAGATAGGGGATCTCGCGGCTGTCGAAGCAGACCGAGAGCGCCAGCTTTTGCGTGGGATTGTGCATCGTCGCGCGGCACCAGCCGTTTTCATCCTTTGCAAGCCTGTGATAGAACACCTGCTCCTCATAGCCCGTGATGGGCGCGCCAAAGACCGTGCAGGGCTCTTCCTGCAAGCCTCTGGCCGCAACCTCGTCGCGCACATCCGTTTCCACAGGCTCGATTTCCAGAACGCTCTTTTCATCGAGCAGCGGGAAGCCCGCGTTGCAGTGATACATCAGCATGCAGGGTACGTCTTTTACGCTGCTCTCGTTTTCGATCTCGTCGCGGATATGAATTGCAGTCTCGCCAAGCTTTGTGGTGATGGTGCGGCGAAGGACAAGATTTGTGCCAAAGAGGCTGCTCTCGCGCATTGTGCCGGTCAGCTCAAGAATATAATCGTCGCCCTCCCACCAGGTACGCGCGCCGCAGTGCTCGGCGGGCGTGTTGCGGATGAAGCCGTGCTGCGGCTGGGTCTTGCCATCCGGCATGGTCTGGAGCGGGCCAACATTGGAAAGGCCGCAGGTAAAGAGCATGCCGCACATGATGCTCCGGGGTGCGTTTTCTCCGTCGTAGAACCAGTCTCCGTTCATGACGCCCGGGCGGGCGTGGTAGTGCATGGGGATACCATTATAATAAAACTCGCCGATATCCATGCACTTATCGATATAGACCGTAAAGCGGATCGCGCCGTTGATGACCTCATACGCGCGCAGACCGCGCGCAAAGCCATCCTGATACTCGATCTGCCGGATTCCGGCGATCGTACCAAGATTTCCGAGCTTGTCCAGAAGCTCAGCCTTCGTGTAGTGCGTTCCAAAGAGTGTTGCCATGACGCTTCTCCCTTCAAAGCGCGACGCCGCAGGCCGCAGCGTAGCCGTCCAGCCAGTCGCCGACGCGATCAAGCAGAATCGCCTCGCCGCTGTCTGCCAGCTGGCCGCTGACGACCTTCTCATACTGGCGCGGGAAATACTGGCTGATGAGCGCCTGCGGCACATGGGCGGTATTGGAAAGGAGCGTATCGATCGCGCTCGTAATTCCGGCCGCAGGGAGATAATAGCGGCAGCGGTCGGAGTAGCTGTAGAGCTTTTTGTAGGCGATCTCCTCCGGCGTACCCTGATAATACTTTTTCCAGTACTTGTCGTCCACGTCCATCTCGCGCAGAATTGCCGCCTGCACGCCGGAGCGCTTTTCGCTTCTTTGCACCATGACTTCCTCGCAGTGCTCAAGCAGGAACAGCCCCTCGCGCAGACCAAAGGTCAGAGCCGGGCCGACCTTCAGGATGCGGATGCCGTCTTCCACCATTTTGCAAAGGCTTTCCTTCAGCTGATAATCCGTCGAATGCCCCTCAAAGACCAGCGGCGCATACTGCTCCAGCGCCCCGCAGAGCGCGGCGGCGTTTTCGCGGCGATACTGGAAGGCGAAATCATCGCCAAATTCCACGCCGGGCTGCACCACAAAGGCCACCACATCCTCAAACGGCGCGCCGACCTTCTCAAATTCCTCGCGGAAAACCGCGTACTGCCGCTGGAATTCCTCCGGCGCGGTGGGCGTGATGGAGTCCTCATGCTCCTGGCTTCCGCCGGGGATGGGCACCTCGCTGCCGATAACAAGCACCGGGCGGACAGCCGCCGGGTCTTCCTTCACGCGCGCCTCATAGGCCGCGCGCACACAATTGGCCAGCTCCGCGCCGCGCCGCGCGCAGACGCGCACATCCAGCGCCGCATTGGGGTCGTCGTCTGCCACGCGCATGGAGGTGTCCAGATGGATCTTGGTAAAGCCGGCCTTTGTAAAGGCCGTGACAAGTGCGCGGGAATTTTCCATCGCCTGCGCCTCGGGAAGCTTCTGCCATGTCAGCGGCCCAAGATGGTCGCCGCCGAGAATGATCTGCCGGGCAGCCAGACCGACCTCCTGCCGGATGCTTTCAATGAGATCTGCATAATCCTGCGGCTGCATGCCGGTGTAGCCGCCAAACTGGTTGACCTGATTGGCCGTCGCCTCGATGACAACAACATAATTGTGCGCCTTCGCATGGAGCATGGCCGCGCGCAGGACGAGCGGATTTGCCGTGCAGACCGAGAATACGCCGCGCTGGCTCTCTGCCGCGCCGCTGAAAATTGCCTTCAGGGGATGCATAATATAAAGTCCTCCTTCTCCCTCTTGCGGTTTTTTAATAATGTTATTGTACCCGACTCAGTAGAGCATTGCAAGCTCCTGCTCCGGCGCTTTTTCATGCGTTCTGAAAAATTCGTCCAGCTCGCTGCGGAAGGTATTGCCCTCCATCGGCCCTGCCTTGCCAACGGCAAAGGCGCCTGCGGCATTGGCGTAGTGGACAGCTGTGCGGTAGTCTGCGCCAAGGCAGAGCATGGAAAGGAACGTCGCGTCAAAGCAGTCGCCCGCGCCGGTGGGGTCGACCTCGGTGGCGGGATAGGTCGCAACGCTGAAGGCCTCCTGGCGGCTGAAGAAATTCGTGCCGCGCGAGCCGTCCTTGACAAGCACAAGGCGCTCCTTCGCCTGCAGGAGCTTGCGCACAGCCTCCTCCCAATCCTGGCCAAAGAGGAAGCGAAGCTCACTCTTGCCCGTCAGCAGAACGTCGCATGCATCCAGAATTTCCTGATAATCGTCCATGATCTTTCCCTTCAGAAGCTCCGGGCGGATGTTGGGGTCAAAGCTGATCTTCACGCCGCTGCGCTTTGCCAGACGGACGGCCTGCATGATGGCCTCGCCCATGCTGGGGCTTCCGGTGATGGAGCAGCCCATGATGTTCAGATATCTGGAATTGCAGATGGCCTCCTGCGAAACATCCGACGGCGCAAGCTCGCCGCAGGCGGCGTGGCGGAAATGGAAGAGATACTTCCGCTCGCCGTTCGGGAAATAGGTGTTGAAAGCAACGCCGGTGGAATTATCCTCCGTCTGCACCACATAAGACACATCAACGCCGTCGCTGCAAAGTCTTTCAAGATTCAGCTTGCCGAAGTCGTCCTTTCCGACCTTTGCAATGATCGCGCTCTTTACGCCCATCCGCCCGGCCTGGTCGATGCAGATGGCCGGCGCGCCGCTGGGATACGGCCCTAAAAGAACGCCCGGCTGGGACAGCTCCTGCCCAACCTCACGGGTCAGAACCTCCACAAGGATCTCGCCGATGGTAATAATATCGTACATCATGAAACTCTCCTTTGTAATAAATCGTCAAAACGCTCAAAAATGAAAGCAATATCTAGGCAGCATGAACAAAATGTGAGTTTTTCTTCTGTACAGGCTTGACACATTGCCTCCGATAGTGCTATTGTAATGCTACAAACGAAAGGAATCAATCTTTATTTTTGAAAAAATCGAAAATAAATGAAATTTCTTCGGTTTGCAAAAAATCAAGCTGCCGCATTTATGCGCAGCAAAAAAATGGAGGAACATGAAAATGAAAAAAATCATCGCTCTGCTCCTTGCTCTGACTATGGTCGCCTGCCTGTTTGCCGGCTGCGCCAGCACAAAGGAAGAGACCGCAAGCACCGAGCCCGAAACCACCACAGAAGCTGCCACAACTGAGACCGAAGCTCCGGCTGAGGCAGAAGAAGCAGCTCCGGCCGAAGAGGCTGAGGCTGCGCCCGCTGGCAAGACCGCTGCTGATCTGAAGCTCGGCTTCATCCTGGGCTCCCGTGAGCATGCGTTCTACTGCTCCATCGAAGAGGGCATCCTGGCGGCTGCCGCAGAGATGGGCTTTGAGGCTGTCGTTCTGGAGTCCGATCTGGACGGCGCTATCGCTTCCGAGCGCATCGAGACCCTCGTAGTCGACGGCTGCGACGCGATCTCCCTGTCTGTCAACGACCCCACCGCTTCCACCCCCGCGATTGTCGCGGCTGACGCAGAAGGCGTTCCCATGTTCGCATTCGACTGCACCTCCTCCGAGACCGACGTCATCAAGTGCTTCGTCGGCACGGACAACTACCAGGGCGGCGTTGTCGGCGGCGAGGCTACCATCAAGTACCTCGAGGACAACGGTCTGACCGAAGGCGCTACCATCGGCATCATCGGCTATCCGGAGCCCCAGTCCTGCATCGACCGTGAGAGCGGCTGGTACAGCGTTGTCAACGAATACGAAGAGAAGTACAACCTGACCATCGTCAACCTCGGCAACTACAAGGGCGACGCTTCCACCGCTGAGTCCCTGATGAACGACGCTCTGATCTCCTACCCGGAGATGGCCTGCATCTTCACCGTTGGCGACCCCGCCTGCGTCGGTGCTCTGGCTGCCATCAAGAACGCTGGTTCTTCCTGCGCCATGATCGGCTTTGACGCCAACCCCGAGGCACACGAAGCAATCCTTGACCCGGTCAACGGCAAGATCTGGATCTCCGACGTTGCACAGGATCCGTACCAGATCGGCTACAAGATCGCAGAGGAAATGGTCTCCTACTGTGTTGACGGCACTGTCAGCCAGGACACCATCCTGGTCGCTCCTTACCTGGTTGACGCTTCCAACGCCAGCGTAGGCTAAGCACCACATCGAAGCCATAATTTCATCGCGCTTCATTGACTGACCGAAATTGCCTGGGGCGCAAGTCCCAGGCAATTTTATCATGAGATATGCGCCAAACCGGCGATTTTTCAACAAAATTTCAGACGCAAGGGAGTTTTTTGCCATGGAACCGACATTGCAAGCAGTACACATCTCCAAGAGTTTCCCAGGCGTCAAAGCGCTGACCGATGTATCCGTGGATTTTTATCCCGGCGAGGTTCATGCGCTTCTGGGCGAAAACGGCGCTGGCAAGTCCACGCTGATTAAGATTCTGTCCGGCGTCTACACCCCGACGGAGGGTGAGGTCTGGATGGACGGAAAGAAAGTTGAATTCAACACCCCCCGCGATGCAATCGACGCAAAGATCGCGGTAATTCATCAGGAGCTTTCGATTGCCCCTGATCTGACCGTCGCGGAAAATATTTTCCTCGGCGAAGAACCCAAAAAAGGCAAGCTGCTTGACCGCGAAAAAATGAACCGTGTCTCGCAGCAGATTCTCGATGACATGGGCGTGGGCGACCGCATCAAGGCCACCGATGTCGCCCATGAGCTCACTGCCGCGCAGCAGCAGATGGCAGAGATCGCCAAGGTCATCAACCGGCAGGCGCGGGTCGTCGTCATGGACGAGCCCACCTCCTCCCTCTCCGAAGGTGAAATCGAGGCGCTGTTTACGCAGATTCGCAAGCTGCGTGATAACAACTGCACGATTATCTATATCTCCCACCGCATGGCGGAGATCTTTGCCATGTGCGACCGGGCTACCGTCCTGATGGACGGCAAATACGTGACCACCAGACTGGTTGCGGAAACAACGGAGGCCGAGCTTGTCAACAGCATGGTCGGCCGCGAGATCGGCGACTACTATAACCGCCAGAGCCATACACGCGGAAAGGAAATGGTTCGCGTAGAGGGTCTGAGCCGGGAAAAGGAATTCCAGAACATCTCCTTTACGGCCTACGCCGGTGAGATTCTGGGCGTCTACGGCCTGATCGGTGCCGGGCGCACGGAAACAATGGAGACGATCTTCGGCGCGCGCAAGGCCGACGCTGGCAAGGTCTTCATCGCCGGCGAAGAGGTTCACTTCAAAAGCCCGGGCGACGCCATCGCAAAGCGCATCGGCATGGTCACTGAGGACCGCCGCCGCACGGGACTGATGCTGGAAAAGACCGTCCGGGAAAACATGGTCCTCCCCTCCATCCCCGCCCACCGGAAAAAGAACGGTCTGGCCAATCCCCAGTGGGAAAAAGAGGTCTCCGAGTCGCACCGGGAAATGCTCGGCGTCAAGACGCCCAGCATCGAAACGGTCATCAAAAACCTCTCCGGCGGCAACCAGCAGAAGGCCATTCTGGCCAAGTGGCTCATTGCCGAGTCGGATATTCTGATTCTCGACGAGCCGACGCGCGGCATCGACGTGAACGCCAAGTCCGAGTTCTACGCGCTGATGAACGACTTTGTCGCCAGAGGCGGCTGCATCATCATGATCTCCTCTGAAATGCCCGAGGCCATCGGCATCTCCGACCGCGTCATCGTCTTCCACGAGGGCGTGCTCATGGGTGAGCTGACCGGCGCAGACATCAACGAGACAAACATCATCAAGCTGGCAAGCGGCTGATGACCGCTCCACTCCCACCGCGCTTTTGGCGCGTGGGCGCTGCATACGAAACAGTAAAGACGAAAGGAAGTAACTCTCATGCAGAAAGTTCAAAACGGCAGAACGCTTGCTGCCGGCCGCGATGTCGCGGGCTTCTTCAGGAAAAACGCAATCGTTCTGGTGCTGATCGCCCTGTGTGTTGGCTTTACCATCGGCAATCAGAACTTTGTCAAGATGACAAACCTCGTCAATCTGACAACGCAGATGGCCATCAACGCAGTGTTGACCATCGGTCTGACCTATGTTATCATTCTCGGCGGTATCGATATTTCCGTCGGCTCTGTCGCCGCAGTGGCCGGCGTCGTGGCGGCGCTGCTCTGCCGCACGCTGCCGGAGGGCACAAATGAGTTTGTCATGGTTCCCATCCAGCTGCTCGTGGGCGTGGTGATCGGCCTGCTCTTCGGCGCATTCAACGGCCTGATGATCACGAAGTTCTCCGTTGTCCCCATGATCGCAACGCTGGCCTCGCAGACCATTGCCCGTGGCTTTGCCTACATTTTCTCCGGCGGCACGTCCGTCTCCGGTCTGAACTCGGTCTATTCCTGGATCGGCTCGGCGCGTCTTTTCAAAACCGAAGCGCGGCCGACCGGCTGGCTTCCCATCATCACGATCGTGGTCATCATTCTCGTTGTGCTCATGCATATGCTTCTGAGCAAGACCGTTTTTGGCCGCCATGTTTTCGCAACCGGCTCAAACAAGAACGTGGCGCACCTGTCCGGCATCAACACCGACAAGGTCACCTTCCTCTGCTACACCATCTGCGGCGTTATGGCGGCGGTTGCAGGCGTTCTCAACTCCTCCAAGCTGCAAAACGGCCAGCCCGGCGCATGCGAGGGCTATGAAATGTTCGCCATCGCCTCGACCGTCATGGGCGGCACATCCCTGACCGGCGGCTCCGGCTCTGTCGCGCGCGCCATGATCGGCTGCGCGGTCGTCGCAGTCATCAACAACGGCATGAACCTGCTGCACATCAACTCCTACTGGCAGAAGGTCGTCCTGGGCGTTATCATTCTTCTGGCCGTTATCATGGATATGGCGCAGAAAAAGAGCAAGAAGTAAGCTGCGGGGTTTCCTATGATCTGGAAAACAGAACGGTTGGATTATTATGCGGAGGATCTCTTTTCCGGCATGGAGCGCGCCATGCCCCAGCGCTGGCAAAAAGGCTATACGCAGAAAAACGCGGGCGTTTTGATGAAGCGCACGCCAACACTCGACCATTTCGCCGTGATCATCAGCGGCGGCGCCGGAAACGGCCCGCTCTTCCCCGGCTATGTGGGCGAGGGGCTTGCAGACGCCGCCTCCATCGGCGGCACCTTCTCCGCGCCCAACGCCTATGCCATCTATGAGGCCGGAAAGGCGCTTGGCCGGGAGCACGGTGTGCTGCTGCTGTACAACAACTTTGCCGGAGACTACCTCAATAACGACATGGCGCAGGAGCTTCTGGAGCAGGAGGGCATCCGGGTAGAGACCGTAGTCTCCACCGATGACATCTGCACCGCGCCGGGCGAGCCGCGCGAAAACCGCTCCGGCCGCTCCGGCATTGCGCTTCTGATCAAGCTGGCAGGCTCGTATGCCGCGTCCGGCATGGAGCTTGGCGAGGCAGCAAAGCGTCTGCGCTACGCCAGCACCCGCCTTGGCACGATCAGCGTACATGTGGATCATGCAGCCGGGCGCATCGGCTATGGCGGCGGCTTTTCCGGCGAGCCTCCCGTGCGCGTCGAGACGCACATGGATATGGCGCGCTGCGCGCAGGAGGCGGCAGCGCTGCTGCTGGAGGATTTGAAGCCGCGAAAGGACGAGACGCTTTTCCTTCTGGTCAACCGTCTTCGCCTGAGCAGCTATGCAGACAGCTACATCATGGCAAACCTGATGGTCAAGACGCTTGAGGCGCAGGGTCTGCGCGTCGCGCAGCTGCGCGTTGCGCCGTTTTCAAACATCATGGATCTATACGGCTTTGATTTTAACCTTCTGTGCATGGACGAGGATACAGCCGGGCGGATGGATACCTTTCTCTGTTCAGACTGCTTTGTAATTTAGGAGGATTCCCATGTTTGCAGAAGAACGACAGGAACGAATTTATCAGATCGTCAACGCGCGAAGCTCCGTCAAGGTTTCCGAGCTGAGCGACGAGCTGGCCATTTCCGAGGTCACCATCCGCCGCGATCTGGAGGAATTGCAGCGCCAGAAGCGCCTGATCCGCACACACGGCGGCGCAATGTCGACCTATTCCGCAGGCACGGCCATCGTCTTTTCCCAGCTGATCTCCAAGGACGCACATCTCAAGCGCTGCATCGCGCAGTGCGCCTATGATATGATCCAGGAGGACGACACCATCCTGCTCGACACCTCCTCAACGGTCAACGAGCTGGTGCATCTGATCGCAACCGGCACAAAAAACCTGCGCGTCATTACGACGTCCATCGTTGCAATTCAGGCGCTTCAAAAGGTTGAGCACTGCACCGTGCAGATCGTCGGCGGCGAGATCAACTACGCACACGACACCGTAGAGGGCTCGGCGGCCTGCCGGTATATTTCCAATCTGCGGGTCGACAAGGCCTTCATCGGCATCAACGGCATTGACGAGACCTTCGGCTTTTCCACCCCCCGCTACCCGGACGCCGACATCAAGGACGCCATGCTCCAATCCGCGCATTGCAGCTTTGTCCTCGCCGACCACACCAAGCTCTGCAAGACCTATCTTGCCCACATCAACACGCCGGATTATCTGATCACCGACCGGATGATGCCCGGCTTCTGCTACGAAAGTCTGGATGGCACTGCCGTCCACTTTGCCGCAGACGATGCGCTGGACGGCGCGGCGGAGGATACACCATGAAGCAGATCACAACAGACGCCTTTGCGCGCGCGCTGCTTCATGTCTGCGAGCTGGTCATCGCCAGCGAGCCGCAGCTCACAGAGCTTGACAACATCGTCGGCGACGGAGACCACGGCCTTGGCATGAAGGATGGCTTTACAGAGCTTCGCACGGTTCTGAACGAAACAGCTTTTCATAATTATCATGAGCTGACCCGAACCACGGGTATGGCGCTGGTCAAATCCATGGGCGGCGCATCCGGCGTGATCTTCGGTACGCTCTTTATTGGCGGGCACGACGCGCTCATCGCGCCGGACGGCTCGTATCTTGACACACTTGACGCCGATGCGCTGCGGCGCTACTTCCGCCAGAGCGCAGAGGCGATCTCCCATCGCGGCCGGGCAAAGGCCAACGACCGCACAATGCTCGACGCGCTGCTTTACGCCGTCGCGGCCATGGAGCAAAGCGCCACGAATGACGTGGCAGAGCTTCTGCGCTGCGGCTATGAGGGCGCATTGCAGGGCGTTGAGGCCACCAAAACCATGCGTCCCCGGCTTGGGCGGTCTAAAAACTTCCGCGAGCAGGCCATCGGCTGGCCCGACCCCGGCGCAGTTTCCACCTCGATCATCTTCCGCGGCCTGTGGGAAGAGATCAGCAAAGAAAAATCTGAGAAAAGAGGCTAATTCCTTATGGCATTTGTAAAAGTCAGTGATGTTCTGAAGCTGGCAGACGCCGCACATACCTCGGCGATTGCGTTTAACTGTGTAGATTTCAATACCGTTCATTCCGTTGTGAGCGTGGCAGAGGAGCTGAACAAGCCCGTAATCGTCATGCTCTATCCCGGCCACTGCATCGATAACCACTGGTCCACTCCTGCGGCCTTTGCGCCGATGGTTGCCGCCGAGGCTGCGCGTGTGAACGTTCCTGTAGCGCTGCATCTGGATCATTGCAGCGACTTTTCCTACATCAAAAGCGCCATCGACGCCGGCTTTACCTCTGTGATGTATGACGGCTCGATGCTCAGCGTCGAGGAAAATCTGAAAAATACCCGCGAGGTCGTCGACTACGCACATGCACACGGCTGTGAGGTCGAGGCTGAGCTCGGCTGCGTCGGCATGGCCGCCGGTGAGTCTGATCAGAGCAATGTTGACATGTACACCCGCCCCGAGATCGCGAAGTATTTCTGCGACGGCTCGGGCTGCGACAGCGTCGCCGTTGCCATCGGCAGCGCCCACGGCTACTACACCAAGACCCCCAAGCTGGATCTTGGCCGCCTGCAGGAGATCAATGCCGCCGTTGACACGCCGCTGGTGCTGCATGGTGGCTCGGGCATTCCGGATGACCAGCTGGAAAAGGCCTTTACCATGGGTATCAACAAGTTTAACGTCGGCACGGAATTTCTGGGTCTGTATTTCAAGACCGTCTGCAAGTATGTCGAGCAGTTCAAGGATGACCCCAAGCACATCATTCTCGACATGGCCATCCCCGTGCAGGACGCATTGATGAACTATCTGCGCACCAAGATGCAGCTTTCCCGGCTGTAAGCGCAACACACAGCTGCCGAACCGGACGGTTCGGCAGTTATGGAATGGAGGTACTTATGGATCTGATCTGTGTTGGCGAAATGGTCATCGATTTTCTTCCCGGAAATGAAGACGGCCTTTACATCCGCAAGGCCGGCGGCGCACCCGCCAACGTGGCAGTTGCCGCCGCGAGAAACGGCCTGCAAAGCGGCTTCTGTGGCCGCGTTGGAAACGACGATTTTGGAAAATTCCTCTTCCGGACGCTGGAAGAAAACCACGTCGCTGTCTGCTGCCCGCAGCTGGTCGACGAGGCAACCACCACCATGGCCTTCGTCTCTTTAACAGCCGGTGGTGAGCGCAGCTTTACCTTCGCGCGCAAGCCCGGCGCAGACATGTTTCTCACCTGCGAGGATGTTGACAGGGCGGCTGTGCGCGAGGCGCGCATCGTCCACGCAGGCTCGTGCTCTTTGTCCCGTGAGCCAGCCGCCGGTGCAACACGCCACGCGCTCAGCGCGGCCAGAGAAAATGGCAGACTTGTTTCCTTTGATGTCAATTACCGCAATCTGATGTGGAACGACGACCGCGCGGCATGCAGCCGCGCCGTACAGGCGCTTTTGCCGCTGGTCGATTTTCTGAAAATCTCCGAGGAAGAGGCCGATATGCTCGGTCAGAGCCCGGCTGAGGCCGCAAAGGCCTATCAGATCGCCGTTCTGGTTGAAACCCTCGGCGCAGATGGCGCGCGCTGCCATTGGAACGGAAAAACGCTCCATGTACCTGGCCGCAAGGCCGTCTGCGTGGACGCGACAGGCGCGGGCGACGCATTCTGGGGCGGCTTCCTCTCCTGCCTGCTGCTCAGCGGCGTGACGCGCACGTCGGATTTGAACGAAGCGCTTCTTTTAAAGGCGCTGCACTACGGAAACGCGGCAGGCTGGCTCTGCGTGCAGAAAAAGGGCGCGATGGAGTCTTTGCCGACCCACGCACAGATCATGGAAATTCTGGAGGGCGCGCAATGAAGCTTTTGGAAGAACGCTGCATTCTCTCGCCGTCCTTGATCTCGGTCTGCGACCTGTGCAATCTGGAGGGCTCTGTCCGCGCGCTGGAGCAGGCGGGCATCGAAATGCTCCATGTTGACATTTTAGACGGCCATTTCAGCCCCAGCATGCCGCTCGGGCTTGACACGGTGCGCCAGCTGCGGAAAAAAACCGACCTGTTTTTTGATGTCCACCTGATGGCCACAGCACACGACTTTTTTGTGCAGGAGCTGCTGGACATCGGCGTGCAGCAGCTTGTGTTCCACGGCGAAATGGAGCCGCATCTGGATCACCGCCTGAACCAGATCCACAAGGCAGGCGTGCGCGCAGGTGTGGCGCTGAAGCCGGCAACGAGCCTTCAGACGCTCGATTACGTGCTGGAAAAGTGCGACGCCGTACTTCTGATGCTCATTAACCCCGGCTACGCGCAGAGCAAGGCCGAGGGGCAGGTGCCCTACGCGGCACGCAAGGTGCGCGAGCTTCATGAGATGATCGCCGCGCGCGGCCTTGATACCAAGGTCATCCTCGACGGGCGCATTTCCCGGCAGAATATGCTTGACTTTGCCCCGCAGGCGCTGGCCGATATCTTTGTGGCAGGCAGCACCTGCCTTGACAAAGCAGATCTGAAAAACAGCGCCATCGCGCTGCGGCAGTTTTGCCAGACGATTTTGAAATGAGGTGCAGAAACTTATGGCAGATGTAAGCTACAGGCAAATTTCCGGGCTGGTGCTCAGTGAACTCAAGACCTCTCTCGGCGCAATTCGCGAAGAGGAGGTCGAGCAGCTGATCGACCTCGTGCTCGGCGCGCGGAAGGTTTTCTTCATCGGCGTAGGGCGCGTGATGCTCTCGCTCCAGGCAATCGCCAAGCGCTGGAATCATCTTGGCATTGACTGCCATCTTGTCGGCGAGATCACCGAGCCCGCCATTACTCCCGACGATATTCTGATCGTCGGCTCCGGCTCCGGCACAACGCTCTTCCCCGCCGGAATCGCGCAGAAGGCGCACACAATCGGCGCAAAGGTCGTTCACATCGGCTCGAACCCCAACAGCCCCCTGCGCGAGATTGCCTGCCTCATGGTGCGCATTCCCGTGCGAACCAAATATTATCTGGACGACGAGATCGACTCCAAGCAGCCCATGACAAGCCTCTTTGAGCAGACGCTTCTGCTGCTGGGCGACGTTGTGGCAAAGATGATCATCGACCGCCGGGAGCTTGACATGAAGGGGCTCTGGCAGTATCACGCGAATCTGGAGTAGGTGCGATGGAACGAATGGATGCTTTCAGGCTGACCGGCTCAATGCAGCAGCTTGCCTACACGCGGCAGCTGACGGTTCATGAGGGGCGGGCCGAGAATCTTCGCGCCATCGAGGTCAAAAACGGCGCGCTTCGTTTCCTCGCCATGGCAGACAAATGCCTTGACATTGCGCAGCTGGAATATCAGGGCATGACGCTTTCCTTTACCGCCAAGCCGGGTCTCAATGGCCGCAACCAGTTTGACACGCACGGCGAGGAAGCACTGCGCAGCATTATGGGCGGGCTATTTTTTACCTGCGGGCTGCAAAATATCTGCGCCCCGTGCGAAACGGACGGCGTGGAATACCCCATGCACGGGCGCATCCGCACGACCCCGGCGGAGCATCTGTGCAGCGACGCCTTCTGGGAGGGGGATCGCTACGTCTTGCAGCTGCAAGGCGAGATGCGCGAGAGCCATCTTTTTGGCGCAAACCTTCTTCTGCGGCGCACAATTCGCACTGTCTTCGGCTCGGCGCGCATCGACATCATCGACGAGGTCGAAAACCAGACGCCGGAGGAAGCCGACCTGATGCTGATGTATCACTGTAACTTTGGCTATCCCTTCCTGCGGCCGGGAACAAGGCTGGTGCTTCCTTCCGTTTCGGTTCGCGGGCGTGAGCCGTGGTCGCAGGCGCACCTTGACCACTGGCAGCGGATGCCAGCGCCAGCAGACGGCGAGACGGAATACGTCTTTTTGCATGAGCTGCGCAGCGATGAAAATGGCCGCTCCTTTGCCGCGCTCGTCAACGACGAGCTGGGCTTTGGCGTGCGGCTGGACTTTGACCGGCGCGTGCAGCCGTATTTCATGCAGTGGATGAGCTGCCGCTCCGGCGACTACGTGCTCGGTCTCGAGCCCTCCAATTCCAGCGTCTACGGGCGGAAATACCACGAAAAAGAGGGCACAATGCACCGCATCGCGCCCTTTGACAAAGAGACCTTCCAACTCTCATTTACCATTTTAAAAGATCACGCCGACATCGCCGCCGCCGAAGCGCAGCGCGATGCGCTGATTCAGAAGTGAAAGGAGAAAACTGTTATGAAGCGTTCCAAGATCAATGCTGTCATCAAGGACTTTGAAAAGCTGCTGGCGGAATACAAGTTCGCGATCCCGCCCTATCTGCACTTTACGCCGGAGGAGTGGGCAGAAAAGGGACACGAATACGATGAGATCCGCGACAACTGCCTCGGCTGGGATGTGACGGACTATGGCGAGGGTGATTTTGAGCACCTCGGCCTTGCGCTCATCACCGTAAGAAACGGCAACGTCCACAACCCCAAATACACCAAGGCTTACGCCGAAAAGCTCATCATGTGCTACCCCGGCCAGGTCTCCCCGATGCACTATCATTACTCCAAGATGGAAGACCTCATCAACCGCGGCGGCAATGAAATCCACTTTACCATGTACAACGCCACCTCCATGGAGGACGGCCAGCTCGCCGACACCGACGTCGAGGTCTTCCAGGACGGCAGACGTTACTTTGTCCCCGCCGGGACGACCATCGTCCTCAAGCCCGGCGACAGCGTTTCCCTGTATCCGGGCTACTATCATGAGTTTGTGATTCCCGAAAACGGCCAGGGTCCTGTCCTGATTGGCGAGGTCTCCATGGTCAATGACGACGCCAACGACAACCATTTCCTCAAGCCGCTTGGCCGCTTCCCCACGATCGAGGAGGACGAGCCGCCCTACCGCCTGCTCTGCACAGAGTATCCGCCCGCAAAGGACTGAGAAGCTATGCTGAATGCCGCGCCCGCAAAATGCGGGCGCGGCATTTGAGATTGTCAAAAAACTCTTTCAGAGTTTTTTGACAAAGAGCTTGCAGCCCGCTTCAGCGCAAAGTTTTGGCGGCTTTGCCGCCAAAATTCACGTTTGCGGGCGGATAAGTATTTTTCCGGTCGGCAGAGCCTCCGGATAAAATGAATCTCATTTTATTTCGCCCTGCGGGGCAAAACTCTGCGAGGCTTTTTTGCACGTTGTAATGCCGCGCCCGCAGAACGCGGGCGCGGCATTTAAAATTTATGCTCTGGTGCGCGTATCACACCTCGCGGCGCAAAACCCGATAGACAAAGTCCATGTCGAGCCCTGCGCGGACAGCGTCTGCCAGAAGGTCATACTGGCGCTCTTTATACGCGCGCATATCAAACATCCCAAGCTGGGAGAAGTCGATGCCCTTTTGCGCGCACAGCGCCTTTAAGACGGCGTCTGACACGCCCGGCGCGTCAAAAACGCCGTGGACATAGCTGCCGTAGACGTTGCCCGTTCCGGCAAGGGGCGGCATTTTTTCCTCGCTTCTTCCCATGTGAATCTCGTAGCCTTCATAAGAAAGGCCGTTCAGCCCCGCAAGCATGCCATCGACGCCTGAAAAGACGCCCGTTGTCTGCGTCTGAACCTTTTCGCCGTGGAAGACGGTCTGCATGTCAAGAAGCCCAAGGCCGCGAATTTCCGTCAGCCCGGCGGCCTCCACACCATCCGGGTCGCAGACAAGCTGCCCCAGCATCTGATACCCGCCGCAGACGCCGAAGACCAGCGTCCCGCGCGAGGCTTCCTTTAAAATCGCAGCCTCCAGCCCGCTCTCGCGCAGCCACGCAAGGTCTGCGATCGTGCTCTTTGTGCCGGGGATGAGGATCATGTCCGGCGCGCCAAGCTCACTGACCTTGCCCACATAGCGGAGCGAAACATTTTCATAGCGCTCGAAGGGCGAAAAATCGGTAAAGTTCGAGATGCGCGGCAGACGAATGACCGCAAGGTCTAAAAGCTTTCGCCCTGTGTTTCTGGTAAAGCGCTCGGATAAGCTGTCTTCATCGTCAATGTCCACATGCGTGTAGGGCACAACACCCGCCACCGGGATGCCGCAGAGGCTTTCCAGCATTTTAAGACCCGGCTCTAAAATCGCGCGGTCGCCCCGGAATTTGTTGACGATCGTGCCCTTGACTCTTGCGCGCTCGTCCGGCTCCAGGAGCGCGATCGTGCCATAGAGCTGGGCAAAGACGCCGCCGCGGTCAATGTCTCCGATGAGAAGCACCGGCGCGTCTACCAGCTTTGCAAGCCCCATGTTCACAAGGTCTTCCTGCTTGAGGTTGATTTCCGCCGGGCTGCCCGCGCCCTCAATCACGATGACATCATATTCACTCGCCAGACTCTCATACGCCTCCATCACGCCCGGCACAAGCTGGCGCTTTTTTTCGTAGTATTCTGCCGCGCGCATGTTGCCCAAGACCTGGCCATTTACAATGACCTGACTTCCCACATCCGTCGTGGGCTTGAGCAAAATCGGGTTCATGCGCACATCCGGCTCGATGCCGCAGGCCTCGGCCTGCACAACCTGCGCTCTTCCCATCTCGCCGCCGGAGGCGGTGATGAAGGAGTTGAGCGCCATGTTCTGGCTCTTAAAGGGCGCGACGCGCAGCCCGTCCTGCCGGAAAATCCGGCAAAGCCCCGCCGCAAGAAGGCTCTTTCCCGCGTTTGACATCGTTCCCTGTAGCATGATATTCAGCGCCATGATCCATCCTCCATCCCGCGCCGCATCGCCGCCAGCAGCGCGTTATTTTCTTCGGGCAGGCGCACGGCAATGCGATACCAGCCCGCGCCAAGCCCCGCGTAATTTTCACAGTTCCGAATTGCAATTCCCTCGCGCCGCAAAGCTTTGTCAAGCCCCGCCGGCGCGTGGAAGAGAAGATAATTTGCCTCCGAGGAAATGACCCGGAAGCCAAGCTCCTGCAGCCCCTTTGTAAGCGCTGCCCGCTGGGGCGCGATGAGCGCCTTCGCGCGGGCAAAATGCTCTCCCGTCTGCAAGGCCGCAACGCCCGCCGCCTGCGCCAGAACGGACACATTCCAGGGCTGCTGCGCCTGCGCCATTTGAGAAAGGAGCGCTTTGTCTCCCGTCAGGCCGTAGCCCACGCGCACGCCCGCGAGCGCATAGTTTTTTGTAAACGCCTTTAAGATAAAAAGATGCGGGTTTTCTTCCAGAAGCTCTCTGGCGCTTTTTTCGTCCGTGAAGTCCAGAAAGCACTCGTCCAGAAACACCCTCGTCCCAAGCTGCGCGCAAAGCGCGAGCACCGTTTTTAAAAGCGCGCGCGGGATGGTTTTGCCGCTTGGGTTATTGGGCGTACACAGGAAAAGCACATCCGGGCGCTCCCGCTCTAAAAAGGGCAAAAGCCCCGCATCCGGCAGGAAATCTTTTTCCTCGCAAAGCGCATACCGCGAGACCCGCGCCCCAAAATGCTCTGCCGCCTGCGCATACTCCAAAAAGGTCGGCGCAAGCTCCGCCACATGCGCCGGGCGAATCGCGTCGCAGTAATTGTAGATCAGCTCCGCCGCGCCGTTTCCGCAGAGGATATATCCTTCCGGTACGCCCTCGTGCGCGGAGATCGCCGCCGTAAGCGCTCTGCAATAGGGGTCAGGGTAGTGCTGCACGCGCGCGGCCGCCTCGCAGATGGCCGCCGTGACCTCCGGCGGCGTACCAAGCGGGTTTACATTCGCAGAGAAATCCAGCCGAATCTCCTGCCCGTAAACATCGCCGCCGTGCGGGTTTTTTGTTCCATAGAGCATTGTCTTACCTCAGAAAATCAAAAGTGCCTTCACCCCGGCGAACACCAGCAGCGCCAGCGCCGCCGTCATGTACATCAGCCTGCATGCGCGCGGGATGTCCTCCGGCTCAATTTCGCGAAGTGCGTCGCCGATAAAGGGCTTCTGGTGCAGCGCGCCGTGATACCACGCATCACCCGCCAGCCGAAGGCCAAGAAGCCCGGCGCACACAGACTCCGTCTGCGCAGAATTTGGGCTTGCATGCCGGTAGCGGTCGCGCCGGAAGATGCGCCAGCCGTTTTTCGCGTCCAGCCGCAAAAGCCATCCCGCCGCCAGCATCAGGCAGGCCGACAGCCGCGCGGGGATGAGATTAAAAAGATCATCGAGCTTTGCCGGAACGAGGCCGACATTTTTGTATGGCGGCTCGACATAGCCGAGCATGGAGTCCATCGTGTTGACGGCCTTGTAGAAAAAGCCAAGCGGCGCGCCGCCGATGGCAAGAAAGAGCAGCGGCGCAATCACGCCGTCAGACGCATTTTCCGCCACGGTCTCCACCGCCGCCCGCGCAACGCCCGGCGCGTCCAGCCGCGTGGTGTCGCGGCCAACGATCATGGAGACGGCTGTTCTTGCCTCCGGCAGGCTTCCGGTTTGAAGCGCGCGGTAAACCTTCATGCTCTCATCTTTGAGCGATTTGGTAGCCAAAATCTGATAGCACATGACGCTCTCAACCGCCAGGCGCAGATAAACACTGACGCGCTCGCAGCCAATCAGAAGCAGCGCCGAAAGCCCGGCGGAGACAATGACTGTTCCCAGCCAGATGAAAAGCCCCGCCAGCGTCTCGCCGTTTTTTGTCTTTGGAAGCAGCCGCCTGAAAAGGCGCTCCAGACAGGAGATCAGCTTCCCGATGCCGACCACCGGATGCGGAAGACCGGCGGGGTCTCCGAAGATCAGATCCATCCCAAAGCCGATGATGAGCGCAAACAGCGAGCACTTCATGGCGTTTCTCCTTTGTTTTGCATCGTAAAGATATAGATGGGGTTCTGCGCGCTCATGAGATGATAGCGCCCGGCGGGCTTTGCCCGCGCGACCTGAACCGAAACGCACTCAGAACAATCAAAGTCCTTCATGCACGCTGTCAGCTCCGAAACGGATTCCAGTGAAACGGCAGTTGCCACAATACGAACCTTCGGATTTTTTTCTAACAGCAGCGCTAAAATTTCCCGCACGTTTCCCGCCGTGCCGCCCAAAAACGCATGCGTCGGCGCGGGAAGTGCTTCGCAGGCCTCCGGCGCAGTGCCGGGGACGATCATAAGGTTTTCAAGGCCGAACGCGGCCCTGTTTTTTTCAAGCAGCGCCAGCGCGTCTTCGTTTCGCTCGATGGCGTAGACCTCGCCCGCGTCTGCCAGCAGCGCCATCTCAATGGACACTGAGCCTGTCCCCGCGCCAACATCCCAGCAGCGCGCGCTTTTCATCAAGGCAAGCTTTGAAAGGCAGATGATTCGCACCTCGCTCTTTGTCATCGGCACAACATGCCCCGGCTCTAAGCTCCGCAAAAATGCCTCATCCGGAAGCCCCGGGCTGACCAGCGCCTCCGGCGCAGGGTTTTCAATGAGCGCCACGCTCAGCTTATCAAACGTTTTTTCCGTAAGCTCCTGCGCCGCGCCGCAGGTGATGCGCTCGTCCGGATAGCTCAGCCGCTCGCCAACGGAAAGCTGCACTGCTCCAAGCCCCGCCTCGGTGAGCTTCCGGCAAAGCGCCTGCATGCCGCCCTCGCCGCCAACGAGCGTAAAAATGCGCCGGTGCGCGCGCACATCGCGCGTCAGATCATGCGCTCTTCCGTGGATACTGACCGGGACAACGTCATCATAGCTTGTCCCAAGGCGGGCGCAGAGATAGCTCATGGAGCTTAAGCCCGGCAGAACGCGGGCTTTGCAGAAGCCAAGCAGGGGAAGAAGCTTCTTTGTGCCGCTGAAAAAGCCGGTGTCGCCCGACATGACAACTGTAAATCTGGTAAGCTCGGGATGCAGGCGAATCACTTCCGCGATTTTCTCCGGCGCGATGGCGTCAATTTGCAGCTGGCCGGGGTTTCCGACCGCCTTCAGCATCCGCGCCGCGCCAATGAGGCACTCGGCCTGCTTGATTGCCGCGCAAACCTCCATCGTCTGCGCGTCCTGGCTTCCCGGGCCAATGCCGACGATCACGGCTTCCTGCGCGCGCGCAAAGCCAAAGCGCGCGCAAAGCGCCGCAACGGTCTCCGGGAGGCTTTTTCCTTCCTCTGCCTCAGGTCTTCCGATCACAACCAGCCTTGCCCCGGCTTTTTCTGCCGCGGCCTGCTTTTCGGCAAAGCCGCCGGCGTCTCCGCCGTCTTTTGTCACGAGCCACTTTGCGCCGACGGCGTGGAGCTGGGCAAGATTCATTTCCTCAGAAAATGGCCCCTGCATCGCAAGAATGTGCGCCGTCGGAAGCCCTGCCTCCCGGCAGGCATCCAAAGACGCCTGCATCGGAAGCACGCGCGCCCAGACGCGCGAAGAAAAATCCGGAACGGCTGCATAGGCCCCAAGCTCCTTGCTGCCGGTCGTAAGAAGGATATTCCCGCTTGTGGCCGATAAAAACGAAACGGCCTCCTGCGTGCTCTCTAAATACACTGCGTCCTTTGAAACGGCGGAGCTTTCCCGCAACAGCCGCCAGCACTCCGTCTTCGTCTGCGCGCAGGCGCGGCGGATGCTTTTGGTGATGGAGGCGGCGTAGGGGTGGGTCGCGTCGATGAGAAGATCGAAGCGCTCTTTTTGAAGCATGGCGGCAATTTCATCGACCGGAAGCCGCCTTGCCGAGACGCTCACATTCTCCGCCTCCGGAAGAAGCGCCTCGCCATATTCCGTTGCCACGCAAACCGTCACGCTGCAAGGCTGCGCGCTTAAAAATTCCGCCAGCTCGCGGCCCTCCGTTGTGCCGCCAAAAATACAGAGCTTATACATCGCGGTATCCCCGCGGCGTGATGAGCCTGCCGGATATGACTCTGGTCGAGGCGTTTCCGATCCAGATCGTGCAGAACATGTCGACCTTCGTATCTTTAAGCTCGCCGAGCGTCAGAACCTGATGGCTCTCGCCGTCTCTTCCAATGTTTCTCACAATGCCGCAGGGACGCTCTTCCGGCAGGACGCGAAGCAAAATCTCGCATGCTTTTTTGAGATGCTCCGGCCTTCCGTGGCTGGCCGGGTTATAGATGGCAATCGAGAGGTCAGCCTCCGCCGCAAGCATCAGGCGCTTTTCGATCTTTTCCCAGGGGGTCAGCCGGTCAGAGAGACTGATGACGGCAAAATCATGCGTCAGCGGCGCGCCCAGCACCGCCCCGCCACTGCACGCGGCAGTCAAGCCCGGAACGGCTTCCACCTCCGGCTGGCTTTCTTCCCCGCGCAGCTCATAGACGAGCGCCGCCATACCATAGATGCCGCTGTCTCCTGAGCAGACGAGGCAGACCGTCTTTCCCCCGCGCGCCAGATCCAGCGCAAGCTGGCAGCGCTTGACCTCCTGCGTCATCGGCGTTGCAAACAGCTCCTTGCCGGGGTAGCGGTCTTTGACCAGATCGACATAAACAGGGTAGCCCACGATCGCGTCGCAGGAAGAAAGCGCGCGGTCGGCGCGGATGGTCATATTTTCATAGTTTCCCGGGCCAATGCCCACAACAAATACCTTACCCAAAGCGTACCTCCCAATGCTCCAGCGCCACAGCGACCGTCACGCCGCCAAGCGCAGTCTTTTGAACCAGCAGTTTTTCCGCGCCGCGCATCGCCGCGCGCTCGCAGACATTCTCAACGCCCGTCACGGACGAAACAAATTCCGACGCGGTAAATTCCCCCGGCACGGCTGCAAGCTCCTGCGCGGTATAAAACTGCACAGGCCAGCCGTTTTCGCGGCAGGCATCCAGAAGCCCCGCCTCGTCTTTTTTAAGGTCGATCGAATAGACCCCGGCGATTGCGGCAGGCTCCAAGCCGTTTTCCTCAAACACGGCATGGACTGCATCCTCCACAGCCTGCTTCGAGATGCCCCGGCGGCAGCCAACGCCGACGCGCAGAACCTTTGGGCTGAGGCGAAGGGTTTTCGCAAACGGCTCTCTCCGGTCGTAGCCGATCGAAAGGCCAAGCGCGCCCTCGTTTCCTTCTGCAACGCCGCCCGGAAGCGCCCCCAAAACCGGGAACGCGCTGCAAAACGGCACATTATGCTCTAAAATCTCCGCTGCAAAGCGCTTTGCAAGCGCCATACTCGAGATGGCGCAGCCATTTTGCGCCGCCCACGCGTCAACGGCAAATTTCCCGTTCACATCCGTCGCCGTGGTAATGACCGCCTGCGCGCCAAGCGCCTGCGCCAGCTGCAAGGCAAGCCGGTTTGCCCCGCCAATGTGGCCGGAGAGCAGGGGAATGACAAACTGCGCCCGCTCGTCTAAATTTAACACCGCCGGGTCAGTTTTTTTATCGCACACATAGGGCGCGATTTCGCGCACGGCGATGCCGCAGGCGCCAACAAAGATCATCACGTCGCACGCTTCAAAGCACTCGCCATAGACCCACTTTTCAAGCGGCAGAAAACCGTCTTCCTGAAAGCGCGCCATCGTATAAAGCGCGGCCTCGCACGCTGGCAGCGCCGCGCGCACGCGCCTTGCCGTCTGGCAGCCGGCGCGGCTGTAGGCAAAAAGCGAAAGCTTCATTTCGTGGCCTCGCGGAACTCGGTGGTAAAACCGGGATGATAAAGAAGCGAGCGCTCATACTCTGAGCCAAGGCAGCCGCCCACCACGATGAGAGACGTTTTCGTCAGGCCGTTTTTCGTCACGGTCTCATGGAGCGTCCCCACGGTGCAGCGGAAGATCTTCTCATCCGGCCACGTTGCCTTATACACGACCGCCGCCGGGGTGCTTTCCGGATAGCCGCCCGCAAGAAGGTCTTCCTGAAGCTGCCCGGTCAGTGACGTACTTAAAAACAGAACCATCGTTGCCCCATGCGCTGCAAACGAGCGGATGGACTCACGCTCCGGCACGGGCGTTTTTCCGGCGGCTCTTGTGATGATGACCGACTGGCTGACATCGGGGAGGGTATACTCCGCGCGAAGGCTCGAGGCTGCGCCACAAAATGCGCTCACGCCCGGGCAGACATCATAGGAAATGCCGCGCTGCTCCAGCTCGTCAAACTGCTCGCGCACCGCGCCATAGATGCTGGAGTCTCCGGTGTGGAGGCGAACCGTTGTTTTTCCGGCTGCCTCGGCTTTTTCGATGACGGCAATGACTTCTTCCAGCGTCATTTTGGCGCTGTTATGAATTTCGCAGTCCGCTTTCGCGTAAGAAAGAAGCTCCGGGTTTACAAGCGAGCCTGCGTAGATAATTACGTCCGCCGTAGATAAAAGCTTTGCCCCGCGAACCGTAATGAGATCGACCGCGCCGCTTCCGGCGCCGACAAAATGTACCATAGTTATTCCTCCATAATCCGTTCCAGCAGCGCCTGCGCCTGCTGCGTCTGGCAGAGTCTGCCGTATTCCCTGGAAAAAACGATCGCGCCAAGCGTAATTTCGCCGCCCGCCTTGTGCGAAAGCTGCGCGTCGATGCGGGAGGCCAGGCGCGCAAGCGTCTTTTCCATCAGCCCTTCTTCTTTTAAGATGCGAAGCGCATCGTCACACATGACAGAGCTTAACAGCTCGTCTGTCTTTTCTTTTGAAAGCCCCAGCGCCGCCGCGTGCGCGGCGATAAGCTCCATGCGGCAGTCGCCAAATTTTGAGTGCGTGTTCCACATGCCGCCTGCAAGCTTGACAAGCTTACCAATATGCCCCACCAGAAGCGCGCTGCGAAAGCCAAGCTCCTTGCAGATTTCCAGCGCGTCGCCAATAAAGTTGCTGGTCAGGACAGCCGTACCAAGCTTTAGCCCAATTTCGTCCTGAATGAAATCCGCGCCATAGTTTCCGGGCGTAAGCAGAATATCCTCCTGCCCCATCGCGCGCCGCTGCGTCAGCTCCACGCGGATGGTATCGACCAGGGCCTGCTCACTCATCGGCTCAACAATGCCGCTCGTTCCCAAAATCGAGATGCCTCCCACAATGCCAAGGCGGGGGTTAAAGGTCTTTTTTGCAATTTCCTCGCCCTCCGGCGCGGAAATGATGACGGATAGGCCGCCGGTATAATCAAACGCACCTGCCACCTCGCGCACGTTTTCTTCGATCATGCGGCGGGGAACGGAGTTAATGGCCGCGTTTCCAACCGGCTGGTCTAAGCCCCGCTTTGTCACGCGCCCGATTCCCCTGCCGCCGTCAATGTGAATGCCCGGCTGGGGGCATTTCCGGACGCTTGCAAAGATGAGCGTGTCTCTTGTGGCGTCCGGGTCGTCGCCGGAGTCTTTCCGGATGGCGCAGGAGACCATGTCTTTTTCCCTTGTGATCTCCAAAACGTCCAGCGTCAAAGAGATGCCCTTCGGCGTCAAAAGCTCAATGGTCTTTTTCTCGCGCCCGGCCAGGAGCATCCAGCTTGCGGCCTTCGCCGCCGCTGCCGCGCACGAGCCTGTCGTGTAGCCAAGACGGAGCTTTTTGCCGTCTTTTACGATGTATGCTTCCATGCGCTTATCGTCTGATCTGATAGAGCATGGCGTTGCAGATGGCCGCCGCAATGTTGCTGCCGCCCTTGCGCCCGCGCGCAACGATATAAGGCGCGCTGGCCTTCTCGATGATCAGCTCTTTACTTTCTACCACGTTCACAAACCCGACCGGAACGCCGATGATGAGAGCCGGAGAGAGCTTCCCCGCGTCCATCAGGCTTTGCAGGCTCAAAAGCGCCGTCGGCGCGTTGCCGATTGCAAAGATGCAGGGCTTTGTGAGCTTTGCCGCTTTTTCCATCGAAACAAGCGCCCGCGTGACCCCGCGCGCCTTGGCCTCCTGCGCAACATCTTCATCTGCCATGAAGCAGTGGACCTCGCCGCCAAGGCCTGCCAGAATTGTCTTGTTGATGCCCGCTCTTGCCATCTGGGTGTCCGTCACAATGTCGCACCCCGCGCGAAGGGCGGCGATGCCGGCCTTCACCGCGCCGGGGGAGAAGACGAGATTATCCGCGTAGTCAAAATCGGCCGACGTGTGGATGGCGCGCTTGATGACAAGCTCGTTTTCAGGGTCAAGCTTCCGCTCGCCCAAAAGCTCTGTGATGATCGCAAAGCTTCGCTTTTCAATGTCCATCGGTTTGATATTTTCGATCATGCGTGTTTCTCCTTCCGGCATGCGTCCAGAAAGCGGACGGCAAATTGCGGGTTTGCGTAAAAGTGAAAATGCGGATAGCCCGCGTAAAGATTTTCCGTTGCATGGACGCACGGCCAGCTTTTCCCGGACGGCTTTTCGGCCAGAAACGCCTCGCCGGTAGCCTCTGCGTCCCAGTGGTGAAATTCGTGGGCGGGGATGCACTCTCCCGCGCGGCAAAGTAGGTTATCCTTCTGCGCGGTGAGCGCTACATAGCCAAAGCGCGTGAGCTTGCCGGTGTCAAAGCTTTTGCCCGGAAGATAGCCCACCATCGGCGCGTCCCCGATTTTTTCTGTCAGATACATAAACCCGCCGCACTCTGCGATGCAGGGAACACCGCGCGCCAGCGCTTTTTTGACGCTTTCGCGCATGGCGGCATTCTGGCTGAGCTGCTTTGCATAAAGCTCCGGATAGCCTCCGCCAAAATAAAGGCCATGAAGGCCATCCGGCAGCGCCGCGTCTTCCAGCGGGCTGAAGGGCACAAGCCTTGCCCCCAGCTTTTCAAGAAGGTGCAGGCTGTCATCATAGTAAAAGCAAAATGCCCGATCTTTTGCCACACCGACCCGAACCTCTTCGCCCGCCGCCGGAAGCGCCAGCGGCGCAAAATCCAGATCTTCTGCGCCTCTTGCAAGCGCCAAAAGCCCCGCAAGATCAAGGCTCTTTTCTGCCTGCGCGGCAAGGCGCTGCATCTTTTCCCGAAGGTTCTCGACCTCTGCCGCCGTGACAAGGCCAAGGTGGCGGCTCTCCAAACTGCATTCCGGCATCTGCGGCAGATAGCCAAAGGCGCGAAGAGAAAAGCGCGCTTCAATCTCCCTCGCCAGAGGCTCGTAGCTCATGGCCGTGCAGCCGTTTAAAATGACGCCCCGGATGTTGTTTTCCGGCATAAAATCCAGAAACCCCTGAATCACGGCCAGCACCGAAAGCGCCGCGCCGCGCGCGTTTACGACCAGCACAACGGGGCTTCTGGTCTTTTGCGCCAGCTCATAGGTGCTTGCGCGGGTCGATGTTAAGCCGAGGCCGTCGTAGTAGCCCATGACGCCTTCGATGATCGTCACGTCGCAGTCTTTCCCGTTTTCCCACAGAAGCTCGCGCAGTGTGTTTTCCTCAAAAAAGAACGCATCCAGATTTGAGCTTTTCGCGCCGATGATGCGGCTGTGGAACATGGGGTCAATATAATCCGGCCCGCACTTGGCCGCGCCGACCGAAAGCGAGCGGCTGACCAGCGCCTGCAAAATTGCGCAGGTCACACTCGTCTTGCCGCAGCCGCTGTTCGTTCCGGCGATCACGAGCCGGGGAATCTGTTTTTGCATATTGCCTCCTCAGCCGACCAGAATGGCCGAAAAATAGCTGACATTCGCCGGCACGCGCCGCAGATCATAAAAAACCTGCTCCCCCGGCAGGCCGCAGTTTGCGACCATCGCCGCGCGGTCTAATAAATTTGCGCGCGCAAGGGCGTCGATCGCCTCCTGCACAGCGCGGCCTGATTTCATGATGACCTTCGTTCCATCCAGGCGAAGCGCCTCGTCAAGCGGCATTGTGCCGGGGAGAATGTGAAGGGGCGCGTCGATTCTCGTTAAGCTCCGGCCAAGCCTTGCCGCCACGGCGGAAATGCTCATCACGCCCGGAAGCATCGCGGTCTCAAAGCCGTCTTCCCGGATGATCTCCAGAAGATAAAAAGCCGTTGCAAAAAGGCTGACGTCGCCGAGATTGACCATCGCAACATCCTTACCCTCCAGAAGCTTTTCTTCTGCCAGCAACGCTGCCGCGCGGTAGCTTTCTTTTCTTGTTTTTTCATCCTGCGCCATGGTAAAATCCAGCGGCAGGATCGTCTTATCCTCTAATTCAACCGCCTGCTTTGCGATCTCAAGCGCCAGCATATGCCCGTTTTTTGTCCGCGGCGCGGCAATAACGGGGCAATCTGCCAGCACGCGGCAGGCCTTTCGCGTCATCAGCTCCGGGTCGCCCGGCCCGACGCCGACGGCATAAAAAATTCCTCGTTTTTTGTCCATAGCGCTTCCTCAGGGAACGAATTCCAGCGCGTCAAAGCACGCGTCGTATTTTCCATGCTCCATGCCATAGAGGCTTGCAATGTATTCCCGCGTAAAAATTTCCTCCGGCGCGCCGACCCGGTCAATGCGGTTTTTTGCCACGCAGACCACGCTGTCTGACACGCGCGCGGCAAGCTCCAGCTCATGAAGAGACATCAAAACTGCCAAATCTTTTTCGCGCACCATGCGCTTTAAAACGCTCAAAAGCTCCAGCTTATAGCGGATATCCAGAAAGCTTGTCGGCTCGTCGAGTACGATCAGCTCCGGCTGCTGGCAAAGCGCGCGGGCAAGCAGAATCCTCTGCCGCTGGCCGTCGCTGACGGCCTGAAATGGCCGCCCGGCAAAATCCAGCGCATCGACCTGCCGGAGACTTTCCTCGACAATTGCGCGGTCTTCCTCCCGCAAAACGCCAAGCTTTCCCGTGTAGGGATAGCGCCCGGAGCTTACCACATCGCGGCAGGTCATGAGCTCCGGCTCCATGCGCGCGGTCATCAAAATTGCCATGCGGCGGGCAATCTCATTGCGTGACCGGGCGCGCATGTCCGCGCCGTCAAGCTCGACCACGCCGGAGATGGTCTTGAGCTGGCCAACGATGGTCTTTAAAATGGTCGACTTGCCCGAGCCGTTCGGCCCGATCAGCGTAACGATTTTGCCGCGCTGCACCCGAAGGGCAACATCCTCGATCAGCGGCCTTGCGTCATAGCCGACACTTAACGCTTTTGTTTCCAGATATGCCGCCATCACGCCCCCGCCTTTCTGTGCATCATCATATAAATTACGATCGGCGCGCCAAAAACAGCCGTCACCGAGCTGATGCTGACCTCGGTCGGCGCAAAGGCCGTGCGGGCGATGAGGTCGCAAAACAGGCAGAATACCCCGCCGCCCAAAAAGCAGGCTGGGATCATCAGAAGCGGCTCTGCCGATTTAAAAAGCGTCTTCATCAGGTGCGGCACGGCAATGCCAACAAAGGAGATCGGCCCTGCAAACGCCGTCACACAGGCAGAGAGAATGCTTGAGAGCAGAATCAGCGCCGCGCGGAAGCTTCTGAGCGGCACACCCATATTCTGCGCGTAGACCTCGCCCAGCTGATAGGCGCGGATGGGCTTGGAAAGGAAAAACGCCAGAACGAGCGCTGCGCCGCACACCAGCGCCATCGCCCGCACGCTTTCCCAGCTCATGCCGGAAAACGAGCCCAGCGACCAGTTGTGAAGATTTACAATGTTCGAGTCATCTGCAAACGTCACAAGGAAATCCGTCAGCGCCGAGCAGATATAGCCGATCATCACGCCGCAGACCACAAGCAGGCTCATCCGCTTGACCCGCTGCGAGATCATCAGCACAAAGCCCATCGAGAGCATTGCGCCGAGGAAGGCCGAGATGATGAGCGTCCCTGACGTGGAGACCCGCCCACGGCTTAAAAGCAGGATCATGGTGATCGAGACTGTGAGCTTTGCGCCCGACGAGATGCCCAGCACAAACGGCCCTGCAATGGGGTTATGGAAAAAGGTTTGCAGCAGATAGCCCGAGACCGACAGCGCCCCGCCAAGAATCAGCGCCGCAAGCAGACGCGGCACACGAATCTGCAACAGAATGCTCCGCTGCGCCGCATCGCCGCCGCCGGACAAAATGCTCCATATTTCACGCGCGGGAAGCTGCACGCTGCCCGCGAGAATATTCCAGATCAGAAAAATAACCATCAAAAGAAGGAGCAGCAGAAAGCCGCCAAAGATTCGTAGGGTTCTTTTCTGGTTCATGCTGCTCCTCCTGGATTATGAGAGTTTTTGTAGAAAATGAAGGGAGGCGGCCGTCTGGTCGTTCAAAATTGCGTTGACGTCAAGGATCATATCCCCCAGCGCCAGCGACTCCTGATAAAAGTCCTTGGAGATGCACCAGACATTTCCGTTTTGAACCGCCTTGAAGTTTGCGAGCAGCGGGCTTTTCGCAAGCAGCTCGTCAATTGTTTTGATTTCGCCGTCGATCGTGCTGTTGTAGATCAGCACATCCGCGTCAACGGCGCCGCTATAGAACGATTCCATCTGAATCGTCATCGTGGAGAGCGCGTTTTCCTCCTCGCTCTCGTCGAAGCTGACATAGTCTCCGCCTGCCAGGCGGATGCATTTTGCAATATAATCGCCGGATTTGCGGACATTGACCGCGCCGCTCGTGGTGATGTAGAAGAACGAAACGCGCTGGCCGGTCGGCTGCTGCTGCAAAACGCCGTCAAGCTGCGCCATGAGCGTGTCATAGAGCTCCTGCGCCTCGTCCTCTTTTCCAAGCAGCGCCGCGTAAAGCTTCAGCCATTCCATGCGCCCAAGCGGCTCAGACTCATAGCTCGACCGCTCCACCAGCACCGGAACACCGATGCTTTCCAGCTGCTCGACAACCTCCGGCGTATGATAGATCATGGTGTTTTCGATCGCCAGCTCACAGCCGCGCGCCAGAATCGTCTCATAGTCCGGCGCGGAGTATTTCCCGGCATAGACCATTGTACCGGTCTGCATGGCGGCCTTTGCGTCTTCAATATACCAGGCGTCCTCCTTCTGGCCGCTCAGAGAGATCGTCTCAATGGCGTCCAGCTGGCTGAAATAGTCCATGGCCGCCGTTGCAACAAGATAGATGCTTGAAAGCGGGCGCTTTAAAACCGTCACATCGGCGGGAACACCCTCCGGCTCGGCTGCGCCCTCTGCCACGACCAGAAAGGTCTGCTCGCTTCCGATCGTAATGCGCGTGTAATCCTCGCCCGCGTAGGAAACGGAAAACTGTGTGGCGTAGCGCAGCGGAAGCTCCCGGTCAAAGCTGAGCGCCTGCCACTGCGGCGCAGCCGGTTCTTCTGCCGCCGGCTCCGGCGCGGCGGTCTGCTGTTCGGCAGGCTTCTCCTGCGTCTGCGCCGCATCCGGCGAAGACCCCGCGCAGCCCGCAAGCGAGGCCAGCATCAGCGCTGCAAGCAGCGCCGCAAGCGCGCGCCTCATTGTGCTTCCTCCGCCGGCGTGAGGCTTTCGGAGACGAAATTCAGCGTGTACGCAATTTCATGCGGTCTTCCCATGGCGGTCGTGTCGCCGATGACAGGCAGGTCTTCGTCGAATGCGCGAACCGGAATTTCAAAGGTCGAGCCGTTTTCCGTTGCCAGGACATCATATTTCACATCGTCAACAAGCATATAGTCATAATAGGGACTGCTCCAGACGATCGTGGCCACAGCCTCGCCGCCAGAGACGGTAATGGAGACCGGCGAAAGGACACTGGCCTTGCCGGAGCCTCCGGCAAACTGCACCTCTGCCGTATAAAGGCCGTCTGCCAGCGAAAGCTCGGCGGCTGTTTTGCCGCTTTCCGTAAGCGGCTCAGGGTTTGAAACGCTGACCTTATGGTCATACCACTTGCCCTTTTTCCCGATCAGCGCCACGTCAAATTCTTCATCCAGCGCGGGCACGGGGATATCAAAGCCATAAACCTCATCGCTCCAGCCATCGGAATAGGTCACGGGATCAACCGTCGGCTCTAGCAAAACAGCGCCTTCCTTCTGCGCGTCTTCAGCAAGACCGGGGAAGAGATTTACAATGCTCTTGGAGATGAGGCTGACGTGAATGGTCATCTTCCCGTCCTGAACCGTGAGCGTTCCCTTGCCGTCGCAGGCTTCATTTGCGCGGAACATGCTGTTGTCGGTATCAAATTCCGCCGTGTAGACGCCATCTTCCAGCGCGGGCGCGGCGGGCAGCGCTTCCTCTTCGGCGGCAGCTTCCTCCGCTTTCTCCGCTTCCTCCTTCTCCGGCGCTTCGGCGGTCTCCGGCGCAGAGGGCTGCGCCGCCGTCTCGGCAGTCTCCGGCACATCGGGCGTTTCCGGCGCGGCTGCCTTCTGGCATCCGGCAAATACTGCCACCAGAAGCAGCGCCGCAAGCAGCAGTGCGATCAGCTTTTTCATGTTTCATACCCTCCTGAATGTACGCTACTCCGGGGCGGAAAGCTCCGCCCCGGAGTGATGAGGTTTATAATGGGGTTTATGCGTTCAGCGCGTCGATGGCAGCCTGTGCATGGGCAACGTAGAGGCTCTGCACATCCAGAATCTCGCCAAGGCCATTGACCTGGCAGGAAACGCTCAGCTCGGCAGCCTCAAACATGCTCTTCCAGGAGTCTTCCTCTGCGCCAGCCATGTCGTTGTTGGCGTGGTCGCCTGCGACGACCATCAGCGGCCGCATGATAACGCTGGTGTAGCCCGCGGCCTTGACGGCCTCAATAACGGCATCCACAGCGGTCTCTTCCGGCTCACCCTCGACGGTGCCGATGAAGACGTTCTCATAGCCAAGGTTCTGCATCTGGGTCGCCATCTGGCTGTAGGTGACCTTCGCAACGTGCGCCGTGCCGTGGCCAAGATAGACAAGCGCGGTGTTTTCGCCCTTTGCAGCGTCCAGGCTCTCAAGACCTGCGTCCTTGAGGGTCTCAGCAACAACGGCCCTGGCAACTGCTTCCTTGTCGGCGTTGATCACAGTCGCGTCGTTTCCGACCTCGCCCAGCAGCGGCTCGGCCACAACAACGGTCTCAAACTGATCCTTGTAGGCCTCCAGTGCCTCGTTCATCTCGTCGTACTCTGCGCCATGCATCAGATGGGTCGGCTGAACAACAAGGTTCTTGACGCCATTGGCAACTGCGCGCTCAAGCGCCTGCGTCATGTTGTCGATCTTCTCGCCGTCTCTGGCCTGGACATGGTTGATGATGATCTGCGCGGTAAAGGCGCGGCGGACGGACCAGTCGGGGAAGGCCGCCTGCAGAGCGTCTTCAATGCTCTTGATGTCAGATACGCGGCTGTCGTTGAAGGATGTACCAAAGGAAACGACCAGCAGCTCGTTTTCGCCAATGCCGTCCTGATTTCTCGGGTCATCGAGTGAAGCGTCGCCGGTGTCGAGGCCAAAGTAGTCGGGGCTTGCCTCTTCGCCTTCAACCAGCTCCTTCTGTGCGTCGGTCAGCGCGTCCCATGCGGCCTTGGCAGCCTCGCACTGCGCGTCGGTCTCTTCGGTGCGCTCCTGCACATAGATCGCATCGATCAGCGCGGCAACCTCGTCGGCGGCTGCCTGGTCAAGCTCCTCCTGCGAGGGCTCAGCTGCTTCTTCCTCTGCGGGCGCGGCAGCTTCTTCCTCTGCGGGCTTCTCGGTTTCCGGCTCGGCTGCGGTGGTCTCAGCGGGGGCGGTGGTTTCTGTCTGCGTGGCGCTGGATGCGCAGGCGGACAGCAGGCTCAGCAGCATAAGCGCTGCCAGCACAAGTGCAAGTGTCTTTTTCATTTGGGAGTTACCTCTTTTCAAAATAGTTCTGAAAGAAATATAAAAACGACTGCGCTCCCGCAGCCGCTCACTCCCTATTCGTATCCGGCCTTCTCCGCCCCGACGCGCAGAAAACCTGCAAAACCTGTAGGAAGATCAATCCGTAGACAGCGGATTTGAGATTCCACGCCCAGGCAGGTCTCCTGACTTCGATCATCGCTCTGCCACCCTTCCCAGTTTCCCAGTGGTTTCGCGGCAGCGCTCTCGTTCACAGTGACTGTATCGTTCCGGACTTCCACCGGATTCCCTTTTCACGGGCTTTTGCCCGCACCTGTGCGCTACAATTTTATATTTTTTCAGACACTGGTATTATATACGACACCTCCAAAGCTTGTCAACAGCAGAAAACGCATTTTTTGCCGTGCAAGGTGCATGAATATATGATACAATGTTCCTACTCTATTTTACCAGGAGGGTACACCGCATGGAAAAGAGCTATACAGACTTTGCCGCGCAGAAGGCCTGCGCGCTGCTGGCGATCGACTCGCCGACCGGCTTTACCGCCCGCGCGGCGGCGTGGGTCAAAGAAGAATTTGAGGCGCTGGGCTTTTCGGCCTCCTTCACGGCAAAGGGCGGCGTTCTGGTCTGCCTCGGCGGCGAAGACGAAAACGACGCGCTTTTATTGCAGGCGCACACCGACACGCTCGGCGCAATGGTTGCGGAGGTGAAGGCGAACGGCCGCCTGCGGCTGACGCCCCTTGGCGGCATGCGCGCGGAGAACGCGGAGACAGAAAATGTGCGCGTTTACACAAGGGCGGGCAAGGTCTATGAGGGCGCGGTGCAGCTTTGCAACGCCTCCGTGCATGTAAACGGCCAGTATGGCGAGACAAAGCGCTCGTTTGACACGGTCGAGGCCGTGCTCGATGAAGCTGTTTCCTCGCTGGAAGAAACGCGCGCGCTTGGTATTGAAGTAGGCGATATCGTCTGCTTTGAGCCGCGCACGCGCATCACGGATTCCGGCTACATCAAAAGCCGCTTTTTGGATGACAAGCTCTCCGTCGGCGTGCTGCTGGGCTTTGCAAAGTATCTGTGCGAGAGCGGCAAAACGCCCGCGCGGCGCGTCTATGCGCATGTGACAGTTTATGAAGAGGTCGGCCACGGCGGCGCAGGCTCTGTGCCTGCGGGCGTAACAGAGTCGATCAGCGTGGACATGGGCTGCGTGGGAGAAGGACTCTCCTGCACCGAGCGGCAGGTCTCCATCTGCGTGAAGGATTCCGGCGGGCCTTACAGCTACGAGGTCGTCGGAAAGCTCATTGACGCGGCCAAAAAAGAGGGCGCAAGCTACGCGCTCGATGTCTACCCGCACTATGGCTCAGACGTCGAGGCAACGCTTTCGGCAGGCTGCGATATCCGCCACGGGCTGATCGGCCCCGGCGTCTACGCAAGCCACGGCTATGAAAGAAGCCACCTGGACGGCGTTAAAAATACCCTGCTCGTCCTCAAGGGCTATCTTGGCGTATAAATGTACAAAACCGCGCGCGGCCGGAAGGGAAATCCCTTCCGGCCGCGCTTTGCCTTTTCGCCCATGTCCTGCTTCCAATCAGCGCATCTGTGCAATTTTATGCGCATTTTCACCCGAAAGGGGCAGCAGCACCCGGAAGGTAATCGTCTGCCCCGAAAGCGCGGCGCGGATGCTTCCGCCATGCGCCTCGGCGGTCGCCCGGGCGATGGAAAGGCCAATGCCCGTGCCGCCCGCGCGCGATGTGTCCGCGCGGTAGAACCGGTCAAACAGGCGGCTGACATCCGGCGCTTCCCCGGCGCAGGTATTTTCCACAAGAAGCTCTGCGCGCTTTGCCCGCCGCGCCGCGCGCAGTGCAATTGCGCCGCCGGGCGGAGAATATTTCAGCGCGTTATCCAGAAGGATCGAGACCATCTGACCGATGGCCTCGCGGTCGCCGCAGAGCATCAGCCCGTCTTCGATCTGCTGGGTATACTGCCGCCCGCCCGCCAGCGCCAGAGCGGCAAAGGGCTCGCTGATCTCCCAGACGGCGTCGCTGAGGCTGAAGCCGGCGCGCAGAGGGAAGGGGTCTTCTTCATTCAGGCGCGAGAGCGTGATGAGCCTTGTGATCAGGCGGCTGAGCCTTGCGGCCTGCGTCTGGATGCTTTTTACCCACTCGTCCTGCCCATGCTCCATGGCAAGAACATCCGCGCTGGTTGAAATCGACGTAAGCGGCGTTTTGAGCTCATGGCTGGCGTTCGTGATAAACTGCTTCTGCGCCTCCAGATTGCGGGCATATGGCCGGATCGCCCGCCCGGACAGAAGCACCACAAGCCCAAAGACCACCAGCAGACAGACGCCCGCAATGATAAGCGTGATGAAAAGCAGCGACCTTGCCGCCTGCAATTCCCGCTCGGAGTTCAAAAACAGAAGCGTCGTTCCAAGGGTATTGCTCTGCACAAAATAACGGTAGCCGTTTTCAAAGCCGCGCGTGTGGCCGGAGGCCAGCGCGGCCTTTGCATAGCGCGCGGCGTCCTGTCTGGAAACGGAGGCAACAAATTCCTGATTGATATGGACGATCTCGCCCGCATGCGTACATTCAACAGAGAAGAAGCGCAGGGAATACTGAACCTCCGGCGAAAAATGCCGCCAGCCGTCAAATTTTTCACCCGCCGGGGCAGGAAACGGACTCTGCCGCTGCTCGACCTCAAGCAGCATTTGCAGCGTCTCGTCCTGCTGGCGCGCCATCGTGCGGTAATTCCAGATGTTGATAAAGCAAAGCAGCGTTAAAACGACCGCACCAAACGCCGCCATTGCCGCGCCAATAAAGCGCCAGCGCATTTTTCTCAGCATCCCGTCTCCTCCAGCGCATAGCCAGCGCCGCGAATGGTGCGGATTTCAATGCTTGCGCCAATGGCCTTGAGCTTTTTTCGCAGAAAGCCAATATAGGTCCACACAACGTCCATCTCCGCCTGTGAGTCCAGCGCCCACACGCGCTCCATCAGCCGCTCGGTGGAAAAGACCTGACGCGGACTGCGCAGAAGAAGCTCCATGAGCTGAAACTCCTTGTTGTTCAGCCGGAGCTGTGCCTGATCGGTGCAAAGAAGATAGGCGCTGCAATCAAGCCGGACGTTCCCCAGCTGCAAAACCGGCGCGGCATACGCCCCGCTGCGCCGCACCAGCGCGCGCACGCGCGCAAGAAACTCTGCGCTTGCAAAGGGCTTGGGGAGATAATCGTCCGCGCCCGCGTCAAGACCTGCAACGCGGTCTGAAACCTCGGCCTTCGCCGTCAGAAACAGCGCGGGCGTTGTAATGCCCTGTGCGCGCGCAGCCTTTAAAACCGCAAGCCCGTCAAGCCCCGGCATCATAATGTCGAGCACCAGTGCGTCATAGCCCGACGCGAGAATATAATCCAGCGCCTCGTTTCCGTTGGAAACCAGATCGACCGTATATTTGTTCTTTTCCAGCATGACCCTGAGCGCTCTGGCTATGCTCAGCTCATCTTCTGCAAGCAAAATCCGCACGGCAAACACTCCTTCTTTTTAATTATACCACAAAAACCAAAATGTGCTTGAAATTTTCCATCGCCGACTGCCACAATGGCCGCAGAGCTTTTCAGGTACATTTCAGGCCGGTATGTTACCGTGTTTGACATCTCAATTTGATTCAAAGAAAGGGGCGATGACATGGCGCTTGCCGGGAAATACCGCCATGAGCTGAAATACGCCATCGGCGAGGGAGAATACCGGGCGCTTAAAAGCAGGCTTGCTTCCGTCATGCAGCCGGACGCACACGCGCGCGCAGACGGGAGCTATCTGATCCGGAGCATCTATTTTGACAACTACCGCGACAAGGCACTGCGCGAAAAGCTGGACGGCGTGCAGCGGCGGGAAAAGTTCCGCATCCGCTGGTATTGTGACGATTTAAGCTTTATCGCGCTGGAAAAGAAGGTCAAGCACAACGACCTGTGTCAGAAGCTGAGCGCGCCTTTAGAGCAGGAGGAGCTTGAGAAAATTCTCTTCTCGCCGGGCGAGTGGATGCGCGCGCATCCACAGCCGCTGGTGCAGGAGCTGTTTTTCAAAATGCGCACCCAGCAGCTCAGGCCGCGCGTGCAGGTCTCCTATCTGCGCGAGGCGTATGTCTACGCGCCCGGAAACGTCCGTATTACATTTGATTCTGACCTTCGGACAAGTCTTTTCTGCACGGCCCTTCTGCGCGCCCCCGACCCGAATCTCTGCGCAACCGACACGCCGGACGCGCGGCTTCTGGAGGTCAAATTTGATGAATTTCTGCCGGATGTGATCGCCGGGCTTTTGCAGACCGGCTGCCTGCGCCAGCAGGCATTTTCCAAATACGCCGCCTGCCGCCGGTTCGGCTGAGCGGCAAATCAAAGACAGGGAGTTTCTTATATGAATTTTAACGACATTTTCAAGTCCAGCTTTCTTGAGAGCATCACAGAGTTTTCGCTTCTCGACACTCTCATCGGCCTTGGCGCGGCGCTGCTCATTGGCCTGTTCATCTTTGTCATTTATCAGAAGACGCTGACCGGCGTCATGTATTCCTCCGGCTTTGCGCTCACGCTTGTGGGGCTGTCGCTGGTCACAACGCTTGTCATCATGGCCGTAACGTCAAACGTGGTGCTCTCGCTTGGCATGGTGGGTGCGCTCTCCATCGTCCGCTTCCGCGCGGCGATCAAAGAGCCGGTCGAGATTGTGTTTCTGTTCTGGTCGCTGGCTGTCGGCATTGTCATTGGCGCGGGCATGATCCCGCTGGCCACGCTCGGCTCGGCCATCATCGGCGTCATTCTCCTGCTCTTTGCTAACCGCAAGGTTCGCAGCCAGCCCTATCTTCTGGTTCTGCGCTGTGAAAACGAGGTCGCAGAGCAGAGCGTCATGGAAATTTTAAAGCGTCAGACCTCGCACGTTGTCGTCAAATCCAAAACCATCCGCGCGCAGAGCATTGAGCTGACGGCAGAGCTTCGCACAAAGGACGCTTCCACCGGCTTTGTCAACGAGCTCTCGCGCATCCTCGGCGTGGAGGACGCAACGCTTGTGGCCTATAACGGAGAATACCTCAGCTGACAGGAGGCGGCTATGATCGACAACAGACACGTCCCCGGCGTCATCGCCGCGCTCATGGCGCTTGTCTGCGCGGCATGCATCTGCGCGGTCGGCTTTTCCGGGAAAATCGCGCAGAGCGGCGTTACAATGGAATATGAATCGGTGCTCTTCGACACCAGCGAGGTGCTTAACATCAACATCATCATGGACGAGGTGGACTGGCAGGACATGCTGGAGCATGCGCTGGAGGAAACGTATTACACCTGCGATGTAGAGCTCGGCGGCCAGACCTTTTACCGCGTCGCCATCCGCCCGAAGGGGAACACCAGCCTTTCCTCCATCGCAAACGACCCCACGACCGACCGCTACAGCTTCAAGCTCGAATTTGACCATTTTGTTGATGGGCAGAGCTGCTTTGGCCTGGACAAGCTGATTTTAAACAATAACTATGCCGACGCAACGAACATGAAAGAGGCACTCGTCTACGACATGTTTCAGTATCTCAGCGCGGACGCGTCGCTTTATAACTACGCGAAGGTCTGCGTAAACGGAGAATACCGGGGCGTCTATCTGGCGCTGGAGGCCGTGGAGGACAGCTTCCTGCTCCGAAACTACGGCGTGCAAAGCGGTAAGCTTTACAAGCCGGACGCCATGGACATGGCAGGCGGGCAGGGCGGCATGCCGCAGATGCCGACGGGCTTTGAGCTGCCCGAAGGCTTTGAAATGCCCGACGGTCACGGCTTCTCCGGCGAAGAAGCCGCGCCCACGGCTGACGGCGAAGCGCCGCCCGAAATGCCGGAAGAGCTGCCGCCGGAGGAAGCTGCACCGGATGCGCGCGCGCACGAGCGGGGCGATGTGCCCGCCTCCGCAGACGGCGCGCAAAATGGCAAGCCCTCTGCCTCCCCGCGCCCGGCAGAAGACATGCACAGTTTTCCCGGCGGCGATTTTGAAGGTGGCTTTGGCGCGGGAAGCGGCGGCGCAAATCTCAACTATACGGATGACGAGCTTGAGAGCTACCAGGCCATCTGGGACGGCGCCGTCAGCAAAACAAACAAGTCCGACCGCAGGCGCGTTATCACAGCGCTTCAAAATATCGCGGTGGGAACAAAGCTCGAAGAAGCCATGGACACGGAAAATCTTCTTCGCTATGCGGCGGTTCACATTTTCTCGGTCAACGACGACAGCCTCTCCGGCTCAATGGCGCACAATTACTATCTCTATGAATCCGGCGGAAGGCTGAATCTTCTGCCCTGGGACTACAATCTGGCCTTCGGCGGCATGGGCGGCAGCGACGCGACCAGCGTTGTCAACCGCGCCATCGATGACGCGTGGAACGCCACAGAATTTTTTGACGCGCTGCTGGAAGATGAAAGCTATCACAGCCAGTATTATGCGTGCCTGCGCGCGCTGGCAGAGGACTATATCGAGGGCGGCGCATTTGACGCATTTTACACACGCGTGCGAAGCCAGATCGACACTCTTGTAGACTCTGACCCTACGGCCTTTTATTCTTTTGAAGAATATCAGGCCGCAGCCGAGACGCTCTATCAGCTTGTAAAGCTGCGCGGGCAGTCGGTTCTGGCGCAGCTCTCCGGCGCGATTGCCGCAAGCGCCAAAGCGCGGCAGGAAACGGACGCGCTGATCGACGCCTCCGGGCTGGAGCTTACGGCAATGGGCAGCATGCACGCAGGCGGCGGGCGAGGCTTTGACGCGCACAGCGCAAGCCCGCGCGGGGCAAACAGACCGGATGCCCGCGCCTCTGAAGGTGGGCAAACAGCGGATACTGCCAGCGCGCGTGAGAGTACCTTCCGGTCAAGATCCATTTCATCGTAAGCATCCTTGAAGGTCGGCCCGCCCATGACAACACCAAGCGGCTGGCTGCCGGAGATGAGAAGGATGAAATAGCTATAGGCCATGGCGGTAACGACCAGGGACTTGCCGCTCTTGATAAAGCGCTTGAGAACCTTTTCCACGAACACGTCCATGACGCCGCTGGCCTTCAGCGCGCCACCCATGATGCCCGCAATGAGCACCAGAGCAACCGTCACCATCATGGAAGTCAGGCCGCCGCGGGTCAGAATCGTGTCGACCAGCGCAACACCGGTGCTGGACTGGTAGCCGGAATAGCATGCGCCCATGACCTCGGTAAAGGACACGCCCTGCATAAGCATGGCAAAGATGATCGAGAAAATTGCAACGCCAGAGAGCCCCAGGATGGACGGAATCTTCAAAACCGAAACCACCAGCATCAAAATAGCGGGAATGATGGCCACAATATGAATATTGAATGTTTCATCCAGCGTATCGAGCATAAGATTGATGTTTGTCATATCGGCTGTATCCGAGCTGTAGCCAAGGCCAATGATGGTATAGATGATAATGGTGATGATCGTTGCGGGCATCGTTGTCCACATCATCGAGCCAATATGCGAATAGAGATTTGCGCCTGTCATTGCCGAGGCGAGATTGGTGCTGTCCGACATGGGAGAAAGCTTGTCGCCGAACCATGCGCCGGAAACAACCGCACCGACAACCATCGGGACAGGCATTCCCATGCCCATGGCAACGCCGGTCAGTGCCAGTCCCATCGTTGCAACTGAGCCGAAGCTTGTTCCGGTAAAGACAGCCATCAGCGCACAGAGAATAAAGGTCAGTGGAAGAATGATCTTCGGCGAAACCATTTTGAGGCCAAAGTACATCAGAGATGGTATCGTTCCGCCAATGATCCACGCGCCAACCATAATGCCGACAATCAGCAAAATCACAATGGGAATCAGACTGTCGCTCATAATCTCACATCAATTGTAACGCCACCTGCTGTAGCGGAAATTCTGCCCGGCATTACTTGACAGCGCTTTAATATCGTTTTATAATATCAATAAACGATATCATAGCTGCCGGGAGGTGAAGGCCATGCCGCGAAAAGCGCTTGAAAATCTGACAGAGTCGATGTTCTACGTTCTCCTGGCGCTCAGCCAGAGGCCCATGTGCGGCATCGAGGCCGCCGCCTTCATTGAGCGCGCGACCGGCGGGCGGCTTCAAATCGGTCCTGCCACGCTTTACACGATTTTGTCTAAATTTCAGGAGGTTCAGTACATCGAGGAAATTTCCGTCGAAGGCCGCAAGCGCACCTACCGCATCACCGCGCGCGGAATGGATGCTTACCACACGGAGGTCAACCGCCTGACGGCCTGTCTGCAAGACGCCAAAAAGCTGGGAGGGCTGCTGCATGAATAAACCGAGCAAAACACGCTGGATGGTCGTCCCCTGCCCGGACTATGATGTGGAGGGGCTGGAAAGCTGGCTGGAAGAGCAGGCCGGGCGCGGGCTCTTTTTATCAGAAGACGGCTTTTTTCTGGGCTTTGCCTGCTTTACTGTCGATGCGCCGCGCCGCGCGCGCTACCGTCTGGAGGCCGCGCCAAAGGAAAGGGCCTTTTCCGATTTCCCGGACAACAAAGACGCCGCCATTTCTCTGATGCAGGAGATGGGCTGGCAGTTTGTCACCGAGTGGCGGGAGTTTCTGATCTACTGCACGTTTGACAGCTCCCTTCCTGAACTCAACACCGACCCCGCCGTGCAGGCAATTTCTCTCAAGCGCGTGCAAAGCGCGCTGTCAAACCGGCTCTTTTCCGTCGTTTACTGGCTGGCCATCCACCCGGCGCTCAATTATTTTCTGCGCCTGCCGGCATTTTTGCTTGCCATTTTGACACTTGGCACATTCCGAAGCGTTCTGCTTGCCGCCTTAACGCTCTTTCTGTCGCTTGGCGCGCTGACCGATTATCTCCGCCTGCGAAAGCTCCGCAAAAAGCTTCGTCTGGGAGAGCCGTTGCAGCACGGTGACGGCTGGAAAAAGCGCACCCGGCGCTATCTTGCGCGAAGGGCAGCCGAAATTCCGGCAATGCTCCTCTGGGTCGTTCTTTTTGTGCAGGTGCTGGGATTAAAGACAGATGTCCATGTGCCGCTTGAAAGCTTTGGGGAAACGATCCCCTTCGCGCGCGCAGAAGCTCTGCTTGCGCAAAGCCCGGATGTGCACGTCACAGACCTTGCGGCCACAGTTCACAAACAAAACGATCTGCTTGCGCCGGAAATTTTCTCGCTTCATGAGTATGGAAGTCTCGCCGAAGGCGGAAGCTTTCGCTATCAGGCAGACTATTATGCGCTGCGCACAGACGCACTTGCCGCCCGGCTCGCAGAGGAAATTTACCGCTGCGATCTTTGGGGCGTAAAGCGAAATTACCCCAAAAACAACCACACCGTCACAAATCTGGACGCGCCGGACATCGGCGCAGACCAGCTTTACTGCTTCCGCCTTCCCTTCGGGGAGTACCGCATCATTCTGCAAAGCGGCAGGCGTGTGCTTTCGGTCTCGCTGTTTTTCTTCGGAGATGCAGATTTTTCGCCGCAGGAGGCCGCCCGGACGCTGCTGGATTCTATAAAGTCTTCATAAAACGCATCAGGAGGGCGCGGCTTTGCCGCGCCCTCCTTTGAAATTGCCCCAAAGCTTTGCTGTGGGCGTTATCTGTTTTTTCTTCCGACAACATAAAGCGGCACGAACAGCCCGCCAAGGCAAAGCGTCAGGCACAGCGCAAGCTCAAGCTTTGCCCAGAGTGCAGGAAGCAAAAGCCCCATCGCCAGCACCAAAGCCGGATACCCTGCCACGACCGCGCACGACCAGACGCGCCCGGCCAGAATCACCTTCGGCCAGTTTCGGTTTGAAAAGCGCGTACCCGGAAGATTCATGCGCAAAATTCCGTCAAAGTAAAAGCTGCACTCGTTTTCATCATAAAAGGCCGGCAGGCGCGTCTTGACAAAAAGGCAGAAATACGCGCCAAAGACCGCGCCGAGAATCAGGGTCGTCCAGAGTGTGGGCGCGAAGATCGAAAGCCGGGTGCAGAGCGCCGCCTCCACTGCGCCGAGCAAAAGCGCCAGCAGATAAAAAAGCTTCCAGCGGCTTTTGGTCTGATACGCGCGCGGCGTATCCTGGTCCTGATAAGTAAGCGCCGTCTTGACGGCCTCGTCTACCTGCGCAGCGTCCAGCGCCTCTCCCTCCGGCGCGCGTCTGCAAAGAAGCAGCTCCGTCACCGTGACACCAAGCAGCTCTGCCAGCGGAACAAGCAGCGCCGTGTCCGGGATGCTGATGCCGGTCTCCCATTTGCTCACAGCCTTGGCCGAGATAAAAAGCTTTTCGGCAAGCTCCTTTTGCGTGTAGCCCTTTTCCTTCCGGAGCGCGGCCACAAACGCGCCAAACCTCTTTTTGTCGATCTCAAACAATTCTATCACCTCGCGATTTGTGCGTTTATTTTACAGCCAAGGCGCAAAAAGTGCAACCGAACCGTAAGCGACTCGCCGCTTTTCCGGGAAAAACGTTGGGCCAAAAGCCCGGGCAGTAGATGAACTGCCCGGGCTTTTCAAAATCATAGAAGTTTTACGGTCTCGCCGTTTACCTGAATGGCAGACTCAAAGTGCGTCCGGCAAATATTCACAAGCTCAAACAGATCCTCCGTGCCCGCCGTCTCCATGCAAGAGTGCATGGCAAGCTGCGGAAGGCCGATGTCGGCCATCAGGACAGGCACGAGCGTGCTTGCAATCGAGCCCAGCGTTGACCCGCCGGGAAGATCGGAGCGGTTGGCATAGACCTGCACCCGCGCGCCTGCGCGGCGGCAGAGCTTGCGGTAAAGAGCCGCCGAGAGGCCGCTTGTCGCGTAGCGCTGGTTGGCGTTGAACTTTAACGCCACGCCGGCGTTCAGCTGCGGGCAGTTGCCCGCGTCTGAAAACTCCGGATGGTTGGGGTGCTGGGCGTGCGCGTTGTCGCAGGAAAGAAGAAAGCTCTCGCTGAGCATCCGGGCAAAATGGCCGTCGGTCATCCCAAGCGACTGCGTGAGCCTGCGAAGGGTATCCCGCAGGAGTGTCGAGCCTGCGCCCTGCATGGTCTCGCTTCCGACCTCTTCGCTGTCAAAGACGCAAAGAACCGGGATGCTCCCGGCCTCCCTGGCCGCGAGGAAACCCTCAAGGCTTGCAAACACGCAGGCAAGATCGTCCAGCTTCGGGCTCAGGATATATTCCTCCTGCGCGCCAAGAAGCGCGCCCGGCTGGCGAAGGTAAAGCGTCAGATCATGCCCCAGAATGTCTTCCGGCCTGCATCCGGCGCACGCAGCCACGAGCTTTAAAAAGCTCCCCTGGCTGTCCTTCCCGCCAAAAAGCGGGAGCGTGTCGATGTTGGCCTGCAACTTGACCCCGTCGTTTGCCGCGCGGTTCATGTGGATGGCAAGGTTCGGGATGACGAAAAGGTCACGGTCGAGGTTTACAAGGCGGCTCTGCACGCCATCTTCCGTGTCTACCAGCACGCGCCCGGCGGCAGACAGCGGCCGGTCAAACCACGGCGCCATCAGCATGCCGCCATACTTTTCGGTTGAGAGCTGCACCTGGCTTCCTGCCGCGCGCTCGGGGTTTTCTTTGATTTTAAAGGTTGGGCTGTCCGCGTGGCTGGCTGTGAGCATGAAGCCACGCGCATCCGTCTTCGGCACGCGGAAGGCGATGCAGCTTGCGCCGCCGCGCGTGAGAAAATATTTGCCGCCCGGCTGGATGTTCCAGCGCGCGTTTTCCGCCAGCTCTTCATAGCCAGAGCGGCGCAGGCGCGTGCGGAGCGTTTCGATGACGTGATAGGTGCTGGGGCTCTGGGCAATAAAGTCCAGAAGCTCTCTTGCAAGCTGCTTCTTCATAGTCGTTCCTCCGGGATGGATTTTTTCTTAGCATAGCACGCAGCCGCGCAATTTGCAAGGCGCGGGGCTTTTTCCTGCCTTCTGCTTTTCCCGTCTTCTGCTTTTTCAGCCCTTCTGCTTTTCAAACGCGGCAAAACGTGGTATGATAAGAAAAACAAATTTCAACGATATGAGGCGAATATTTTATGAAAAAATCAGTTCTTCGTTCCTATGCGCGGCTCATTGCCGCCTGCGGCGTCAATGTGCAGAAGGGGCAGGAGGTCTTCATTCAGGCCGAGCTTGACCAGCCGGAGTTTGTGACGATGCTCGTTGAAGAGTGCTACCGCCTGAAGGCCAAGAAGGTCGTGGTGGACTGGACGCACCAGCCGCTTGACAAGCTCCATGTCCGCTACCGCAGTCTTGCCACCATGTCTGAGCTTCAAAACTACGAGGAGGCCAGATGGCAGCACTATGTTGATACCATCCCCTGCCGCATCTATCTTGAGTCCTGCGACCCGGACGGGCTCAAGGGCGTCAATCAGGAGAAGATGGCAAAGGCGCAGCAGAAAAAATACCCCATCATCAAGGGCTACCGCGACCAGATCGAAAACAAATACCAGTGGTGCATCGCGGCTGTGCCGGGCGTGAAGTGGGCAAAGAAGCTCTTCCCCGGCCTCCGGGCAAGCCAGGCCGTCGAAAAGCTCTGGGAGGCCATTTTGTCAACTGCCCGCGTGACGGAAGACCCCGTTGCCGCCTGGCAGGCGCACAACCAGGACCTGCATGACAGATGCGCGTATCTGAATTCTCTTTCCATTTCGGAGCTTCACTACACCGCCTCCAACGGCACAGACCTTCGCGTCGGCATGATCCCCGAGGCGCAGTTCTGCGGCGGCGCAGAAAAAAGCTTACAGGGCATCGTCTTTAACCCGAACATTCCGTCCGAGGAATGCTTCATCTCCCCCATGCGCGGAAAGGCCGAGGGTACCGTCTACTCCTCCAAGCCCCTTTCCTATCAGGGGCAGCTGATCGATCACTTCTGGATTCGCTTCCACGAGGGAAAAGCGACCGAGTGGCACGCGGAAGAAAACCATGAGCTTCTCACCAAGCTCATCGAGATGGACAAGGGCAGCTGCTATCTTGGCGAGTGCGCGCTTGTGCCCTTCGACTCGCCCATCAACCAGTCAGGCATCCTGTTTTATAACACGCTCTTTGATGAAAATGCCTGCTGCCATCTGGCTCTTGGCATGGGCTTTGCTGACACGATCGTGGACTTTGAAAATAAAACCCTCGACGAGTGCCGCGCGCTTGGCGTCAATGACTCGATGGTGCATGAGGACTTCATGATCGGAACAGAAGATCTTTCCATCGACGCTTTGTGCGCAGGCGGAAAAACCGTCGCAATTTTCAGAAATGGCACGTGGGCATTCTGATATTCCTTTTTTCGACCAGGCTTATATAAAAAACAATATGCTTGCCGGAGCTTATATTGACAGCAATCGCCTTCCGTGCTATTATGATGAAAATAAAATACCGGGTAGCTCGCGCAAGCGTTACGCTTGCAGGTGGAATGGGGTGAGAAGCCCCGCGAGTCGGTCACTGTGATGCCTGTTTATCAGGATAAGTCAGGTCTTCCGAGAGCTGCCCTGTACTCTGCCATGACCGGGGTCGAAATGTTCAGTTCTTATCACAGGAATAGGGGCTTTGTTTCCGTGTAGTCGTGTCAGACTACACGGATTTTTATTTCTGTCTGTATTGCCGGAAATCGCAGGAGCTGCACAGATGATATCTACCGCAGTCCCGGCCCTCCGGCGGCGCAAGCCGCCAGCTCCTCTCGCCGGATGTCCGGCGCTTGTATCGGACGCGATGCATAGGGAGATACTTTGTTTGCCAATATCAGAAAATGACATTCCCTTCCGCCTGTTAT